>JAIXZD010000313.1 GCA_027489895.1 Planctomycetaceae bacterium
AGCGAAGTATCGGAAGCCGTGAGGCTTCCCCGGCACCCCCCATCCCCACCCCAAGGTTTCGGGGCACGACAGGCATTGCGAACCTGTTTGGGCTCGTTCACACAAAGACTCAAAGACACGAAGGAACAGCCGCTTTTCAGGACTCGGTAACGGACCTCGCTGGGCAACCCGAACCGACCTGAATGCGACGAGTGGCTTTCCGGCGGCAATCGGACGTAGGTGACCATTTGTCGCCCCTGGTCCACTCGGGACCACACCGCGCCAAGAACCCCATGCAAATTGTCACTCCGACCAAAGACACATCGAGTTGCTCGTACTCCTGCCTTTCCTTCGCGTCTTTGCGTCTTTGTGTAGGTGAGCCTCCCGGAGTCGACTCCCCAACAAAGCCTGTCTGGTACCCCCAGGGTTTCACCTGCAAAAACTGCTCTTGGGGATTTTTTCGTCTTCGCGGTAGCATCCCGAATGCAGTAATGGGTCAACGCGTCTGAGCGGGCGGATTCCCCACAGGGTCCCGTTCCGGAGGCCGCGCCTGTTTACCGAGTGTCCCTGGCGCCCCTGGGAAAGGATTCCCGATGCGTACGATCGCGGTCATGAACCAAAAAGGTGGAGTCGGCAAGACAACCACCAGTGTCAATCTCGCCGCCGGTCTCGCCAAACGCGGAAAACGCGTCCTCGTCGCCGATCTCGACCCTCAGGCCCATGCCTCGCTCCATCTGGGTATTGAAATCGCCGGTGATACGCCCACGATTTACCAGGCGTTTACCGGGGAATGCCCCCTCAGCCGCATCCGCCGACTGGTCGGACCGCACCTCTGGCTGCTGCCCGCCAACATCGATCTTGCCGCCACCGAGCTCGAACTGGCCGATACGCCCGGCCGCGAACTCATTCTCCGTGAAGCGGTGAACGCCCTCGTCGCCGAAGAGCACTACGACTATCTGATCATGGACTGCCCGCCCTCGCTGTCGGTGCTCACGATCAACGCCCTCTCCTGTGCCGATGAAGTGGTCATCCCCCTGCAGCCGCACTTTCTGGCCCTGCATGGCCTCTCGAAACTGTTCGAGACGACCGCCCTCGTCACCCGCCGCCTGAACCGCAAGCTCAAGGTGAGCGGCATCGTCCTCTGCATGTACGAAACCTCGACCCGGCTCGCGGCCGACATCGCCGATGACCTCCAGGCGTTCCTGTCGCAGAGCGACCCGGAAGCGCCGTGGTCCAAGGCCAAGATTTTCGAGAACCGGATTCGCCGGAACATCAAGCTGGCCGAAGCCCCCAGCCATGGCCTCTCGATTTTCGACTACTCGCCGAAGTGCCCCGGTTCGATGGACTACATGGGCCTCTGCGACGAAGTGCTCGCCATGGAAGCGACCGAGCGAATGCCGCTCGCCAAAGCCGGGTAACATCCCTCCTCCAACGCGCCCGCCACCACCCGCTGATGTAGCGGAAGCTGTGAAGCTTCCCCCGGCAGGTCGTGGCCATCGGATGAAGCGGAAGCCGTAAGGCTTCCCCCGCGCGGCGTCCCGCCCGGTTCATCCGGCGCTGACGGCTCGTCTGGTGCCCGTAGTGTGGGCACAGAGGGTGTATTTCTTTTCGGACGGACACTGAATTCTCGATGGTAACCCGAAGCGTCAGCGAGGGACCCAGCGTGGATTCCGGGGAGATCGTGACCTGCGGAGAGCGCGGGGTCCCTCCCTCACACTTCGAGTATTCCGAATACTCACTGCCTCTACGGCACTCAAGAGCTCGTCCGCCGAAGCGCGCGACAAGTCGGCGTCCCGTCGATCCCCCCCCGCTTCCGACCCCAGCCAGGGTCGTCTCGCCAAGGGACGCCAACACCTGTTCCTGGGAATCCGGTACAATTCAAGCCGTTATCCTGACCACAGTTTCATCCTGCCGATCCCTGTTCGCCGAGGTTTCCATGTTTCGCTTGCCACGTCTCGGTCTGCTGCTCCTCGTTCTGGGGACGGGGACTGGCCTGTTGCGAGCCGACGAAGCACCCGCTTCAAAACCGGCAACCGACACAGCCGCGAAGTCCGCGAATCCCCCGGCCTCCAGCACCTCCGAGCGGTGGCAGGTGATCTTTATGGGCAAAAGCCGGGTGGGCTACAGCCGCTCCTCGATTGAAACGGTTGAGCGCGACGGCCAGCCCCAGCGAATCGCCGAGGCGGAGGCGGTGCTCGTCATCAATCGGTTCGGTCAGTCGATCAAGATGAAGACCCTGTTCCAGACGCGGGAAACGCTCGAGGGGCAGATTCAGGGCTTTACGTTCGAACTGCACAATCCCCCCAGCGCGGTGAATCGCACCACCGGCGTCGTGCAAGGCGAAAAGGTCCTGCTGGAGACCGAGATTGATGGCACGGTGAGCAAGGCCGAAAAAGCGTGGGACCCGGCCATTCGTGGCCTGGCCTGGCAGGAACTCGACCTCAAGCAGAACCCCATTCAGGCTGGCGAGACCCGCAAATACACGACGTATGACCCGCAGTTCGCCAAGGCCGATGTCGTCACCATGAAAGCCGGCAAACTGACGCCGACGAAGCTGCTGGGAACTGCCGAGCAGGAGCTGTTGCCAGTCTCGGTGGCGCACAGCGTCTTCCCGGCCGTGCAGTCGATGGAGTACCTCGACGCGACGGGCGAATCGCGGAAGTCAACGATGTCGCTCCTGAGCACCACGGCCTACACGGTGACCAAAGAGGAAGCGCTCAAGAGTCTCTCGGGTGGCGAGGTGGACCTGGGGATCTCCACGCTGGTGAAGCTGCCCCAGCCGCTGGCGAAGGCGCAGTCAACCCGAAAGGTGGTCTACAAGCTGACGACCGAGGGCGTCGACCCGCTGACGATCCTCAAGGCGGGGCCGCCACAGTCGGTGGAGCGACTGTCCGATGACAGCGTGAAGATCACCGTGGTGTCACTCCGCGAGCCGCCCGCCGCACCCGCTGCGGTCGAGGCCCCCGCGGCCGAGTATCTCGACGCCAACAGCTTCCTGCAGACGGCTGACAAGCGCGTGGTCGAGTTTGCCAACACGGCGGCCGGGACCGAGACCGATCCCTGGAAGATCGCCCAGGCGATGGAGAAGTGGGTCGCCCAGAACCTCAAGAAGAAGAACTTTTCGACGCTGCTCGCTTCGGCCGGGGAAGTCGCCCGAACCCTCTCGGGCGACTGCACCGAACATGCCGTGTTACTGGCCGCGATGGCCCGAGTGAAGCAGATCCCATCGCGCTGTGTCGTCGGGCTGGTCTACGTTCCCCGACTGAATGCGTTCGGCGGACACATGTGGACCGAAGTCTGGATTAGCGGCACCTGGATGCCGCTCGATGCCACGCTCGGCCTGGGGTATGTCGCGGGCGAGCACATCAAGTTCGGCGAATCGAGCTTCGCCGGCGTGGGCAACGCGCCGCTCTCCGAATTCGTGTCGATGGCGATTGTCCTCGGCTCGATGCAGTTGGAAGTGCTCGAAGCCGAGTGAGCCGCAGGCAGAAAAGCTATTCCACGAACGGGATGTCTCGAACCGCACGTCCCGGCGACGCGAGATGATGCGTGGCGACCACCGGGCCATACAGTTCGGGTCGACGGTCGGCGAGGCGGTGGATCTCGTGCTCGCCCGGTCGCCGGACGAGATGCTTCCGCCGGGCAATGGCCGGGTCGATGTCGGCGTAGAGAATCTCTTCGCGGGTGTGATTGGCGTAGGCGAGCGTGCGGCCCGAAGGGTCGGCAATCTTGCTGTGGCCGATGAACGTGAAGCCGCGTTCTTCGCCAACACGATTCACGGCGATGTAGTAGATGTTGTTCTCAAGGGCCCGCGCGTTGATGACATGCTCGGCCACCAGTTCCGATCCGGGCGGCCAGTTGGTCGGCAGACAGACCAGATCGGCTCCGCCTAGCCCCAGGGCACGGGTCGCCTCGGGGAAGGCCGCGTCGTAACAGATCAACAGGCCCACTTTGAGATCGCCCATCGTCTGCACGCCGAGCGGACGGTCACCGTAGGCGGTGTGCATGTCGATCCCGAGAAACGGGAGATGGGTTTTCCGATATGAGCCGAGCACACCCTCCGGGCCAACCAGGACCGCGGCGTTGAACAGCCGGTCGCCATCGGTCTCCAGCAGGCCGAACACGGCACGGCTGTTCGTCTCGCGGCAGACCGCCTGAACCGCGTCGGTCGATGGGCCGGGAATCGTTTGGGAAAACGGCCGGGCTTCGGCGAGATCGCGAAAGCAGTAACCCGGTACGGCACACTCGGGGAACACCACGAGCTCCGCCCCCTGACACGCCGCCTCACGCTGCCGGTCGGCCATCCGCGCGAGGTTTCCCGCCACGTCACCAATCTGGATATCCATCTGCACGCCGGCAATCCGCATCGCATCGTCTCCTGTCGAGGGGTGAGGCTCGCGGGGTCAGTGAGGGTTTTGGTGGCGAACGGGGCAACCTCCGGGCGCTGATGCTTCCGGCTCCCTTCGACGCTCTGCCGATTTACGCCGGTGCAAACGGGCTGCTCGACTTGGCTGGGCCAGAGCAGAGCCAGATGCCCACTTCGTACAGGATGATGAGCGGGATGAGCATCAGGATCATGCTGTACGGTTCGGAAGGGGTCAGCACCATCGAGATGATCGACATGACGAGGATCGAAATCCGTCGCTTCTCGCGGTAGTCCTTCACCTCGAAAATCGAGATCTGTTCGAGGAACTTCATGACCAGCGGCAACTGAAAGCTGAGTCCGAACGCCAGGCAGAGCACCGCAGCGAAGTTGATCCAGGTGCTGATTTTCAGTTCAGGCCGCAGGTCGAGCCAGACGTTGAAGCTGAACAGGAAGCTGAGCACGAACGGGATGACAATGAAGAAACAGAACAGCGCCCCGCCCACAAACAGGACAATGCTCATCGGCAGGTATTTGTGAACGTAGTGGCGTTCGTGAGGGTACAGCCCCGCCGCGACGAACAGCCAGAGTTGGTAGAAGACCCACGGGCTGGAAAGCACCAGCCCCGCCACCAGCGAGACCTTCAGGTAGATCATGAAGGCTTCGTCGGGGCCGTCGGTTCGGGCGCGAGTGCTCTCCTCGAATGTCTCTTCCAGAATCTCGGAGTGGAACTTCGCCAGTTCCGGGATTCGGGCGGGCAGTTCGACCTCTTTGCTGGCCGTGCCTTCCGGAACGACGGGATAGACCTCCGGGCGCCAGGCATGCAGTTGCCGGCCCAACTCCGCCAGATCGAAATGAATGACGACCTGTTCGTACTTCGGGACCGCGGGGGCCGTGGGATCGGGCTTGGGAAGATCGGGCTTGGGCGCCGGTTTCTGCTTCCCCGTGAGCCAGTTCCAGCTTTGCGTGAATGCTGATTCAGTGGTCACTTCGGCGACCGGGGCCTTGAACACCTGCTTCATCGCGTCGGCGACGGGGTCTTGCAGCCGTCGGATGATGTGGTGCGAGAACGACAGCGCGATGAGCACGCCCAGCACCAGCCCGATCAGTGCTTTGATCAGATGCACCCGCAGAACCTCGAGGTGCTCCCCGAAGGTCATCGTGGTGTCGTCGAACAGGTCGCGGGTCGGGATTTTGGGCGGGGGCATGGGCAGCGTGAATAGGGCGGGACTGGCCGCTTCGGTCCCGGGAGACCCACATCGGCCTCCCCTGGTACTGCGGCGCGACCCACCGCCTGGACACTGATTCTGTCATTCAGAACCACGCGCCACAACCCCCGCGATTCTCCCTGAACGCAACGCGGCCCCTTTGCCCCGTGCAGATTCTCACCACCAAGGCACCAAGGCACCAAGGAAAGGCCAGATAAGCAGCGAGGCCGACTGGCAAGACCGACCGGAAAGGGTACAGGCGAGCCGACCCTGTCAGGGGTCGGTGGCGACGGTATCGTTATTCGACGGGTGCTTCATGAGAACCAGCCCTCATGGCGACGAAGTCCCCCGCAACACAATCCCTGTTGTGCGCAGCAAGCACGTCTCCACCAACCACCGACCCCTGACAGGGTCGGCTCGCCTGAACCCACGCTCCAATAGCGTCTTTCCTTGGTGCCTTCGTGCCTTGGTGGTTCAACTTCCACTCGGTCACGGCAGTTGCCACCGTTTGCGGAGCAGCCATTCCAGCGACAGAAACGTCATGAACAGCGTCAGCCCCAGCCAGTGGTTCCACAGCCGGATCGGCTCGTCGGTTTCCAGCGGGACCGCTGTGCCCGGAGGCAGTTCCGAAGGCAGCTTGGCCGCGTCCGCCAGCGAGTAGAGCTTGCCGCCCGTCAACTTGGCGAGCTGCGACAGCTCGGGGTAGTCGGCCTGCAGGACCCGCGCTTCCCGCGCCGTCGATTCGACGCGAAACCCCACGGTCGGTGGCCGCGCCCCCAGCGAAGGCGACGAGATCCACGCCTGATAGGTCCCCTCGGGCAGCGCGGGAATCTGGGTCTCGAACACCGTGGGCGTATCGGCCAGAGCCGACAGACTCAACTCCCGCCGGTCATGACCCGCCCGGTCGAGCGTGACGACCGTCCCCTGCGAATCAGCGGGAATCGCCCGATCGTCCAGATACCGGACTCGCAACAAAACCGGCTCCCCCACGCGGTAGCTCTGTCGATCGGCAATCAGCTCGGCAGCGCGATCCCGTCCCAGCAGTTTCGACCGGCTGAGGTACCGGATCAACTGGTCCTAGTATCGTCCGTAGTACAGGTCGCCCGTTCGGAATCGCCATCGCCACGTCTCATCGCTGGCATGGTAGACGCACTTCCCGGCTCCGAACCGCTGCATCGCGATCACGGGCAACTTCCCAGCCGCCCCCATCCGCCGGGGATGGCTCATCAGCACCTGCGCCCCCTTTTTCACATCGGGCGATTCGACCAGTCCATACCAGCCGGGCAGCGAGTCCCACACCTTGCGATTCGCGAGGTCCCCTTCCGCCAAGCGAAAGAAGGGGACGCCCCGCAGTCCTTCCGAGGTCGGTTCCGGACGATACGGCTCGATCCCCGGGGCCTTTGACCCGCGCACCGTCGTCGCCAGGTCGATCGGCAACAGCGGTTCCAGCGGTGTGTTCCGCCACGACCAGGGCGTCTGCTCCCGGCCCGCGATGAACACCAGTCCGCCTCCCTTGTCGCGCACAAACTCACGCAGGTTGTCCCAGATCGAGCTGTTGAGAAAGGCCGGGTTGATGTCCCCGAGAATCAACACGTCGTACTCGAACAGCGCCTCTTTCCGGACGGGAAACTCAGGCAGGGCGACGCGGTCTTCCTTCGCGAACTCCGGATCGGCCTCTTGCAGCACCACCTTCAGATCGACCGTCTTCTCCCGTTCGAGCAGCGCCTTGAGCTCGCGAAACTCCCACCGGGGCTGGCGGTCAACCAGCAGCACGCGGGTCCGTTCCTTGCGCACCGCCAGTCGCCGTCGTTCGAGGTTGTTCGCCGGATTCGTCTCCCCGGCCACGGGGACGGCATCAATCACCAGGTCGAACTCGCCGACATCCTTGGGCGTGAACACCAGCTCGTACTTGCGCGTCTTGCCCGCAGCGGGCAGCTCCAGCAGCTGTTCAACGAGCGGTGCTTCGTCGCCCGTTGGTGAGGCCGAGGGAGCGGCGGGTGCCGTAGGGGAAGGGGCTGCGGGAGAGCCGTCCGGGTTGGCCTCGGGGGCGGTCGACTCGCTGCGGATCAGTCGAATGCGCACCTGGGTCGACTGATTCTCGATGCCTTCGGCGCTCAGCTTGAACAGCACGGTGACCGGGTCGTCGACAAATGCGACTTCATCCACGAGCGTGTCGTGCAGTTCGATATCGCGTGCGGGCTGGCGGTCTCCCACGGCCACGGGGTAGACCACAACGCTGTTCTGCCGGGCAAACCGTGCCGCGGCGGAGAGCTTCTCGCCATCGGTGACGACGCCATCGGTGAAGTAGATCAGCGCGGCCGGTGGCGAACCACGCAGCGCCGCCAGCGTCTGCCGGAGCGCGTCGCCCAGACGGGACTGGTCTCCCGCAGGTTCGATTTTGGAGAGCGCCGTCAGGGTATCGTCGAGCCCGGATCGATCGATGATCTCGTCAGGGCCAAGGGCTCGTTCCTCGGCCCCGACGGTAAACAGCCTCAACTTGTGACGCGTGAGCAGCGCGGCGGGAAAGGCCGCGTTGTTCTCGGTGAGCAGCGTCCGCACCAGCTCCAGCCGGGACGCGGCCGCCTTCCCGGAACCTCCCGCGCCGGCTGCTGACAGGCCATCGCGCGTGGCCATGCTGCCAGAGGTATCGACGAGGATCGCCACATGCGGTAGTCCAGTCCGCTCGATCGACAGAATTGCCTCGCTGAGAAAAAACAGCAGGCAGGCCCAGGCCAGCAGCCGCAATCCCGCGAGCAGGCCCCGACCCAGCGGTGCGACGCGCGGCGCTTCGGTGCGATACACCAGCCACACAAACGCGACCAAACCAACCACGAGCAGCGCCAGGCCCCAGGCCGGCAGAGGAAAGCTCTGGGAGATGGACCAGTCCAACCCCTGCCCTGCCTCGGGGGGCCGCACCCCTAGCAGGCGTTCGATCAGCGGACGGAATGACATCAAACAGCGCCGCCTGACAGCGATCGGAAACAGCCCGCGCCGCAATCGAACCCCGATCACGGCACCAAGATCCCATTATCCAACCGTCTGGCCTCGTTTCGCCAGTGCGCCGCTTGAGAACGTTTTGTGCTTTTCTCCGGGCACCGATGCGAAAGCCGGGAGTCTGCCGTCAATCAGGCGGGAGCCGGAAGCGTTAGCGCCCGGGGGGAGACCCGTCCGCACCGGCGCGCGACGCGAAAACAAGTCCCAAGCGACAGCACCGCTTCCCACCCGTCCGCCTTCAACCCCCTGTTACTCCACCTTCAGCCGGTAGCTCAACAGCCCAATCGCTTGGCCAGCGGGCACGTCCTTGTAGTTGTCATGGCAGATCGTGCACTTTTCGCTGACCACCGGGACAGGCGTCGCCGCGCGGAGTTCACGCGTGCCGTTGTCTCCTTTGACCACCTGCTCGTAATACGTTTCGCCGCCGACCAGAGCCTTGGTCGCGGCCTTTTCGAACTCGTCTCGGGGAAGGTTCTTTTCGAGGAACGGCTGGCCGCTCGCATCGAGCAGCCGCACGTCGTGCCAGCCTTTCTTCCGCATCGCGGCGAACAGCGCGTTCGCGGCCGATCCGGCGGAGAAATCGCTCTCGGTATGGACGTATTTGTCGGTGATCAGCACGACCGCCGTCTTGTAGAGATCATCGAGCATGCGCACCTGCCGGCGCGTCCGCTCCAGGGCCGGGTCAGTCGTCTGGTCCTCAGCGGTCGCTCCCCACCAGGCCCCCGCCCCCAGGACCAGCAGCAACCCACCCACCACCCCACCCATCGAAGTTCGACGTGACATCGGTTTCGCCCTCGCTCTGGAACAGATCCGGCCCATCGCCCATCGTCCCGAAGCACTTCGGAATCAACCGAACAATGGCCACCTCCGCAGTAATCGGATGTGTGTGTCCAGTTTATCCAGCAAAATAAGACGTGTCTATCCTGTTTAGATGATTTCCTGGTCACGAGGTGCGACAGGAGGGGCTTGTAGTGCGGACTCTTCAGTTAACCACCAAGGCACCAAAGAGCACCAAGGAAAGGCAGGTGCAAGGGCCGGTTCTGTCGGCCGTGCGGGGAGGACCATCGCCGCATTCGTCTGACGAATGCCTCGTTGCGTGACACCCGACTTGGCGTGTCCCTGTCTGGTGGAATTCCTTCCAGCATCTCCTGCGCAGGTCACCTTCCCCAGAATCTCCCGCATTGGTCCAAACGGCGTCGCCCTCCCCACCCGACCTTCGACCTGCCTTTCCTTGGTGCCCTTGGCGTCTTGGTGGTCATCGAGCCAAGCCGGTTCGACCCCTGCCAACCCACCTGCGGTCCCCGCGCCTGGTCTTTGGAACCCGTCCCCGTTCCGTTACCCTCGACGTCACCGCCCGCCCCGTGTTCGAGAGGAGTCACCCCATGTCATACGACCGCCTCTGGGCTCCCTGGCGGCTGGCCTACATCGCCGACAAAGAACAGAAGACCATCGGGGGCGAACCGGCCCTCGCTCTCCGCACCCCCCGGCAGCCACCCCCCGGAGCCTGTTTCCTCTGCCACTACCTGGCCGAAGACGCCGCCTTCGACCGCGACAACCTCGTTCTCCGCCGTGCCGATCGAACCGTCGTCGTGCTGAACCGGTACCCCTACAACAACGGGCACCTGCTCGTCGCGCCCAAAGCCCATAAAGCGGCGCTCGGGGACCTCGACCACGACGAACTGCTCGAATGCCAGACCCTGCTCGTCGAGCTGACGGCTCTTCTTGAACGGGCGTTCAAAGCGCAAGGCTTCAACATCGGCCTCAACCTCGGCGCCATCGCCGGGGCCGGACTCCCAGGCCACCTCCACTGGCACCTCGTGCCCCGCTGGTCGGGCGACACCAACTTCATGCCCGTCGTCGCCGCGACCCACATCCTCCCCCAGGCCCTGGAAGCCGCCTACGACATCCTCCACACCGCCTGGAACGAGTAGGGCGGGCAC
>JAIXZD010000373.1 GCA_027489895.1 Planctomycetaceae bacterium
GACAATCAGGTTGTAGAGGCTTTGCTCGAACGACATGGCGAGGTCCGCAGGTTTTGGGAGGGTGTCAGGTCCGGCTCTGGGCCACCTGGTAGACAATCAATTTCAAGGCGCGCGAGTCAGCCCGTCAGTTCGCCGACTCAACCAGGATTGTAGAGCGCCGCAGCGATGAACGAGAGCGTCGGCGGAGTGATCACAGGGCTTTCGTCGCGTTGAAACTTGGGGCAAAGGTGTGGATGCCGTGTGCCATGCTTGCACCGGCTTTACGGGGCAAGCATGCGCGCGGCGTTCGACTTTCTTCAGAGTCGAATCCCAGGAACTCGCGGTCCTGGAGAAAGCCACGCCGCCCCACGATTGGCATGCTTGCCCCGAAACCGTGCAAACATGCCACAACCACCGGAAAAACCGCCCCTCACGCAGGTTGCAGCACCGGCATCACGTACGGCCCCTTCGGAATCACCGCAATCCGCGCCGCGGGACCATACTCAACGAGCGAGTCGGCGACCGCCTGTTCGACCGAGTCCGCCGATTCGACAAACAACCCGGCCAGACGTTCCGGCGGCAGTCCCTTCGTGACGACTTTCACCCGCGCCTTGCGCCGCACCTTGGCCAACTCCTCCAACTGCCACTGATCCATCACGAAGTAGTTGTCACCAACGATGCGCTCCATGAACCCGTCGAGCGTGGCATTCTCGGCAAACAGACTCTGGAACTCGGCGCTCCCCACGCCTTCCGTCATCCCTGCGGCGATGATGATCGTCCCGCCCTCGCTCACGATGGGCAGCGCCCCCACCATCCCCTTCACCGCCTGGTAAAACGTCGTGTCGAGCGGATATCCCGCGCCGCTGGTCACCACAATCTCGCAGGGCAGATCGACCGGCGCCTTCACCACCTGCTCGACAAACGCAACTCCCTCGAGAAACGCGGCCTCCATGTCGCCCGCAACGATGCACGTGACGCGGCGCTTGCTGTCCAGCGTCACGTTGACGATGAAGTCGCACCCGGCCATCCGCGCGATGCGGGTGTTTTCCTCATGGACGGGATTGCCCGCGAGGAAGCCGGAATCGGCCAGCGGATGTTCCAGAAAGCGAGGGCTATGCCAGACCTTGACCGTCTCCAGCGCGGCGATCCCGGGACAGATCAGTTTGCGACCGCCGGAATATCCTGCCATGAAATGCGGTTCGATCAGACCCGTCGCGATCTTCAGCTCGGCCTCGCAGTACCGGGTATCGATCCAGGCAGGTACGCCCGAGGGAGTGGTCCCCAGATAGGTATGTTCGTCCCGGCGCTGGCCGAAGTGATTCTCGCAGCGATACGTCGCCGCGATCTCGGGCCCCACCAACTCTTCCAGTTCCGCCCCTTCATTGGGGCGGTGCAGTCCCGTGGCGACGAGAATCGTAATCCCCGACCGCGGCACCCCCGCCGCTTCGAGTGTGTGCAGGATTTCGGGCAGGAGAATTTTGTTCGGGACGGGACGGGTGATATCACAAATCAGGATGCAGGCGGTCCGCTTTCCTTGGGCGAGCACTGCGAGCGGAGCGGTGCCGGTCGGATGCGCCAGCTTCTGCCTCAGCACTGCGGCGGGATCGGCGAGCGGCTCAATGGTTCGGATGGCCAGAGGCCCCACGACTCGCCCATCGGGGAGGTCGATGTCGAGGCCGGTCTTCCCGTAATCCAGCGTGACCTTCATTGTGTTTTTGCAGCCTTTCTGCGAGTTGCGGACGCGTTCAGGGATTGTACCGTGTTCTCGGCGAATCAAACGGCATCCCGGCAACCCTACTCCTCGCAGGTCGCCCATCTTTCCGATACGACCGGAACAGTCGCCCCAAACGGAACTCCGGCAGCGGGAAACTCACAAGTTCCCCAAACGGTACGTCCGATACATCAGTTACGGAGGGAAAGGTCGTTCCCGCGCCGTTATCCGGGTGTGTGCGGACGGTCTTCCGGATGCTCGCCGTGTTTTGTTTTCCCAGAACGCCAAAGGACTTGCGTCATGAGACGTGCCTGCGGATGGGTGCTTGCCCTGTCAATCGCGCTCTCGATTACGGCCTTGGTTTCGGCCCAGGTTCCCGGTCCCTATCCGGGTGGCCCGGCTGGCCCTGGTACGCCTCCGCCCATGATTGGTCCGGACGGACGGCCGCTGGTCAACGACCAGGGCTTTCCGGCGCAATACGGTGAACCCGGCCCTCGTTACTACGAGGGGAGCCCCATGGGTGAAGACCCACAAGGCTGGTACTGCGACCCGCAAGAAATGCAGTCGATGGGTGAGGCGACTCACCCCTGGATCGATAGCTGGTACGTGCGGGCCGAGTACCTCAACTGGACCGTCAGTGATCCCGGTGACGTGCTGCTGGGGGCGCCTGTTGCCGGCATCGCCGACCCCCGCAAACCGTTCCTGGTGACCGACAACGCAGGTAACCCCCGCGGCGTGGCGACGATCCCCACGACCGAGAACATGTCGCTGCGTGATCTCAACGGAGCGCGGCTCTACATCGGTGCCGACCTGACGTACGGCGGGTACATGGAAGTCGGTGGGTTCTTCCTGGAACGCGGCCGTTCGTTTACCTCGCCGACAGGCCTGGGGCAGGACGTCCTCTACTCTCGGACGCCCGTCGTCCCCGCCACGACTCCACCCACATTCGTCGACCTGTTCGCCCCCCGCGTCATCGGGACCAGCACCATGGTCAATGGTCAGCTCGCCAACAATGTCGAGTTGTACAACCAGGACTACAACGCGACCTACCTGTCGCAGATGTGGGGCAGCGATATCAACTACTACTTTGATACCGACGAAGACGGGTTCATCCAGTTCCAGCCCCTCATCGGGTTCCGGCACATGAGCCTGCGGGAAAAACTGCTCCAGCGGGGCACCTTCCGCGATTCGACCTTCAACCCGGCCATCGATACCAACACCGAAATCGAATCGTTCACCCGCAACAACCTCTACGGGGTCCAGGGCGGGTTCCGGGCCGAGGCGGTCACCAAGTACCTCGTGTTCGGGGTCGACACGAAGATCGCGCTGGCTGCGAACGACCAGTTCGCGAAGGTTCGTGTGAACAATTTCCGGTCGAACTTCGACCCGGAAGTGGTGACGGACGACCGCGAAGCGCACCTGTCGCCGATCATCGACATCGGTGTCTATGGGAAATGGAACATCACGCCGCAGTTCTCTCTGCGGGGTGGTTACAACTTCATGTGGATCGGACGGGTCACTCGCCCGGAAGACAACATCTACTACAACGACCGAGGCGCTTTCGTCCCGCCGTTCGCCACCACGGTGTCCGACGTCATCGTCAACATGAAGCGCAGCGACGTCCGGGTGAATGGCTTCTCGATCGGTGGCGAATACCGGTTCTAGTCAGACAGCAGCGGGCTTGGACCTGCAGTACTGAGATATCACCAACGATTCCTGAAACCGTGGTGCACGCCAGATTCGTGCACCACGGTTTTTCCGTTGACGCATATTGCGCAGTCCATTCCAAGGATTTCGAGTTTCCCGGATATTCCGCCCCTGATCGCGCGGCAAATCTTGAGGCGAAAACGCCACACCCGGCGGACGCAAGCTAAGGTAGAGGGTCCAGAACGTGTCGCGATGACTGCTTTCGCGCCGAGTCGGGACAGTCGACAGACCCTCCCGTTGGTGACGCCATGTCCGCCGCGACGCTGCCCAATCCGCACTGCGACAGCCACCCGGTTCGCCGTGTCACCGTACCGGCCCTGAGCTGGACCGTTCCCGCGCCAGTGACGTTTGGCGTCACCATCTTCACCAGCGCCTTCCTGATCTTTCAGGTCCAGCCGCTGATCAGCAAGTACATTCTCCCCTGGTTCGGGGGGACCCCCGCGGTCTGGAGCGCCTGCCTGCTCTTTTTCCAGATCGTGCTGTTCGGCGGTTACGCCTACGCCCACCTTCTGACGCGACACCTTCATGCGCGCCATCAGGTACTGGTTCACGGGCTGGTGCTGCTCCTTGCGATCTGCCTGCTTCCAATTGAACCCGACACCAGTTGGAAGCCGACCGGAGACGAGGCCCCGATCGGGCGGATTTTGATGTTGCTACTGGCCTCGGTTGGCTTGCCGTATTTCACGCTGAGCGCGACCGGCCCCCTGCTGCAAAAGTGGTTCAGCCAGGTCGAGCCAGCGTCCTCGCCTTATCGCCTCTACGCCCTGTCAAATGTCGGTTCAATTCTGGGGCTGGTCAGCTATCCCTTCTGCGTCGAACCGCTGCTTTCGGCACCAGTTCAGGCCTGGGGCTGGTCCCTTGCCTTCGCCGGTTACGCCCTCCTTGTCGCGGCCTGCGCGGTCAAACTGCTGAGCAAAACCCCCGCCCAACCCCAGACGCGCGCCACCGCCGCCGAGGAATCTCCTGCCGTGACCGGGACAGAGCGGTTCCTCTGGTTTGGCCTCTCGGCGGCAGCGTCAGTCCTGCTGTTGGCGATCACCAATCAGGTCTGTCTCGATGTCGCGGTCGTCCCCTTCCTGTGGGTGCTGCCCCTTACGCTCTACCTCTTGACGTTCATCCTCTGCTTTGACGGGGCGGGCTGGTATCCACGCACGACCTGGCTTGTGGCGGCCGCTGGTGGAATCGCCTGTGCCTGCATGATGATGTTTGGCTGGGAGACGGCTCCGCTTTCCACACAGATCATCGTCTACTTCTCTACGCTCTTTTTCTGCTGCATGGTCTGCCATGGCGAACTGGCCCGCCTCAAACCCGCACCGCAGAGCCTGACCTCGTACTACCTCGCCATGTCGGCCGGTGGTGCCGCCGGGGGCGTATTCACGTCTCTGATCGCTCCCTTGATCTTCTCCCGCTACCTCGAGCTCCACTTCGGACTGTTCGCGGCGGTCATCGTCACCTTGATCGCTCTGGCACGCGACAAAACCTGGCTGGCTGAACGCGGCCGTCCGGTCTGGGTCTGGCCGGTTCTGCTCATTGGCACGCTGCTCCTGGCCCGCACGCTCCGCTCACATGCCGGGGAAGTGATCGCCGGAGAAGTGTATGTCGCCCGTAACTTCTACGGGGTGTTGAAAGTGGCCGAGATTGCGCGGGATGACGAGCGACAGGCGTCCAAGATCATGGTTCACGGGCACATCATGCACGGACGCCAGTTCACCGCGCCCGAGCGACGTCGTATCCCCACCGCCTATTACGGAGAGGCCACGGCCGTCGGACGCACGCTGACGGAACTGGCGCATCGAAACGAGCAGAGCGTGCGGGTGGGCGTGGTCGGGTTGGGTGTTGGAACACTCGCTACCTACGGTCGACCGGGTGATGTCTACCGCTTCTACGAGATCAATCCGGATGTGATCCAGATCGCAAAGGAGCACTTCACCTACCTGAGCGATTCCGCGGCCCGCTGCGAACTCGTGCTGGCCGATGCCCGACTGGCCCTCGACCGCGAGCCCGGCCAGGAATTCGATCTGCTCGTCCTGGATGCCTTCAGCAGTGATTCCATTCCCACCCATCTGCTGACCACCGAGGCGTTCGAAGTCTATCGTCGTCATCTCTCCGAAGACGGCGCCATCGCGATTCATATCTCCAACCGGCACTTTGATCTCGCCCCGGTTCTTGATGGGGCCGCGCGATCTCTCGGGTGGGTGACGCGTCGACTGTTGACCAGCGGTAACCCGGACGACGCCCAACAACCGGCCGACTGGCTGTTGCTCGGCCCCGCCGCAGGCGTGGTTCATCTGGTTCCGGCCTCGTCAGACGAGACGGTCGTTTCCACCCGAGCACCCCTCCACTGGACCGATCGCTACAGTCCCGTACTGGGGATTCTCAAGTAGAAGCCCCACTCGCAGCTTCGACAGTCAACTGATCCTCGTTTCCTGTAAACGTCCCCTCCCCGCCCCAGAAAGTTGTTGGTCACGATGCTCCATGTCGTCATCATGGCCGGCGGCAGCGGGACGCGATTCTGGCCCGCCAGCCGCAAAGCCTTTCCGAAACAGTTCCTCCAATTCGGCGGCGAACGCAGCCTGATTCAGCAGGCCCGCGACCGTGTCTCGGACCTCGTCCTTCCCGGAAACATCTGGGTCGTGACCAATCGGCAGTACGGCGAAATCACCCGCACCCAACTGCCCGATGTCCCTGCCGATCAGGTGCTGGAAGAGCCGTGTGGACGGAACACCGCCCCCTGCATCGGCTGGGCCGCGGCCCGCATCACCCAGATCGATCCCGACGCGCAGCTCCTCGTCATGCCGGCCGACCATACCATCGCGCCTGTCGCGGCGTTCACCCGCTGCGTTCGCGAGGCTTGCGACTGGATTGCCGCCAATCCCGATGCGAGCGTTTTGTTTGGTGTCCCGCCCACCTACCCCGCCACGGGGTTTGGTTACATCGAACGCGGGGCACGAGTCGACGAGTCACGCCGCGTCGAGCAGGTCCCCAGCTTCCGCGAGAAACCCGCCTTGGCCGTTGCCCAGGAGTTTGTCGCCTCGGGGAAATTCCTCTGGAACTGCGGCATCTTCGTCTGGCGGGCCGCTCGCCTGCGGCAGCTCCTCGCGCAGTTCGAGCCCGAGTTAGCCCGCGATCTCGAAACCCTCGTTGCGGCCGAATCCTCGGGGGAAGCGGTCGACCATTGCGATGGCCTGTTCGCCGGGCTGAAGGCGATCTCGATCGATCATGCCGTTCTGGAACGGGCCGACCAGGTCTACGTTCTGCCCGCCACGTTCGAGTGGGACGATGTCGGCAGTTGGCAGGCGCTGGCTCGGTCACTAGGCACAGACGCGGCCGGCAACACCGTCATCGGCCACCATGCCGGAATTGATACCCAAGGCTGTATCATTGAAGCGGGAGCCGGTCACCTGGTGGCCACGTGTGGTGTGAGTGACCTCGTCATCGTGGCAACGCCTCAGGCCACACTGGTCGTTCGCAAGGACGACGAAACGGCGCTCCGCAGAATCGTGCAGCACCTGGAGTCGCATGGGTATGGCCAGTACCTCTGAACCGTCCGAGAAGAATCCCGCACCTTCCCAGAAACCCAGGCCCCTGGGGCGGGACGAGGTTCCAGCCCAGGGGCGCCTGCTGGGGATCGACTTCGGAACGAAGCGGCTGGGGTTTGCCGTCTGCGACGCGAACCAGAGCCAATCGGCGCCGGTCGACAACTACACCCGCGGTGACCTGCAGCAGGATGCCCGTAAACTCCGGCAACTCATCGAGGACTACCGCATTGTGGGCGTGGTGGTTGGCCTGCCCGTCCATATGAGCGGCGGTGAAAGCGCCAAATCGCAGGAATCTCGCGCCTTCGGAAACTGGGTCCGGAACACCACCGGCCTCCATGTCGCCTTTTGGGATGAACGCTATTCCAGCGCGATTGCGGAGGAATACCTCCTGTCGGCGGAACTCTCCAAAAAGAATCGAGACAAACGCCGCGACATGCTCGCCGCTCACATCCTGCTGCAGAACTTTCTGGCCGCCCGTGATCGGACCGCCGAGCCAGATGATCTTCGGTCGATGCGCTCACCGCTGTAGATCGACCACGGCCGCCGTGCCTGAAGTGTCTTTCGCCGCCGGTACACCCGGTGCTGCCCACACGAACGACACGTCCGTAGCGTTGCGCACTGTTCTCATCCGTCCACAAGATCTTCTCCGGGACGGAACAGTTTTCCGTTTGACATTGCCGATCTCATCTTCGCTGGGACGGACCAAATCCAGGCACTGAAGTCGCCACGGAAGGCCGAAAACCTTACTTAAGGTCCAGGTATGACATCTGTGGCAAATAAGGGAGCAGGCTCGCTCCGCCGATGGGTTGCCGTCGGCTTGTTGGGAACAGCCAGTCTGTGTGGCTGTCGGCAAACCGGTGGATACACCGACGACTCCTCGTACCCGATGCCCGCGCAACACGCGCAGGGTCCGATGACGTACGATCCCGAGTACACCCCTCACTCGGTTCCCTCACCGTCGCCCGCTCCCGCACCAGCGCCGCTACCGGCCGCGCCGGGCGGAGAAGGGATCAGCGTCCCCGGCCCCGACAGCGAAGCGTTCTTCGCCCCCCCGAAGACGCGCGCTGCCGGCGCCACGCTCGGAGATCGAGTCTCCCATTTTTTTCGACGTCCCCGGTCGTCCACGTCTGATCGCGGCTCAATGACCGGCCTCAACCAGGCCGACATTGCCGCCTCTCAGACGCGAACTGCCGGGGTCACCAATCGTTCGACAGTCCGTTCCTCCCGGGTGACGACCGGTCGTCACCCGGATGCGTGGGCCGATCTGCCAGCGGATCAGCCAGTCGGTCAACCCGCCGAGGCCCCGGAAGAATTCGCGGGCCTGTCGGGTGGGCACACCCCGCCCAATCCCGACTGGTCCGAAGCCGATCTCGTCCCAGCCGAAGATCAGGAGCCAATCGCCCCTGAGGAATCGGAAGCAGCCTGGCCGGCCGAAGAAACCGGAACAGCCGAACAGGGGCTCGATCTCACTCCCGACCTGGAGTCGCGTCGCAACAAATCGCGGCTGCTGGTCCCCACGTCGCGCGAATCACGACCGGGAGAACCCTCGGGCGTTCAGGCCGTGCCGCTGTGGAAGGCCACGTCGCATTCCGTATCGCCCGCCGCGCTGCCCGGCCTGCGAATTGTCCGTCTGACGCTCGCCGAAGAAGTCGACGAGCGCGGCGCGACCGTCCCGTTGGCCAATGCCGTGCTCCGCCGCGGCGAGGCCGCGCTCGTTGTGGCCGCGCTCGACAATGTCACCGCCCGCACCACGTCTCAAGGTCTGGAAAGCGAAACCGCAACCGAGATCGAACTGAGAGCCTGGAACGGCATCGTGCTGTCGCGACAATGCCTTGGCTCAGCTCTCGATGTCTCGCAGAGGCCCCGCGAGAACTACTTCGTGGTCCACGAACTGGCCGTGCCCGGCGACCTCGCTCCCGGCAAGTACATCGTCACGTTGCGGGTGACCGACGTGACCAGCCAGTCCGTCGCGGAAGCCCGCACCGAACTGACCGTGGGCGAGTAGCTTTCTCCAAGCCGCCCCGCCGCTCGGCCGCACCTGTTGAAGCAGGCGAGAGCAGACACGCGGTCTGAATCCAGACGCGCTCTGAGTCCAGCGGCGAGCCGATCCTGTCAGATGTCGGCGGAGACCCGGGGCGAGATTCAACAGTGGGACTGCCTCGCAACGCGACAGTTCAGCGACTCCCTCAAAATGGCGCAAGGTGCCTCTGCGCATCGCTTTCCACCGACCCCTGACAGGGTCGGCTCGCCTGCCCTGCTGGCCTGCGCCACTCGGTTGCTGCAAACCCCGCCTTGACCTGCTTCGGCGTTTCGGGTTAGCAAGCGTCTCAGACTGCCCGACCCGGTGGAATTCTCTCCTCATCGGCGCGCGGTCTTCCCCCCACCAGCCCCATTTCACTCAGTTCCCACCCCCCTCCAGGGCCTCGCTGCGCTTTTGGCAGCGCGGTCACGGCGCGGAACGCGCGTTGAAACCCGATGGCAAAAAGCCCAGCTGAACCTGCGACAGATGCCGCCCCCGCGAAGCCTCGCGGGCGAGGCCTCGTCGTTCGGCTGGTGATCCTCGGCGTTGTCGGGGCCATTCTGGGAGGCGGCGTCTGGTGGGCATTGACCCCTCCCGAGCAGACTCCTCCAGAGAAACTGAAGCTCGCTCTAAAACTTCTCGACGAAAAGCAGCTCGACCGCGCTCGGACGCTCGCCGAGCAGCTCCATGCCGAGGAGTATCGCGACCCCGACTTCTCCGGCGGCGCGGTCTACGTCTTAGGCATGACGACATTTCTTCAGGCCGCCACCGGCGACTCTCAATCGCGGGAGCAGCAATACGTGGTGGCGGCAGGCTTTCTGAAAGAAGCCGATCATCTCACGCTGGCAATCGATCGCCGACCTGCCTGGGCAGCCGCGCTGGGGGAGGCTCTGCATGCCAGCGGATCGCTGGAAGAGTCGATTCCCTTGCTCGAAGAGGCCGTCCGGACCAATGCCCAGGCCAAGTTGACCGCCGGAATGATGCTGCTCGATGCCTACCTCGAAATCCGTGCCCCCGAGCATCTCGACCAGGCGCTCGCGCTGAGTGACACACTGCTCAAGGACGAACAGCTCACGCCCGCCCAGCGCGGCCGGGCGCGACTGTTTCGCGCCCAGGCCTTCCTGGCCAAGGGCGAAAAGTCCGGTGCCGAGGCCGTGTTAAACCTTGTCACCGGTGCCGAAATCGAAGGCAAAGCTGCCAATGTGCTCCGTGCCCAGACGCTTCTAGATGACCACAAACCCATCGAAGCTCTCACCTTGTTGACGCCTCTTGCCGCAGACGAACGGCTGGACCGCCAGGTGACCGCCCAGGCCCAGTACCTGCTGGGGGTCGCATCCCTCGCAGCCGGGCGGCAGGAAGACGCCGTGGCCGCGTTCGAAAAAGTCGCCGACCGATTCGAAGGGACGCACGAAGCATTTGCCGGACGGGTTCTCGCCGCCGAGACGCTCCGTCGCCTGGGTCGCAAGGAGGAGTCGCTCGAAGCCTACAGTGCCTCGCTGCGTTCGATTCATCGCCCATCGCGTTATCGCAACCGCTGGCTTCCGCTCGGTCGGCTGCAAACCCTCGTGCGCGACGCCTGGAAGGCCTGGCTCGATGAGCGGAAGTACGCCGAGGCGATCGCCCTGGCCGAGCTCATGCCCCCGACCGTCCCGCATGACGAGGCGCACGAACTTGTCGCACGCGCCGCAAAGCAGTGGGCCGAATCGACCCGCGATGAACTCGAGCGTCTGACCTATCCCGAGCGGCAATCACGACGCGAGGAACTGGCCGCCCGGTTCCACGAAGCGGGGAAAGCCTACGCGCGACTGGCGGAAAGCCGAAAAACGTCGCAGCTCTACAGCGATGCCCTCTGGATTGGCGCGGAGAGCTACTTCGCCGCTCGGGAGTACGAACTGGCTATCGAACAGCTCGACCGTCTCCTCGTGGCCGGGGCTGGTGCCAATACCGCACAAGTTCGCACGCGCCGTGCGCAGTGCCTGTTGAATCTGGGACGTCTCGACGAAGCCCTCGTCGCGTTCGAGGAAGTGCTCGCACTCCACCCGACCGACCCGGCCTCGTTCACCGCGCAGTACCTGATCGGCGACGCGCTCTTCGAGAAAAACGATATGCCCGGTGCCGAACTGGCCTGGCGCCGTCTGATCGACTCTAAAGACCTCCGCCCGGAAGCCCTGGAATGGAGACAAGCCGAGGCCAGCCTCGCCCATCTACTCCTCGAAACGAGTGAGGCCGATACGCGGCAACTCGATCGCTCGCCACCCGAGCCAGCGGTCTTCATGGACAAACTGGCGGCGATCGATCGCCGGCTGGCCGAAGCTGGGCTGCGTTTCGATGAGTATCTCGAACGCTATCCTGCCGCCCCCGATCGGACATCCGTCCGGTTCCAGCTCGCGCGAGTCTGCCGGGCTCGAACCAGATACCTCTTTGAACGTCTGAACCGCGCCGAAACAGACACCGCCCGTGCCGAATTCCGCCATCAGCTTTCTGATCTGTACACCCGAGCCGAACGCGAGTTCAACATCTGTCGACAGGAACTGATTGTCCGCCGCGAACAGGACCAGGCCGACGAGGAAGACGAGCAGATGCTCCGTCAAAGTCAGTTCGAACTGGCCGGTTGCCTGTACGGGCTGGAAAAGTATGAACAGGCCATCGATGCCTATGGCCGCTGCGCCGCCGAGTATCAGCGAAATCCGGAAACGCTCGGCGCCTACGTCCAGATTGCCAATTGCTACACCCGCCTCAAACGGCCGTCGGAAGCGCTCAGCACGCTCGTCCAGGCCCGCCTGCTCCTCAAGCAACTGCCCGATGCGATGTTCGTCGACAAGCCCGGCCGAATGACGCGCGTCGAATGGGAGAACTGGCTGACCTGGGCCGCCGGTCGCTTCGAATAGGCCTTCATCCCTCGCCCCCCCACACACAGATTCCCAACCCGCAGGCCTCCCGACCAACTCAACTCACCGCGGTCACGTTCATGTCCACCATCGATTATCTCCGTCTCTTCAAGGTGCGTCAGGCCACGTTCGCCGAACTTCTGCGCCTCTCGGAAAGCCAGTGGGACCTCATCGTCGACGACAATTACGAAGGCCTGCTCGATGTTCTCGGTGCCAAGCAGAGGCTGCTTGGCCGGATGGAAGAGCTCACCACGGCCTACCCGGCCATCGTCGATCGCTGGCGCGGCGCCCGGGACGCACTGGAGTCGACTGTTCGACACGAATGCGAACAGCTTCTCGAAACGACCGAACGCATCCTCGGACAACTCAATGAACGCGAACGACATTGCGGCACCGAGCTGGAACGACGTCGCAACCTGACGCGCGGCGAACTGCAGCGCGTGACAGGCGGCATGGAAGCCGCCGGTGCATACCACGACTCAACCGCCCCCTCGACTTCCCGACTGCTGGATGTCTCCGAGTAACGTCTTCGAAATACGAGACAGGTCATGACCATCCAACGCCTGCTGGCCGGAACACAGCCACTGCTCGAGCAGGTGGCTGCCTTTACAGAACGTCGGCACGATGTGCTCGCCGGGAACCTGGCCAACATCAGCACCCCCGGCTACGAAGCCCGCGATTTGCCAGTGGAAAAGTTCCAGGCCGCTTTGAAAGTTGCCATCGAATCCGGTTCCACCAGCGACGAGTTAACCGGCCGACCGCTCTGGACCAGCGCGGACATCACGCCCACGTCGGCGTTTAGGGAACTCGCCTCGGCAGACCTGCATCAGGCCGATCGACGAGACGCAATTTCGCCCACCTATCAGGACGGAGCAAGCCGCAGCATCGAACAGGAACTGATGGAGCTGACGAAAAACTCAATGACCCAGCAGTTCGCCGTCGAACTCCTCGCGGCCCAGTTCAACAAATTGCAGATGGTCATCAGCGAACGCGCCTAACCCCGCGATCAGGGAGAAACGCCATGTTTCACAGTATCGACGTGAGTACCAGCGGCCTTGTGGCCCAGCGGCATCGCATGGACACCATCGCCGCCAACATTGCCAACATCAACACGACCCGCAACGAACGCGGCGAACCCAGCCCGTTCCAGCGCCGACTGGTGACGTTTCAAGCCAAGGAGCTCGCCGGGGGCGAGGGGCTGGCGGTCGCCCACAAAGTCGAGATCGACACACAGTCGCCTCCGCGTAAAATCCACCAGCCCGGTCATCCCGATGCCGACGCCGATGGCAACGTCGCCTACCCCAACGTGAACCAGGTGACGGAGTTCGTCAACGCGCTCGAAGCGGGGCGTGCCTACGAAGCCAACATCGCCGCAATCGAAATGACCAAGCAACTGATGCAACAAACACTGAAACTGATCGCCTGATCGTCAATCAATCGCGACCGAACATAAACAGACGAACAGGTGCCTGTCGGTTTAAACTTCGTGACGAACCCGACATCCGTCCCCGGAAACGAATCAGAGAACTTGGTTGGAACGTTGCCGGTCCGGTAAGATGTTTCGACACCGGTACCTACCGGATCCATGGTTGTCCGACCGCGTCATCCCCCGCTTCTTAGCGCCTGGTGCCACGATCGGAACGTTCCGATCTGATTCGTACCATGCCATTGAACAGCCCCGCTCACTCCACCAGTAATTCCGCCAGTCCTGCCCCAGCCACACTTCGTTGAGCTCAAGTACGTGCGCTCCGCACGGCATTCCCTCGACGCCAGACACCGTTCCCCTTTCTCGCTGCCGAGACGTCATGGCCCCCCAAACCGCCGTTTCCTCCGCCCCCAAATCCTCCAAAACGTCCGGCGACTCGACACCGTCCCCAACGGCAGCCCCGGTCGCGAGTCCGGCCTCCGGGTCGATCCCAGCCGCCCCAACCCTGCCGCCGTCCGAGCTGAACATCGACGCGCTGGTCTACGTCGAGCAGATGCAGGAGGCCTACGCGCAGGATCCACTCAGCGTCCCCGCCGACTGGCAGCATTACTTCCGAACCGTCGTCCGCTCCAGCCGGCCGCAACTGGGCCCGTCATTTCCAACGGCGAGCCTGTTCCATGCCGTCACCGTGACGCAATCGACCTTCGGTTCGGCCGCTGCGGAAGACGCCGCGGCGTTACAGGAGAAGGTGGACCAGCTCATTCGGAACTACCGTCTGCGGGGGCATATCGCCGCGAAGGTTGACCCGCTCGGCTCCACGAGGCCGTTCCCGGCCGAACTCAATCCCGAGTTTTATGGCTTCACCGACAAAGACCTCGACAAGCCGTTCTCGACAATCCGCAGTGCTGGTCCCAACGTCCGCACGCTGCGGCAGATCGTCGAGTGGCTGCAAAACACGTACTGCCGTTCGATCGGTGCGCAGTTCCTGCATATCGACAGCCTGACCGTCCGCGAATGGCTTCAGAACGAGATGGAGACCTCCGAGAACCGACTGCGGATCACCCGCGATACGCAGGTTCGGATTCTCCGCCGTCTGACCGATGCCACGCTGTTCGAGCAGTTCATCGCGAAAAAGTTCCTTGGCAAGAAGGCCTTCTCGCTGCAGGGGGCCGAAAGCCTGATGCCGCTGCTGGACCTTGCCATCGAACAGGCCGGTGAAGATGGCGTCGAAGAAGTGGTGATCGGAATGGCCCACCGTGGCCGGCTAAACGTCCTCGCCAATATCGCCGGCAAGAAGCCGCGCGAGATTTTCCGCGAGTTCAAAGACCTCGACGCCGAGGCCAACATGGGCCGGGGCGACGTCAAGTACCACCTCGGATACGACACGGAGTGGATCACCCAGACAGAGAAGCAGGTTCACATCTCGCTCTGTGTGAACCCCAGCCATCTCGAGTTCGTGAACCCCGTCGCCCTGGGCCGCATGCGGGCCAAGATCGACCGCATCGCCGCCGGTGAACCACTCAAGGGCCTGGTGATTCTCATTCATGGCGATGCCGCGCTCGCCGGGGAAGGCGTCGTCCAGGAAACGCTCAACATGAGCGAGCTGAAGGGCTACTCCACGGGCGGAACCGTCCACATCGTCATCAACAACCAGGTCGGCTTCACGACCGATCCGGAAGACGCCCGGTCCTGCACCTACTCGACCGACATCTGCAAGATGCTGCAGATTCCGATCTTCCACGTGAATGGCGAAGACCCCGAAGCCGTCGCCCAGACCATTCGCCTCGCGATGGAGTTCCGGAAGAAGTTCCAGCGCGATGTCGTGGTTGACATGTACTGCTACCGCCTGCGCGGCCATAACGAAGGCGACGAGCCCGAGTTCACCCAGCCAACGATGTACAAGAAGATCAAGGCGAAGAAGACTGTTCTCGAGTATTACGTCGAGCGGCTGGTCAACATGGGCGGCGTGACGCAGGCCGAAGCCGACCGCATCTATCAGTACAAAGAACAACAACTGGAAGAAGAGCTGCAGGCCGCCGCCTCGGGCCAGGCCAACGCCCTCGCGCCCGACTTGATGAGCGGGATCTGGAAAGGCTTCGAAGGCGGCCCCGAACCGCTCAAGAACGAGCCTTCCACAGGCGTCCCTCTGGCCAAACTCAAGGATCTTCTCGCCCGGCAGCTCAAACTGCCCGATGGCTTCACCCCCCATCCGACCATCCAGAAGTTCGTGCTGGCCAACCGTCAGGAGATGCTCGAGGGAACCAAGCTGCTGGACTGGGGAACCGCCGAATCACTCGCCTTCGGCTCCCTGCTTGTCGACGGGCATACTGTCCGCTTCACCGGTCAGGACGTCGGCCGCGGAACGTTCAGCCATCGTCACGCCGTTCTCAGCGACTACAACACCGGCGCCAAGTACATCGCCCTCAATCATCTGTCGGAAAACCAGGCGCCGCTTGAAATCTACAACAGCCCCCTTTCGGAAACGGGCGTCGTCGGTTTTGAGTATGGCTACTCACTCGACGCGCCGAACGATCTCGTCCTCTGGGAAGCCCAGTTCGGCGACTTCGTCAACGCCGCCCAGGTGATCATCGATCAGTTCATCGTCAGCGGCGAAGACAAATGGCGCCGCCTGAGCGGGCTGGTTATGCTCCTGCCGCACGGGTTCGAAGGCTCTGGGCCAGAACACTCCAGTGCCCGGCTCGAGCGGTTCCTCGAACTCTGCGCGGGAGACAATATCCAGGTCTGCGTTCCCTCGACGCCCGGCAACTACTTCCACATGCTCCGTCGGCAGGTCGTCCGTAAGTGGCGTAAACCGCTGATCGTCATGACCCCGAAAAGCCTGCTCCGCATGCAGGCGTCGTCCCTGGCAGACTGTACCGAGGGCACCTTCCAGCGAGTCATCGCCGATACCCAGGTCAACCCGGCCAAGGTGAAGAAGATCCTCGCCTGCTCCGGCAAGATCTACTTCGAACTGGCCAAGCGACGCGACGAATTGAAACGCGAAGACGTCGCGATCATCCGCGTCGAGCAGCTCTACCCGCTGCCGACCGAAGCACTCAAGGAAGCGCTCAAGGGGTACAAGGACGGGACTCCACTGATCTGGGTCCAGGAAGAACCCGAGAATATGGGCGCCTGGCGCTTCCTCCGAATTCATTACGGCGAGACGGTGTTCGGCCGCTTCCCGCTTTCGGGCCACGCCCGTAAGGCCTCGGGTTCGCCCGCGACCGGCTCCACCAAGAGCCACGAAACCGAACAGGAACAACTCCTGGTCCGTGCCTTCGGCAGCTAACCGCTCCCCCGGTACTCGTAACGGAACGTACAAGCGTTCCCGCACGCCCGGTAGCGGAACGCGTGAGAGTTCCGAAGACGCCCAACCCACCAAACCGCAAGCTACCGCCGGCCATGCGCCGGTACCTGCGGCACAAGCGGCAATCCTCCAGGGTCAATCCCCTGAAGCTGATCGCCGCGCCGCGGCGCCTGCGCCTCATGCAAGGCCGAGTCCGACGGATGATCCGTCGCCGGGCCGATAAATCGCGGAGTCTCCGCAGTCAGGCCCTCCACCGTCAGATACTGTTCGTCGACCGGCTCGACCTGTCGAGTCTGGGGATTCGTCAATGAGGCCAGACGAGCCTCCGGACGAACAATGCTCCCTTCGCCCTGCACCCGCATCGCCATCAGCAAGTCCACGCTCCCCTCGTCGTGAAACAGTTCCACCAGGCCCATCGAGGGATGCGGGTCGAACACACAATCGACAGCCTCAACGACCAGCGATTCCGGGCCTGGACTGCCTTCAGCAGGCCGCCACCGCAGCACCGCCCCACACTGCCGACCGGTCACATGCCGGAGCAAAACTCGCGTTCCCGCCGGCATCGGATTCGCCAGGTACGACACCATGGGCCCCTGCCCAACCTTGAGGCAGTTCGTCAGTTCGATCGCCCGCACGGCTGTCGTCGTCGTCAGCCCGGCCGCATGCCCGTACCAGACGACGTTCGACAACGTCGCCACTCCCGAGCGAGCATCCGTTCGATTCCCCGACTGCCATAGCACCGCAGGCAGGCCCGGCGTCGTCACGCTGGCAATCGCCCGCTGTCGCCGCATTCCCTGCGCGGGTTCTGATGGATCAAACGCGACCGAGTCAAACCGGCACCGCTCCATCTCCAGACGGTTCGCAACCACCTGCAGCAGCGCCCCCGCACCGGGACGAGACGCTGTCGTCGCGCCCTGACAAAACGACACGCCTTCAATCCGCACCTCGGCGCACTCAATGACCAGCGGAACATCGCTGATTTCCACCACCGCATTGGCGGCCCCGGTGGACCTTACCGTCACCACCCCGGGACTCACCACCCGGCCGCCCCGATACACTCGACCGGCCTCCAGCTCGAGAACCCCCTGGGCATTGATCTCTGGCAGCGCGTACCGGCCCGACTGGTCCTGCTCGGTCGCCTGGCCAGTTCTCGGGGACGCGGGGCCTGTCTGGACCACCCCCTGCGTCGCCTGGGGCGCGGCGGCAGACGGTTCCCGCGACGACAACTGGGCCGCCCACTTCCACCCGATCGCGAGCAGATCCGTCCGCGCAGCTCCCTCGCGCACATAGAGACCAATCCCCGCCACGATCAACAGGCCAACCACGGCCCGTGACAGTGTCGAACGGAACAGGCCTCCCCCGCGCCGTTCACCCGCCAATCGCGGGGCAGGAGCTTCACACCGCGCCAGAAACTCCCGCAGAACCGCCGTCCGAGGTCTCACCTCCAGGCTCCAGCGTTGGGCCACTTGCCGCCAACTCGAGGGCCGGTCCGAGGGGCGATGCGCTGTCCAGCGGAGAATCTCTTCCGCCAGGAAATCATCCGTCGATGGTGCGAGCTCCCTTGGATCGGGAACCGCTCGGGTCTGGTGTGCGAACAGTTTCCCCAGGGGATCGCTGCCCGGAAACGGAGGCCGTCCCGCCAGCAGGTGATACAACGTGCAACCCAGGGCATACAGGTCCGACCTCGCCGTCGCCGGCTCGCCCGTTCCAATCAATTCCGGTGCCAGCCCGTCAAATTCGTCGGCAGGACGCACTTCCCCCAGAGCAATTTCGGGATCAAGGATCGGGCGAACGATCGCCCGCGTCGCGACCACTCGCCCATCGCGGGCCAGTACGAGGTGTCCGGGGCCAAGGTCGCCGTGAACAAACCCCGCCCCCTCCAGATCTGCCAGCCCAATCACAAGTTGCCGGGCCAATTCCCGCACAACATCCGCGGGAAACCGCCCCCGGCGGATCAAGAGGTCAAGCGTGCTGGGCCCTGCGATATGCGGTTCCACCAGCCAGAGCGCACCCCGATAGTCCACCAGTTGACCCGGACCGGTCACCGCGGGCCAGGTCGCAGTGGCCGCCGCGGAGAGGGCATAGCGCGCCATTGCGTCGCGCAAAAGACTAAACCGAGACGACAACTCCTCGCCCGACATGCTCAGCCGCCGAGCCGTCCACATCCGACCGGCGGCATCGCGGACAATCAACGTCGTCCCACTGCCCTGCCGGTCCAGCGTCTCGACAAGCAGGCCTTGTTCACCCGCGATGGAAGGAAACAGGAGGTCGCCGCCTGCCTCAAGCTGTTCCACCTGAAACGGCGTCAGCCGCCCCATTTGCGACAGCGTGTCAAGCCAGACCGAATCGAACATCGGCAGGTCGTCGCCCAGCCGTTGAATTCGTCGTCTGGCTCGCCCCAGATCCCGCTCGGTACACACGCCAGAGCGGAGCAGCCGATCCCGGAGCGCCCCGTCGGGCCCGCTCGCCATAGACCGCCGCATGCTGCTCCTCCTTGAGCACCACTCACCGTTTCCAACCTGGCCCGACCGTCACACCGGCCCCCGCGATATGGCGAGGCCGCTCCGACTACTTGCGAGGCCCGTAGTGACGTGTCGCGCTCCGCGCCCCATCACTTGTCGAACCACGAGCCGACTGCCCGCCAGGACTGGAAGGATCAATTTCGACCAGGTCGGGGCGCAACAGGAATTCGATCGCCTCTTCCCACGTCGGCACAGGCCCCCACGAACCGGGTTCAACCGGATCGTCGTCTTCGTCGTCCTCGTCATCCTCTTCACTCTGGGACACCGTTTCGAAGTCGTCGGGTTCCAGCGATTCTTCATCGTCCGCAAACTCACTGCGAACAGCCGGACGTCCCCCGCCTCGACGGCCACCCCGATCACGTCGACCGCGTGCCGGTTCAGGCGCTTCCTCTTCGTGATCTTCCTCAGACTCCTCCGAAGAAACATCGGCCACGGCGTCATCGAAATCGCCATCGACGGGCGCCGCATCATCACGGACATCGTCCCGACCGCCACGACGACCCCCACGCCCGCGACGACGACGTCGTCGACGCGGATCGCCCGATTCCGCCCCACCTTCGGCTGAATCACCCGCCTCGGCAGGCGCGGCAGCCGTCGGGGCCACTTCGTCCAGCAGATCACCACCCCAGGGATCATCATCAACCGGAGCGGGACGGGCCACTTCGCGCGTTGCTTCCGGTGATCGCGGACGACGGCCTCGATCACCACGCGCTGGACCACGACCTTCTCGCGGCGCATCGGCTTCGCGATCCGCACGAACCACCGGTTCGTCGCGATCACGGGCAGCCGTTTCGCGCCGCGGTGCTTCTGAACGTGCCGCTTCAGTCCGCGGTGCTTCGGCCCGAGGAGTCTCCGCACGCGGCGCATCACTCCGAGATCCACGGTCGCGGCTGCCGCTGTCTCGACTGCTACCGTCGCGACCGCCCCGATCCCGACCACCGCGATCACGGCCGCCTCGATCGTCCGACCGACCGCGACCTCGTCCACCACCTCGGTCTGCTGGCGCCTCGGTGCTTTCCGACGACGACGATTGCGACAAGTCCCAGCCGCCCAGCGCATTCCAGAAATCATCCGCAGCCGGTGCCGCCGCAGGTTCTTCGTCGGCAATCGGCTCTTGCTTGGCCGCACGAGTCGCTTCGGTAACGGGAGCCGGGGCACGCTCCGTCTCGCGACGCGGAGCGGGCGCGGGAACATCGTCCTCGGGCTCGTCCGAATCGAAGTCCAATAGCTCTTCGCTGACCGTCTCCACCTTGGCCACAGCCTCGGCTGGCGGCGCGGAAACAGGCTCTTGCGGGTCGGAAACGCCGAACAATTCCGCCTCAAGGGATTCCCAAGGGTCGGATTCACGGTTCTTTTGGTTAGGTGTCTTGCTCATTCCGAGACGCTACCGAAATTGTCCCGAAATCGCAAGACGGGCACCGGGTCTAAGCCTGGGAGCCTGCCAGAACGCTCCCGCAGGTTTCCCCGCGACTTCCGTAACGAGCGTCCCTGGTAATCTGGGGGTTATCAGAGGGGCAATCAGGCGAGCCGGAAGCGTAAGCGCCCGGAGGCGTCGCATCCCCTCGCTAACAATTCAAATCGGTGTCAGTCGAACCTCAGTCCACGCGCCGCTACCCCGAACAAGCTATTCGAGACCGCAGACTAATTCCCCGCCAAAGTGCTTTTCGGTTGGTCACCGGGTAGCCTAAACGGTTGAATTGGGTTCCCGATTTCCGTCTCAGACACAGACATTGGTCCTGCGTTCTCAACCCTGCTGCGGAATGGTGCCCTGACGTGAAGTACTGCCGACGATGCAAAACGCGCGGCCGAGACGATCAAACTCATTGCGCCAGTTGTGGTGACGAGTTGACCGAGTTCGGCGCGCGCCCTGCGGGCACCACGTCTTCGGGAACCAGCCCCGAGCCAGTCCTCGCACTCGCCGGACAAATCGCCGTTCTTCAGGAATCGCGTCAACGCAACCTGCAGCGTCTTCGCGGACTAGTTCTCGCTGCCGGCCTGGTCGCGGCCGCATTCCTGTTCGTCGGCTATCGGGTCTATGCGGCCACCGTTCTCGTCTACGCCCGCTTGGAAAACGTCACGATCCGGCAGGATCCCGCCAACGAACAGAAGATCCTCGTCGAATTCGATGTCGTCCGACCCGGCAAAGTCTCATTCGAAAGACGGTCGGGCGGTCGACGTACCGAAAAGGTGGACCAGTTCGACACGATTGGCCGCAAGAGCCAGGAGTGGGTCTGGCCGTCCGATCCCCTCACGGGAATCGACTTTGACGTCATCTACCGCGGCAGCTGGACCCGGACCTTTGACCGCCAGCATTTCTCCGTCAGCGAAGCCTCAACGCGGGGGGCTGTCGACATCGTCTTTCTGCTCGACACCACCTCCAGCATGACCCCCTTCAGTCGAGCATTGAAGCAGAAATGCATCGACTTTGCCGACACCGTGCGCGCCGGTGGACGCAACGTCCGCCTCGGGTTGGTCGGCTTTGGCGATGTGCCTCGGGGCGAACCGGTCCGCTCGTTTCCCCCCACTGGCGATCTGCAACTGTTTCAGTCGGAAGTCGACGCACTCCCTCCCACACCAGGGGGCGACGAACCGGAATCGAGCGTCAATGCCCTCGAAGCCGCGCTGGCCCTCCCGTTCCGCCCCGCGGCGGTCGTCTGTTTTGTGCATATCACCGATGCTGACACGCACCGCCAGCAGGAGTTGGCGGAAATCCGCACCCGGCTCGAAGCCGCCGGAGTCGTCGCGTTCGTCGTCTCTCGCGAGCAGTGGCGACTGGTCTACGAACCGCTGTGCGTTGGTGGCGGTGAGTTTTTCCCGATCGAACAGGCCCGCTTCGAACGCATCCTCGAACGCCTCGCCGATTCAATCGTCAGCGCCATCCAATCCCGCTAACCCATACACCCCACTCGACACGCGTCGCCTCTCCTCGTCAGCCAGCCGCCCGGTCTGCTCCCAATGAAGTACTGCCCCCGCTGCAAAACCCGCGTCCCCGACACCGCCGCTGCATGCGCGACCTGTGGCGGACCGATCCGTCAGTTCGGCACCGCCCCCCCGTCGACCGTCACCTCATCGCCAGCGCCAGTGTCTCCTGCCGGCAACACGCCTCCAACCAGTCCGCCCGCACCGGCTTCCAGCGCCGTATCGCCAAAGCCACCCGCCGCGGTTAGCCCCACGGCGTCGCCCTCAACGTCCTCTTCCCCACCCCCGATCCCCACTCAGCCACCAACCCTCGAGCTCCCCGGCGAACGCGAGTTGCGCTTGCAACTCGCAGGGTTGGAGCACGAAGTGGCTCGCTCGGGTCGCTGGGTCACCTGGGCGGGCGCAGTCGTGGCGCTGCTGCTCCTGCTGTTGGCCGCCTGGCTCTACGACCTGCGGATGCGTGAGATCCGCTCCTTCGCCACGCTCGAACAGCTCGACCTGCGGGCGATCCCCCGCGCGCCCCTCGCCGCCGAACTCGTCTATCGCCCCACCTCGGCCGGCAAAGTCGAGTTCATCCGAGTGGCGTCTCAATCCAAAGAAACCCTCGTCGAGCATCATTCGATTGAAGACACCACGAATCGCGACCCACGCCGTTTTTCCTGGACCGGGGCCGACCGCGACTACAAAGTCCTCGTCCGCTACCGCGAGAACGGCCGCATCCGCGAACAATGGTTCGATCCGCCCCAGCTAAACGGCCCCCGAACTCTCGAACGTGGCCAAACCTACTAGCGCCCGCCCCCACCTCTGTAGCGGAACGCGTGAGCGTTCTAAACACGCCCGCCGCCAGTTCGACCACCAACCACCGCGAACCAATCCCTCCCCATCAACCATCCTGCAGCAGACACCGCAACACCGGCTGTCGCGCCGCCCGCACATCGTCCGGCCGATTGATCGCCGTCGACAGCGGAGCCGCCTTCAGTATCTCCGGCGATTCCCCCAGAATCGTCCGCAGCGCCTCGGCAAACGCATCCAGTGTCTGCTTCGATTCCGTCTCCGTCGGCTCGATCATCAGCGCTTCCGGCACGTTCAGCGGGAAGTAGACCGTGGGCGCATGGAACCCATAATCCAGCAGGCGCTTGGCGATATCCATCGCCGTGAACCCCTTCTCCTTCGCCACCTTGGCCGAGGCGACAAACTCATGCAGACACCGGTCTCCCTGCGGCACCGGCAGCACATCTTTCAGCCGCGCCAGCAGGTAGTTCGCGTTGAGCACGGCATGCTGGCTCATCGCCCGCACACCCGCTGCCCCCAGCGTCCGGAGATAGCAATACCCGCGGACCAGAATCCCGACGTTCCCAAAGAAGCTCCGCACCCGGCCAATCGATTTCTCCGGGTTGGTCAGCGCATACCGATAGCCGCCCGCACCATCGTCGGTCCGAGTAATCACCGGCCCTGGCAGATACGGGGCGAGAAAATCGCGAACCGCGATCGGCCCCGACCCAGGTCCCCCCGCGCCATGCGGCCCGGTGAACGTCTTGTGGACGTTGTAATGCTGCATGTCGCCGCCAAAATCTCCGGGGCGCGTAATCCCGCAAATCGCGTTCATATTCGCCCCGTCGATGTACACCAGCCCCCCGGCGTCGTGGACCATCTTGGCAATCGTGGTTATGTCCTGTTCGAACAACCCCAGGGTGTTCGGGTTGGTCACCATGAACACGGCCGTCTTGTCATTCAGATTCCGAGCCAGATCCTCGAGGTCCACAAACCCAGCGGGCGTACTCGCGATCTGTCGCGTCTGAAACCCCGCGAGCGCCGCACTCGCCGGGTTCGTCCCATGGGCACTGTTCGGAAACAGGACCGTGGTGCGCTCTTCGCCGCGATCGCGAAAGTACGCCGCCGCCACCAACAGTGCCGCAAACTCGCCCTGGGCACCCGCCGCC
>JAIXZD010000455.1 GCA_027489895.1 Planctomycetaceae bacterium
CGATTCACATAGACATGTGCGATCTGATGGTCGGCCACGGCAAACGCGCTCGACGCCCCCGCATCCAGCGTTTCCCAGCCCGCGATCTCACGACGCACGGCCAGGAACCCCGCCTCCCGCAGCACCCGATTGAGATGGACCGGTTGATCCACCTCAACCAGCGCATACTCCGAGAGGATTACCACCTTCGCCCCCATCGCGCGGGCCTGCGCAATCACCTTGCCTGCCTCGGCATCGACGGCTGCCAGCGCGGCATCGGTCGCGGGTGAGTTCGGCCCGAACCGCTGAAAGTCGTAGTCCAGGTGCGGCAGATAGACGAGCGTCAACCCAGGTCGCTGCTCGGCCATCACGATGCAGCTCGCCTCGGCGATCCACCGCGAACTCTCGATGCCCGCCGTCGGCCCCCAGAACCGAAACAGCGGAAAGACTCCCAATCGCGCCTGGAGCTCGTCCTTCAGCGCGGCCGGGCGGCTGTACGAGTCAAACAGCTTCCGGCCATCCGAGGGATAACAGGGCCTGGGCGTGATCGACCAGTCGGCCTGGGAGTACATGTTGTACCACCAGAAGAGCTTGGCTGTGGTATGGGTCGGGTCGAGCCGCTTCGCGGTCGCGTAGACCGGTTCCCGCTGGATGAGATGGTTCGATTGCCGCCAGAACAGAATCTCCGCGAGATCCCGAACGTACCAGCCATTGCCGACAATCCCATGCTCGGTAGGCAGCGTCCCCGTGAGCATCGTCGCCTGGGCCGAACAGGTCACCGCGGGCAATACCGTCCCCAACGGACAGGCAAACCCCTCGCGGGCCACGGCCGTAATGTTCGGCGTACGCGGCCCCAGATGCTCGGGAGCCAGCCCCACCACATTGATCACGACCAGCGGCGTCACAGCAAAGTCCCGCGTCCACAAAGAATCACGTCTTCAGCGAGTGTAGCGGAAGTCGTGAGACTTCCCCCGCCCCCGCCCGCCCGGCCCATCACCCCGGCACCACGAGGTTATCGCGATGAATCACCTCATCGACTGCCTCCGCCCCCAGCAGCTCCCGCACGCGTTCACTTTTCTGACCCGCAATCTTGCGGACATCGTCGGCTTTGAAGTTCGATAGCCCCCGTCCGAACTCCACGCCCTGCGGGTCGACCAACGTCACAATCTCGCCGTCCGAGAAACTTCCCTGGACCTCACGAATCCCCGCAGCGAGCAGCGACTTGCCTTGCGTCGCGAGCGCGCGACAGGCCCCCTCATCCAGCACCAGTCGACCACGTGGCGTCGCCGAGAACCCGATCCATCGCTTCCATGCGGGCAGCGGTTCACTCCGCGCTACGAACAGCGTCCCCACTTCCTCGCCCCGCAGCACTTGGTGCAGCACATCCGGGTTCTTGCCACTGGCGATGATCAGGTTGACGCCGACCGCAGTCGCCGTCCGCGCCGCATCGAGCTTGGTGTGCATCCCGCCCGTCCCGCGCGAGCTCTTGTCGTCGGTTGCCAGACCTCGGATCGATTCCGACCACTCGTCGATCGTGGGGATGACTTTACTCTCGGGCAACCGGGGATCGCCGTCATACAGCCCATCAATCACCGACAAAATCACCAGCAGCGGCGATTCAAGCAGATGACTCACCAGCGCCGCCAACCGGTCATTGTCGCCGAACTTGATCTCCTGAATCGAGACCGTGTCGTTCTCGTTGATGATCGGGAGCGTGTTGTATTCGAACAGCGTGGAGAGCGTGTTCCGGACGTTGAGATACCGCGTGCGCGAACGGAAGTCGTTGGCCGTGAGCAGCAGTTGGGCCGCGTGATAACCGAACTTCCGCAGGCAGTCGTCGTAGCAATGAATGAGATGCGCCTGTCCCACCGCAGCGGCCGCCTGCAAGTGCGGCAGGTCATCTGGACGCTTCTCCAGCCCCAGCAGTCCGATCCCCGCACCAATCGCCCCACTCGAAACGAGTACGACTTTGCGACCCGATTGCCGCAGCGCATGGAGCTGGGCGGCGAGACTGTCCAGACGCGCCTCGTCCAGAGTGTCATCGCTTTTGGAAAGGACGCTCGTTCCAACTTTGACCACGACCGTACGGGCACGGTCGATCACGGAGCGGCGTAGGTCAGTCACAGGGGGCATAATGTTTTCGGTCGAACAGATCAGGCGCGCCGCAGGCCGGTGCGCCACGGTCGCGGGTCCGCCAAGATAGACCGTCAGGCCATCCGGCGGAAGCCGCCCGAGACGCGCGTGCGGATCGAAGTGCAGTCGCCGATTTCTGCGCACCACTCGTGATCGGGGGAGCCGGAAGCGTCAGCGCCCGGAGCAACCCTCGATCGACACGCCAAGCCCGCGCATCAGCCGCGACTCACGCCAGCCCGAACTCGCCAATCCACCGCGCCACATCGGTGACCGCCGTGTTCCCGCCACAAAGCAGAATCACGACATGGTCGTCCGGCCCAAACCGATCCCGTCGCGCCCGTGCGGCGGCCACAGCACACGCCGCCGCCGGTTCAACCAGCAGCTTCGCCCGCTCCAAAAGGTCTACCAGCGCAACGACCGCTTCGCGATCCGGCACCACGACCACTTCCGCCACATGCTTCTGGACGGCCTCCAGTGTCGCCTGCGACACCGCCGGAGCACCCAGCGTCCGTGCGATGCTGGTGATCTTCGGAATCTCGACCACTTTCCCGGCCGCAACCGCCTGCGCCATCGCATCGGCCCCCACCGTCTCTACTCCAAACACGGTGACATCCGGCTTGATGGTGCGGATCGCCGCGGCCATCCCCGCGATCAACCCCCCGCCACCAATGCTGATAAAGACATGCGTCATCTCGGGGCAATCATCGAGCAGTTCCAGCCCCAGCGTTCCCTGACCCGCCATCACGGCCGGATCGTCGAACGGATGGACCAGTACGCGCCCCTCAGCTGCCAGGCGATGCGCCGTCGCAAACGCGGCATGAATGTTCGGACAGAGCGCGATCTCCGCGCCGTAACCCCGAGTCGCATCGAGGTAGTTCGCCGGCGTCGATTCGGGCATCGCAATGATGGCGGAGAGTCCCAACGTTCTCGCCGCATACGCCACCGCCTGCGCATGGTTACCGCCGCTCACCGCGACCACTCCCCTCTTCCGCTCGGCCTCAGTCAGCGACAACAGTTTGTTGAACGCCCCGCGCGGCTTGAACGAACCAGTTTTTTGCAGGTTCTCCAGCTTGAGGTAGACGTTCGTCCCCAATTCCCGCGATAGCAGCGACGAGCGAACCAGCGCCGTCCGACTGACATGCCCACGAATCCTTAACCGCGCCTGCTCGACCGCAACCAGAGAAACCCCCTCGCGACCCGATTCACTCTCAACGCTAGCCACCACCGGCTCCCTCCAACAGAAATCAGGCGAGCCGACCCTGTCAGGGGTCGGTGAAAACCGTCGCTCATGGGCTTGTTGTGATACCCCGAGGAGGCTATCGCCTAACGCATGCGTCTAAAACAAATCCAGCGCCACCACCGACCCCTGACAGGGTCGGCTCGCCTCACAACACAAGGCGCGCCGCAACGGCGACTTGGCGGCACTGAACGCAGGCTACTTGAATTCGACCTTAGCCGCTTCCGCCTTGGCCTTTTCCAGCACGCTGACGAGCGTCACCGGCTTGCCACTTTGCCGCTTGCTCTCATCGGCCGCTTCCATGAACGCGAAGATCTCAACCGTCTCCTCGGGGGAAACAGGCACTTCGCCGGTCCGGAAGAATTTGACGATCTCAACCACCAGCGGCTTGTACCCCGCGTACGGGCCAATCGGCGCAATCCCGGATTCTCCGAACGCCGTGCCACCGTATCCCGCACCACCCGTCCGGATGCCGCGGAACGTGCCAATTCGGCCACCACTCCACAGCCCGACCGCCACATCCGTCCCCGGCGCGGTCACGCGCGAAACCGATTCACAACCCGTTCCCATGATCGTAAACAGCGTCTCCACCCCGTGAACGCCATACCAGAAGAAGTCGGGGTGGGTCGCTTCCAGGCTGCAGGGGCTGTAGGCATCGCAGCCCAGAATCTTTCCGACCTTGGATTTGCCCGATCGCAGTTCGAGAGCGCTGGGGGTGAACCGCAGTGACGACGACGAAAAGACCGGCACCTTGTAGTGGGCCGACGCATTGTAAATCGCCACGGCATCGGCCAGCGATCCCGCCACGGGCTTGTCGATGAAGCAGGGCTTGCCCGCTTTCAACACCGGCAGAAGCTGTTCCAGATGCGGCCGACCGTCGTTCGTTTCCAGCAGCACGACATCGACTTTTGTCAGCAGCGTCTCGATCGAATCGACGATCTCGACATCCAGCTTCTTCATCGCCTCGATGTAACCGGGCACGCGCGAAGTGCTCGATTCGATATCTGGGCTGCCCTTCGGGTACGCGGCGACGACCCGGCAACCAGCCACCTCGGGCTCAGGCTTTTCGGCATTCAACAGGCCCGCAAACGCGATCACGTGCGATGTATCGAGGCCAATGATTCCGGCCCGCAACACCTTGACGGGCGCTTCATCTGCCCGCACCGAGCCGCACATCACCCCAAAGACCAGCGACAATATCAGCCACTGCGTGATTCCACCCACCCGGTTTTCGATTCGCCCCATGGTCGTCGCTCCTGTTCGCATCTTGGTTGCCTCTGTCATTGGTCCGGCCGGCGCGAGTGTGGTTGTCGTTGCCCCAGGCACGTCAATCGGTCGTAACCCCACTCGCTCGTTCGGACCTGGTGATTGACCAGTGCAGTCGCGGCGCGGCGAATCTGCGGAGAGCCTGTGATTCGTGGGACAGGCTTCCAACCTGTCCCACGAATCACAACGACCCCCCGCAGGGATTATGGCGGAGTCGCCCGCCGTTTCAACGAACGTTGATGGTTCGCTTGAGGGGTGATGTTGCCGTATAACGGTTTTCAAACAGTTTCTCGGGGAGAAGGAACGGGCGGTGCCAGGCCCGTTCTTCGATTCGTGGCAGTAAGACATCGGGACAGCGGGTAAAACTTAACTGAGTGAGGCCGAGCGATCCGTCGCGGCCCGCAACGCGGCGGTCTCCCGCAGGAAAGGCGGATGGGGAATGGCGGACGGATCGTTTCGTGTCCGGGTGACAAAGGACCATCTGGTCTTTAGCGCCGCTCATTTCATCACCTTTGCCGGAACAATTTGTGAGCGACTGCACGGTCACAACTGGCGCGTCGCCTGTGAAGTGGCGGGCCCTCTCGACGAGAACGCCTACGTGTTTGATTTCATCGCCCTCCGCGATGCCCTGCAGACCATCGTCAACCAACTCGACCACCGCGTCCTCCGGCCGACACGTCATCGCCAGATCTCCGTCCGCGAAACGGTTTCTGATCACGGAGCTGAAGCCGTCCCGGAAGTGGAAGC
>JAIXZD010000428.1 GCA_027489895.1 Planctomycetaceae bacterium
ACTTTTTCCTTTTGACTTTTGCCTTGCGCCGTTCTGACGCGAACGGACAACGATCGATTTATGGAGCCTCCCATGTCCTCCACCAACCACCGCCCCCAATTCGACACGGATGGTTTCGTCGTCGTCCGCAGCTTCCTCTCCGAGGCTGACTTTGCCGAATTGAATCGGGAACTCGATCGCTACATCCACAACGTGGTCCCCACGCTCCCGGATGGCGACGCCTTCTACGAAGACCGCGCCCGCCCAGACACCCTCAAACAGCTTTCCCGCATCGAGCAGGATCCGTTCTTCAAAGCCTACCTGCAGCACCCCCTCTGGAATGACATGGCCTCGGTGCTGCTCGGCGAACCAGTCGATTGCCAGGGGGCCGAGTGGTTCAACAAACCGCCCGCGACCAACCACATCACGCCCCCCCATCAAGACAACTACTACTTCTGCCTCACCCCGCCCCAGGTGCTCACCATGTGGCTGGCCCTCGATCCGGTTGACGAGGAGAACGGCTGCCTGCGATATGTCCGCGGCTCCCATCGGGCCGGTCTAAGACCGCACGGTCGCACGAAAACGCTCGGCTTCTCGCAAGGCATCCCCGACTACGGCCCCAGTGACCACGCCCGGGAAATTGCGATCCACGCCCAACCCAACGACGTGCTCATTCACCACGGCGACACAATCCACCGGGCCGACGCCAACCGTTCCGCGACCCGGCATCGTCGCAGCTTCGCCCTCGTCTTCCGCGGACAGAGCGCCCGCCGCGATCCCGCCGCCTACCAGAAATACCTCGACTCCGCCCGCGCCCAGCACCAGGAAATCGGCCTGCAAGTCTCCTGAGCCTGACCGAACGGAGCCGGAAGCTATAGCGCCCGGAGATTCATCCGCCAACGCGCCATTGTGCCAAGCGAGCCGACCCTGACAGGGGGCGGTGGAGACAAACAATCCAGTGAAATCCTGAATCGTCAGACCATCGACTCCGTCGCCAGCCAGCACTGCGACACACGTCCCCCCTCTCCGCAAGCGATCGATCCCGCCTCAATTTGCCTTTCCTTGGTGTCTTGGTGCCTTGGTGGTTCACCAATTCTTCCCCTGTTTTCCACCCGACATCGCACCATTCGGCGTGCGAGCGACTGTCCGCACCGCTATCGTGCCCACCTTGCCATAGTCATTAGGGGGGAGTGCAGCGACATGCCGCAGCCGGTTCGCGGAGCCATTCAAACAGCGGTCACGCCGTATCTCGGGGGGCTGCTTGCCGCCTATTGGACGGCGCTCTGCATCGGCACGCACATCCCCAAAATCCCCGAACCGCTCGAAGTCGGCGGCTCGGACAAGTTCCTGCACTACGGGGCCTACGCCGGTTTGGCGTTTCTCCTCGCAGCCTGGTGGACCGGCGCCGGGCGTCTGTCGCTGGGCACTGCCACGGTGCTGCTCGCCATCTGCCTCGGATACGGGGTTCTCGACGAGCAGGCGCAAGACTTCGTCGGCCGGGATTGCGATCTCTGGGATTGGGTCGCCGATGCAATCGGCACCCTGACCGGACTCGCGCTCTATGCCCTGGTCGCCCGGCAGTTGACCGCCCCCGCCAAGCCGTCCCAAACCCCCTCAGTTTCCGATTGAACCAGCTTTTCCAATCGCACCGGTTAAGCCCGACAGTCGGGCGCGACGGACGAATCGGCGTCCGCCTCTGGAAACTGCGGTCCCCCACCGGGAACCCGTTGCTTTTCCCCACAGGCCGGGCGAGACTCGACTGTTGGCGGTCCGGAGCAGTTACTGATATTCTCCCCGGTGCCGGGGCTGGCCCGCTTGGACGACGGATTCCCGTTTCTCGGCGGGCGCCGTCCATTTCAGGTGGACCTTCTCAAACCATCATCCATTACCAATCCTGACGTCAAAACCGATCGCCCTCGCAGTGATCACTCAAACAGTGGCTGCTTGCGGCAGGGAAACACAGGCCCGATGTTCAGGTCCCAGATTCCAGTCCCGCCTTGCGATGTAAGGCGTTTGCAATTCGCTACTTGAAAAGGAGATGCCTTCCGGTCACTCGCTCGAATACCGGTCATCTCGATTCAAGTCCCCGTAAAAGACCCAGTTGAAGACACTGCGGAACCAGTGGAACCTTTCATGCAGATGTCCCGTTGCCAGCCGGTCTGGACGACCACGGATTCGCACCCCTCGCGTCTCGACGCTGCGGTGCGCTTGTTTGGACGGCTTGGCGTTTGCGTTTCCCTCGTCCTGCTGGCGCTCCCGGTTGCAGCCCTCGCCCAACCGGCTGGAGGCCCTCCGGGCCGACCCATTCCCGGGCGACCTCAGGCCAATCCCAAACCCGGTGCGCCGAAGCCCGCAGCCACGAAGCCCGCCGTTCCAAACCCCGGTGACCAGCGGCTGCCGCCAGTCGACAAACTGAAACTCCCCGACGGCTACGTCCCTCCAAAACCGCCGATCGACGCCTTCACGACCGATGCCGAATGGGATTACGACCCGTTCAAGGATCTCAAAGACCCGAAGGTCAAACGCGAGCAGACGGTCCAGAATTCGAAGTACCGCAGCCTGCTCACCGCCGGGGAGTTCGCCGCCGGGGAAGACGAGCGCAAGGCCCAGGTAAAGCTGATCGGCGAAACGATCAAAATTCGCCTCGCCGCGTTCACCCTGAAGGCGAACCGGGAAACCGTTCCCGAACTCCGCCAGAAGATCATCACCGAACTGCTGACCAACGGCCGCAAGGCCGATACCCGGCACGAGGTGCGGCAGGAAGTGATGGCGGCCATCCTCCGCGAAGTGCCCGAGTTGATGAAGTATCACTTCGTCGCCCGGCTCAACGGAATCCTGCTGGTCACCGAGCTGAACGACTTTGTCGCCGATGGGACGATCAACCAGCCTGCGGTTCCGTACGTCGCCGCCCACGAGTGGCTGCTCAGCGTCGTTGCCGACGCCAACCAGCTCGAAGCGATCCGCGTCGTCGCCGCCAACGGCCTGAAGCGCATCCTCACCGATGTCCCCGATCTTAAGCTCGCCACGCGGTACAAGATCGTCACCGTGCTCGTGAAGCAGGTCGACCTCTCCCGTCAGGGAGCGCAAGTCTGGTTCCAGGTGCGACTGATTGACGCCTTGGGCGTCTGTGGCGTGCTCGACAATCAGGATCGTCAGCCCGTCGTCGTTGATGCCCTCGCTCGTGTCCTCGTCGATCCGCAGCGGCCAAAACTGGCCCGGGTGGAAGCGGCCTACGCCTTTGCCCGTCTCCCCCTCACCGAGCGGGTCGATGTCGACCGGGTCGCGGTGGAAACCGCCCGGCTCGCCTTCGATCTGGGCACCGCGTTCTCATCGGAATCCAACACGACCGTCTGGAACTTCACACTGTTCCGACTGTACGTCGTGTTCCGTCCCTGGGACGAGCCGGAACTCAAACGCGGCTGGGGGCTGTTGTCGCAAACCCAGAACAAGGCCCAGCTGCGCAAGTTCAAACCCAAGGCCGACGAAGTATTTGCCCTGATCCTGCCCATGCTGCAGGCCTCTGTCCCGAAGAAGAATCCCCAGAAGCTCGCGGCCAGTCTCGAAAAGCTCGGTCAGTTCGTGGCCGCCAACCCGCCCAGCACCAAGCCGTTCGTCGAAGGAGGAGCCAATCTCCCTCTCCCGAAACCCGCCGCGAACTCACCCGAAGCGGGTGAAAAACCAAGCTCGGCCAAGTCGGAAGAGGCCACCCCCCCCAAGGCCCCCGCAGGCTGATCCCCGCTCACCAAATTTTGTAGCGGAAGCCGTGAGGCTTCCCTCGGGTTCCCCCAACGGTCCGTCCACACCCACGATCGCCGGGTGAGCGATCCCCTCCAGATGGTCCGCCTCCGCTGGCCGTCTGTCCGATCCAAAATGTATCTCACCCCCAGCCTCTGGCATCGGGGTGCTCAAAGGAGCAGGCGATGAATCTGTTGGCGGGTTGTCTGCGTTGGCATCAGGTGCTGCTTGGATCCGTCCTCGTGCTGGGGATTCTGACAGGCCCTGCCCGCGCCCAGAATTTGCTCGTCTCACTTCCCGAAGACGGCTCCTGGGTTCGCCTTGAAGGCGACCATCTCGAAAAGAAAAGCCGTCCCGAAGCCGCCGAGGGAGACCTCGAACTGCCCTGGCGCACGGAACTGACAATCAAGTCGGTCGGCAAGGCCGAGGCCGAAGTCGGTGGCGAGAAGCTCCCCTGCCGCTGGGTCGAATTTAAGACCGAGTTCAAGTCGACCAAGGCCGCCACCACCGAAGCCTCGATCCAGCCGGAACCGTTCGGAACCCGCATCTACAAAGTGCTCGTCCCCGAGGCCGCCATCTCGATCGCCAACAAAGACGAATCGGGCTTGCCGATCACGTTTCTGCCGATCGCCAAGGGCTACCGCCGCATCGCTGCTCGCGATCCCCAACCAGTCAAGGAAAATGTGCTCGTCGTCTACCCGATGATCTCGCTGCTCACCCACTACCCGGACTGGGCGGAGACCGATGCGGGCACAGTTGATTCGCCGCTCGGGGCACTCGAATGCAAGTCGTGGAAAGGCTCACGCATCCTTGGCTCGTCGACGCTCAAATCGTCGAATGAAGGCCAGTTGTGGATCACCGACGCCGTCCCCTTCGGGATCGCCAAGGTCCAGGTCAAGGTGCAGCGGTTCGAGAAAGACGCCACCGCCGCCGACGATGCCTTCAAGCTCGTCGCCGAAATCAACTCGGCCCTCACCGCCGTCGAAACCGGAACCGACGCCCAGAGCGACCTGCCCGACCTGAAGTAACCTTCCCCCCGCGCGGTAACGCGTCGGCGCACCCCCGCATCGCCCTTGGCAACACACAGGGAGCCGGAAGCGTCAGCGCCCTGAGGCGCGTGCGTCGCCCACCGCCCCCCAATCACTCGACTCCAGCCACGAAGATCTCGCAGGACGGTTCGGGAATGCAACGGACGATGTGCGATGGAGTGCTCAACGTCGCCAAACCGGGGGGCGTCACCTCCCGCGCCGTCGTCGACCATGTCTGCCGGGTACTCGGCCAGAAGCGGGCCGGCCATGCCGGCACGCTCGACCCGCTCGCCTCGGGGGTGCTCGTCGTCTGCGTCGGTGTCGCCACCCGCTTCGTCTCCTACGTCCAGGCCGGCTCAAAGAGCTATCGCGCGACGTTTCTCCTCGGCCTCACCAGCGACACCGACGACATCACAGGCCAGGTAACGCTCTGGAACGATCCCGAGACACTTCTCTCCCGCGAAGCAGCTACCTCCGCACCTGACCAGATTCCCCCGCCCGATGCCGCAGGCTGGCCCACTCTCGCTCGCCTGACTGAGGCCCTCACTGGCCTGCAGGGCGAGATCGACCAGGTCCCTCCCGCCTTTTCCGCGGTCAAAGTCTCCGGGCGCCGCGCCTACAAGCTGGCTCGCAAAGGGCGTGAGGTCGATCTCGAACCGCGTCGCGTGCGGATCGATGCGATTTCGCTCCTCGAATACGCTCCGCCTCTTGTCCGCCTCGCCATCGACTGCGGCTCGGGCACCTACATTCGCTCAATTGGACGCGACCTGGGCGCCGCCCTCGGCTGCGGCGCCGTCATGTCCGAACTCGTCCGCACCCGCGTCGGGGCGTTCGATCTCGACCACGCCCTTCGTTTCGAAGAACTCTCCCGCGACTCGGCCCGCCGCGCCCTCCAGCCGATCTCCGCTGCCGTCATGGGGATGCCCCGCCGCCCCTGCACAGCGGCCGACCTCGAGCAACTCGCCTGTGGACGCGCGTTGCACGCCAGTCAAGACGTCACCCTGTGGACCGACGGAGCCGAAATCGCCCTGCTCGACGAGGCCGGCTCTCTCGTCGCCATCGGCCGCTGGAACGAGTCCCGCGGCCTCATCCTCCCCAGCCTCGTCCTCTCGCACATCGCCGCACCCAACCGCCCCCCACTCCGCCGCGATCCCCCTCTACCCCCCACCCCGTCGTAGCGGAAGCCGTGAGGCTTCCCCCTTCGCACCCGCCCCCGCTCAACGCCCCGCTCCCTCCCGAGGACGTTTCTCGACCGCTCCCCGCGCCGTCCGCACCGCCTTGATCCACAGAAACGGCGTTCCTGCCTCGTCCATCAGAATCTCCGGCGACCCTTGCACCTGCGCCGACAACGTCCGCAGGGCGATGCTCCAGGTCGTCTTCTTCGCCGGGTGCGACACCCGTGCCGCACTGACATCGACCCCCAGCCCCTTCAGGCCGCCCCGGTCGACAAACACCGGCACCCCCATCAGATCGCCCGCCGTCTCGACCACGTCCTGAAACGGCAGCTCCTGAATGTCGATGTCAGTGAACTTGAAGTACGACGGCACCAGTTGATTGACCGCGCGATCAGGCGGCCACCCCACAGGCCACACCTCCCCCTTCCCGCCGCGCGTGACCACATCGACCCGTAACGTGCCATTCGCCATCCGCTGCGGACGAAATCCGAGGTCCACCTCCGCCAGCGCAATCGCCAGCGACGTGCCCCGCGACATCCCCTTCAGCAGATGAACCACAACGGGCTTGTTCTCCAGCACCGCCTTCGCCCCCGCCGTAATCTCCAGCGGACCGACCTCCTCGAGCTTCCAAAGCCTAAGCGCTTCGCCCAGCGGCTGCCCCTGTGGTTCCTCCGTCAGCTCCCCCTGGAGTGCGGTGAACAGCGGGCCGAACTGCTCGCGAGTCAGCCCCCACAAGGGCTTCCCCTCGGCCGACCCCGGCGCCCCCCACGCCTTGAGCTCCCGCACCCACACCGCCAGTTTATCGGCCTCGCCATCCTTGAACTGCCGATCCGCGAACACCAGCGTCCCGTTGCGTTCCATTCGCCCGATCACCGTCACCCGCCGCAAACTCCGCCCCACGACCTCTTCGGTCGTTTCCAGCTCTTCCGTGCCCTGCCCCCGGCGAATCGTCACGCCGATGTTGAGCCTCTGGAGCAGGTCGGTCCACTTCTGCGCCTGAAGCCCCACGCCCTCGGGGCCGGTCAGCAGCTCCATCGCGATCTCGGTGTTCAACTCGCCCGTCGGTTTCGCGGGGGCCGTAAGCTTCGTCGAGCCAGGCCGCGCCGGCCCTTTGGCACCCGGAGACTGTCCCAGCGACACCGTCGGGCTCAACAGCAGTAGCCCCCAGAACGCGGTCAACAGCAACACGGTCAAGTGCATCACATGGCGAGCCATAGCGCAGACAACCCCTCTCCAGGCGGACTCGGTCGATCCCGAAAGCGGAACAGCCCCCGGTGCGGGATCATCGTCCAATCTCGCGACTGTTCCTAGAGCGGCCAGATAGCGCAGCCCATCGGCGCGGGGTAATCACTGCCCCAACGCGTAGGGTGGGCACTGCCCACCAATGCTCACCAACACCCAACCACCAAACCGCAATTCTTCCTGCTTCAACCAGCGTCGACGATCACCACACGCCGCCGACTCCCAAGCGACGCCCCCGTCCAAGGGAGCCGGAAGCGTTAGCGCCCGGTGGCAACTGTCGATCGACGCCTCCCTCCGCGAACCAACCCCGGAAACAATCTGATCCCACGACATCCGTCTGGCGGATGCCACTGCTGGCTCGTCCAGCAGTGCGAACAAATTGCGGCGACATCAACCCGGCATAGGAGCCGTGATCGAAAACTACAAATTCCGGGGCTTCCGCGGCGGAGTCCGGCCGCGCGTCGCATCCGTCCCACCCTCCGGCTCGCGCTCCACCTCCCCAAACGTCTTCAACCAGAATTCCACCGAGCTCTCTTCCACCGGCTGTTGCCCCGCCACCGGCGCCTGCGATGTCTCCGGCCCAGAACTGTGGCCCGGACCGTCGCCCGACGACATTCCCGACAGCGATCCCGGCCCCGCAGCGAACCCGCTCGAACCAGACTTCGGCGCAGCTGTCGGCAGACGATCCAAACCCAACCGCCGCCGCGCCAATGGCGTCTCCTGTCCCGTCTCCGCCGGGGCAGACCGTGTTGAACTTCGATCCGTGGCCTTTCCCCCAGCCACCCGCCGTGGTGCCGGTTCGCCCGCCCCCGGCTGCTTCCCCTGCTCCGCACTGAACAGTCCCAGCCAGCCGTCCACATCCTCGGCTTCGGGCAATTCCGGACGCGCCGTGGGACGTGGCTTGCCGGGTGCTGCGGGCGCGGCAGTGGGAGCCGTCTTCGGCTTGCTGGGAGTGTCTGACACGGGGGGCAATTCAGAATCCGGTACCATCGCCTTGGTATCGATCCCCCCAAAAATGCTCAGCCAGTCGTCCGCTTCCGGTGGTCGGGGCGGGGGCGTGGGGGGCGAGGCCGATCCCGCGGCAGTCGGTCCCCGAGTCGCGGGCGCCACCGGCGTCCCAGGCCGCAAAGGCTCCGGAAGAATCCGTCCATCCTCGTCGCGATTGACCGCGCGCGGCACACGGCGGTCTTTCTCATCCAGAAACTTTTCACTGTCGATCGCATCACACCGCCGCGCCCGCGCCGCCTTGTGCAGCCGATGATCGCTCGACACCACCGTCACCTGCTTCGGTGACGAATGCTGTTCGATCAGTCGCTCAATCAGCGCATCGGCCTCGCGTTCTTCCCGTGCAAACAAGACCGAAAGCCCCTGAATCGTCACGCGATTCGGTCGATCGGGCGGCGGTTCCCGCGAGTCGAACACCACCGTGGCCCGCGCAATCTCCGAGGGCGTCAGCTTCTCCAGCAGCCAGACAATCAGCCGGGTGCGACAGCGCAGCAAATCCCCCGGTGCATACTCGGCCTGACAGAAGCCGGCCGCATACATCAGGTTGTAGCCATCGATCAGCAGGAAGCGGGCAGACATGGTAGCGACGCGGCCAGCGCAAAAACCCAGGCGGAACACCGAAGAGCAACGCCCTTCGCCCTGCCAGTGTACACACCCGCCCCACCCCCCGCCGATTCGAAGTCACCACCCCACGAAAAGTCGTTCCCGCAAACTCCGTAGCGGAACTCGTGAGAGTTCCGATTCGAGTCGCAACATCGGCGCGACCCCAAGACCCCGACCACGACGCCCCCACCCCAAGAGCCGGAAGCGTCAGCGCCCGAAGCAACAACCAAAGCCCCGGCAATCAAAACAAGGGGACGGCATCACACTCCGCGACGCCGTCCCCTCAGCTTTGTGCCTTAGTGCCTTGGTGGTTCAAAACAAGGCAAAAAACGCTACTCGACGCGCGACAGCAACTCCGCCGCCTTCCCCTCGAACTGCGCCTGCCACTCCGGCGCAAGCAGACAATCGCTGTCTTCCTGGGCATGACCCCGGTTCCGCAATTGCTCTTCCGTCGGGCAATAGTAGATGTAGCCGTTGGTGTACCCCGACACGAACGTCAGCGGATGCTTCGCCTTCGACTGGATGTTTAGCCCGATCTGCACGACCAGTTCCCCGGGGAACGTCACCAGTCGAAAATCTCCCACCCGCAGCGCCGTCACCTCAACGGGGATCGTCCGCGACCCTGACGCCACGGTCTTCGCCTGGTGCCGCTTCATGAGTGCCAGGTTCGTCCGCACCCGTGCGATCTCCTCCATCACGAGCACATTCTGAATGTACGCATCCATCGCCTTCCGGTTCTCGGCGTCCATCCGCGTCAGGTCATTCTTCTCGTCGCGCAGTTCCCGCAGGTACTCGTGGGCATAGGCGGAAGGGTACTTCGTATCCAGCCGGTACTTCGCCACCAGCGGCAGGAATGTTTTCAGGCTCAGAGTCGTCCCGCCGAGCTTTTCGACCAGCATATCCCGCTCGGCCTCGAGCGCGGCAATCGGCTCGGCCAGGTCCGCCCGCGGCATTTCGATCACTTCGCGCGTGAACACCAGATCGGTTGCTTCACCAGCAGTGAGCGACCGCGACGCCTTCAAGGTCGACAGAGCCAGCAGGTTGCCCAGCGGCTCACAATCGCGCGGCTCATGCGTGTTCTTGTACGTCACCGGGTTGATATCGCCCCCGCAGCCCTGGAAGAACAGGGCCACCGCCCCCTCGGGCAGATTCTCTTCAATCACCCGCGACGAAATCCCCGTGAAGTCGGCCGTGTTCTTGCCGCTCGCCGCCCCTTGAATCGGGTGACAGGCAAACTGATACAAAAGACCCAGCGTCCGTCCGTCCAGACGGTCCACCCTCAGGATGCCAATCTTCGGATCGACCGGACCCAGGCCCGCCACTTCATCGTCGGCCGGCAGGGCATAGGCATGTCGGATATCGGTTTCGCGGCCGCTCTTCAGTCGCAGCCGCCGGTTCTCCATGATCCGCGTTTCGGTGCCCGTTCCCGCCGCGACCCGCACCGGTTCCAGTCGACCCCACGCCTCTTGAATCGCCTTGACCGTCCGCTCGGCCACATCAGCACAGACCAGCCCATGACAATGGCTGGCGTTAACCACAATGTTGCCGTTCAGTTGCGGAATCGCCGCCGCAACCCCTGCCCGCACCGTGGCCATGTACTCATTGCGGATGGGGCCAATCTCGCCGATCGCCACCGCATCGACCGCAACCAGCGCAACCGACGTCTCTCCCGCAGACAGAATCAGCACCCGCGCCGACAGCGGATCGTTGGGCGGTCCTGCCGCCGGATCGGCAATATCCACCTTCGTGACCCCGGCCTTCAGCACCGGTTCGGCGGCCTGTACCGGCTCGGGCGACCAACAGACCGCAATCAGAATCAACAGACCCATCGACTGAATCACTCGCATCACCCACCCCCCAGATGCCACTGACATTCGCCACATCGCATCGAGCGCAACAAAAAGCCTCGCGACAAACCGTCGCGAGGCCCCTTTTGATTCATCTGACTCTTCACCACATTAAAACACTAAAATCTGATCAGACCAGAGACCAAACACCGGTCACCCGACACCACGTCTTCGTTTTGTCTTCTTGGTGCCTTTGTGCCTTGGTGGTTAAAAATCTAAGCAAACAGCCCCGGCAGCGCCTCGGACTGAATCATCTCGCGCGGCTGGTTGAGGTGGTTGTACACAATCGTCGCCGGGTCGAGCCCGACGCTGTGGTACATCGTCGCCAGCAATTGGCCAGGATGGACCGGGTTCTCGACCGGGGCCGAGGCCGTCTTGTCCGACTTCCCGTACACGACACCCCGCTTCATCCCGGCACCCGCCACGACGGCTGTGTAGCAGTACGGCCAGTGGTCGCGACCATCGTCCGAGTTTCCGTTCCCCGAGGTGCTCACGCCGCGGATCGGGCTGCGACCAAACTCGCCCACAGCCACGACCAGCGTTTCCGCCAGCAGGCCCCGTTCGTCGAGATCGGCAATCAGCGCAGACAGACCCGAATCGAGCATCGGAGCCGACTGCGACTTCATGCGCGCCGACAGACCCGTATGAACGTCCCACGAGTGATTGTCCGAGTTCGCCACCTTGGGCCAGTTCACTTCAACGACCCGCGTCCCGGCTTCGATCAACCGCCGCGCCAACAGGCAGCTCTGGCCGAACGTGTTCTTGCCGTAGCGATCACGCGTCTCGGCCGTTTCCTGGCTCAGGTCGAACGCATCCCGCGCCTTCCCCGACAGGACCAGCCCGAGCGCCTTGCCGTAGTACTCGTTGATCGCCGACTTGCTCACCGCCTTGTCGAGCGCCGGCATCCCCGCATTGATCACATCCCGAAGTTTCGAGCGTCGTTCGAGCCGAGTCGCCGTGATCTCCGGCCGCAGCCGCAGGTCATCGATCGAAATCCGATCCATCTTGGCGAGGTCCATGTCGTCGCCAGCCGGATAGAGCGTGTACGGGTCGTACGCGCGACCGAGGAAGCCGGCATTGCCCCCCTTGCCGATGACGTTGCTCTCCTGCAGCGGCCGCGGCAGCATCACGAACGGCAGCATCGGCTGTTCGGGCGGCTTCAGACGGATGATGTTCGAACCGAAGTTCGGGAAGTCGGCCGGGCTTGGCGGTTCAAGCTGCCCCGAGGGCGACACTTTGTCGGCCGTGTATCCCGTCAACATCTGGTAGATCGCCGCCGTGTGGTTGAACAACCCGTTTGGCGTGTAGCTCATCGACCGGATCATCGTGAACTTGTCGTTCACCCCGGCGAGGTTGGGCAGCAGTTCAGTGAACTGCACCCCGGAAAGCTTCGTATCGATCGGCTTGAACACCGATTTGACGTTGTCTGGCACGTCGGTCTTCGGGTCCCACAAGTCCAGGTGGCTGGGGCCGCCCTGCAGGTAGACCAGAATGATGCTCTTGGCTTTTCCGAACCCCGGACCGCCCGCAACCTTCTCGCCCTTCGACCGGGCTTCTTCGGCCTGCAGGATGCCGCTCAGCGACAAACCCAGCGCAGCCGAGCCTCCGACCCGAACCAACTCACGACGGGTCAGCCCATCGCACAAATCCCGGCTGTAGCCACTCGGAATTACCAGCATGCACACGACCTCCGCCAAAGCGCTGCGATTCGGTCACTCAACTCGTCCGGCCGACCGGTTCGAGTCATTAACTCCGACACACCCATACGTAAGTTCTTATCTGACCAAGTCTAAGCCCCACAGTTGCCAACTGTCAATCTGTTGATCGGTTCGCCCACACAAAAAGGAGAGGCCAACCCTGAGGGAGCCGGAAGCGTCAGCGCCCGGAGGTTCGCGTCCCTCACACAGCAATCAAATCGAAGTTCATTGATGGCCTAGTGAACGTGGCCCCAGTTCTAACCATCGATCTCGGACCGCAACGTATGCGCGTGTACATGCGAGGACAGCATTAGTTCCCAGGCCCGTCCCGGCACCTGACGCCCCTACAAGTTCCGCCAGCCGAACCTCCGACAGGACGCTGCGCACTCCCTGCTTTTTCCATCCACCTTCCCAACTTCCCATCCAGCCAGGGCGCCTGCAGTTCGATAACTCGAAAATGAGGGTGTGGTCACTTGCCGCACCCTCATCTCTGGGCACCGGCGAGGTGCTGCGCGTTCCGTCCTCTTTAGCGCGTCGTCGTCGTACGCGGGAATCGCCTGCCGACATGAGCCTAAACGTGGAATCCCTCGAGACATCCGTCGTTGTCGAACCGGCCGTCGACCGCGTTGCGATGGCGCGCGAACTTCCGGCCCGTGAAGCCGCCTTCTACCCGCTCGCTCCGAAAAGTCTGGCCGAAGCCAGCCTCAACGAAGTCCAGGTCGAAGCGCTGCTCATCAAGAATCTGCTCCACCGGGGAATCGTCTCGGGACGCAAACTCTCCGAGCAGGTCGCGCTGCCCTACAACATCGTCGCCGAAATCCTGCGTCGTCTCAAAACGGAATGCCTGGTCAGTTACCGGTCCTCCAGCAGCCTGGGCGACTACGAGTACGAGTTGACAGGAACCGGCATCGAGCGGGCCCACCGCTTCAACGCCGTCTCTTCGTATCACGGTGCCGCACCCGTCTCTCTGGCAGACTACGAGCAGGCCGTCGCCTCCCAATCGATCCTCGCCCAGCGACCAGGCCCCGATCAGGTCCGCAAGACGCTGGCCGACCTGATCATCGATGAAGCGACCGTCCATCAGATCGGTCAGGCCGTCCGCTCGGCTCGCGCGATGTTCCTCTACGGGGCCGCGGGGAACGGCAAGACCTCGATCGCCGAGCGACTCTCCCGCTCTTATGGCAAGAGCGTCTGGATTCCGCGCGTCTTGAATTTCGACGGGGAAATGGTCCGCGTCTTCGACCCGATCATGCACATCGAAGATCCGCTCCCCGATGTCGTCACCGCCCTCAAACCGAACGACCAGCGCTGGGTTCGCATCCGTCGCCCGACGGTGATTGCCGGGGGCGAAATGACCCTCGCCAATCTCGAACTGACTCCCGTCCCCGTCGGCGGCGTCAATGAAGCCCCGCTCCAGGTCAAAGCCAATGGCGGCGTCTTCGTGATTGACGACTTCGGCCGTCAGCGCGTCAGCACGTCCGAACTGCTCAACCGCTGGATTGTGCCGCTCGAACGACGGTTCGACTTCCTCGATTCCCCTGGCGGGCGCAAGGTGAAGGTACCGTTCGACCAGTTCGTGGTCTTCTCGACGAACCTCGATCCCGACAAACTGGTCGACGAAGCGTTCCTCCGCCGGATTC
>JAIXZD010000049.1 GCA_027489895.1 Planctomycetaceae bacterium
GACTCTGTCGAGAATGCGATGCGTGACGAACGCGTTACCGATTTGAACGTGATCGTCGACGCGAGCGGGTCGGCCTTGCATGTGTGGATGTACGATCAATGCATCAATGCACAGCTCTTTGCGGATGACGATCAACTTCGACCATTCGGCACGGTCGATCTCTCTTGCTTGTTTGCCACGTCATTCATGCCCCAAGCCGACGAAGCGTCAGGAGCTGGAAATGAATCGACAAGCATGTCTGCCGGGACGATTCCGTCACGCGACCGAAAGGCACCGCCGGAATAGACTCACGCCACGAGTTGTTTGAACGGAACGACCAGCCGAGTTCGCCACGACCACCGGTCTCGAGCAGATGCCCAATCGGCACCACCGGGCTATGGTGCCGATGAGAATCTACTGGCGGTCGACTGGCGGTCGGCTGATGATCGGGCCTTGGTGGCGATAGTTCCTGATCGGTCGTCGTGCCACAAAGCGAGTTTCCGGGGCGTAGGAATGCCCGCAAAACCGCCTTGTTGAGCAGGTCGTCGCCATTGTGACCACGGCGATTCCGAGCTTGCAGAGGACTGCGAAAGCAGCCGACGACCACGAGCTGGCTCGCATTTCCGATGGCAATCCCTTCGGCTCGGGCAAGCTGTGGAGGGAGTTGCAGGTCCATCGGGCATGACTTGCTCCTGGTGATGAGTGCATCAATGCGCCGGCGGACGAATGGTGAACTGATTTCGGACTGGCAAATGGCCAGATGTTCAAGGAGCATCGTGGTCTCCGGACGCGGCTTGCACAGCGCCATTTTCCAACGTGGAACTCTCGGTTATGGCCGTCCCTCTTGAAAAGTTCGTCAAGCAGCTTGAAGACAGCGGGATTCTCGCTGGCGAAACGCTCCGCCAATTCATTCCGCCCAGTGCCGACCCCAAAGATGCCGAAGAACTGGTCCGCGAACTCGTCCGCAAGAAGAAGTTGACGAAGTTTCAGGCGGAAGAAGCCTACAAAGGCAAAGCCAAGTCCCTCGTGCTTGGTAACTACGTCCTGATGGAGAAGATCGGGGCTGGCGGCATGGGGCAGGTGTTCAAGGCCGAACATCGTCGCATGCACCGTATCGTGGCGGTCAAGGTTCTTCCTGCCAGCACGATGAAAGACCCGGACACGGTGGCTCGTTTTGAACGAGAAGTGACCGCCGCCGCCAAATTACGCCACCCCAACATTGTCGCCGCGGACGATGCGGACTGCGCGAACGGGGTTCACTTTCTGGTCATGGAGATGGTGGACGGGAGCGACCTGTCCGTCCTGGTCAAGAAAGATGGGCCGTTCCCGGTCGACCGGGCGGTGAATTGCATCCTGCAGGCGGCAAAAGGGTTGGAGTTCGCTCATAACGTGGGTGTCGTCCACCGGGACATCAAACCCGCCAACTTGCTCCTGGATAAAAAGGGGACCGTAAAGGTCCTGGATATGGGTTTGGCTCGTCTCAGCGGGAACGAGGATGCGCCCACGCAGGCAGAGTTGACGGGCACCGGAGCGGTCATGGGGACGGTGGATTACATGGCACCTGAACAAGCCCTGAGTACCAGGACGGCGGACGCCCGTGCCGACATCTATGCCTTGGGCTGTTCGCTGTACTACCTGCTAACCGGCAAGGCGACCTATGCTGGCGAAACGCTGATGGCAAAACTCCTGGCCCACCGAGACCATCCAATTCCCGATCTGCAAGTGGATTGCCCACACGTGCCGGAATCGCTGGGTCGTGTGTTTCGGAAGATGGTGGCTAAGAAGGTGGCGGACCGTTACCAGACAATGACAGAAGTGATTGCGGGTCTGGAAGGCTGCGGCGATGGTCTTTCAAACACGCATACGCTTCAGTCTACCGATTCCGGGCAAATGTCCACGCGGGAAGATAAGCAGTCCCAATCCAACACGGTGATCTTGCCGGCCTCAACAGCGGGGGCGGCGAAATCAAACCGGTCGATTGCCCCCAAGTTGACGGCATCATCCACCGATGCAAGCGACCTGGACTTCCCGGAGGACTTTCCCTCCGCACCGCCAAGGTCTCTTCGCACGAAGAAAACAACGAGGCAGCGCTCCCCGAAAGGAAAGAACGCGCTGCTGAAAGATAACAACCGGCTGCTGCTGATTGGGGCTGCAGTTTTCGGTGTTCTCATCCTTCTGGCGGGATTGACAGTGACGTTGAAAACCAGGGCAGGAAAACTGGTTCTCACTGTGAACGAACCAGATGCCGAAGTGCAGGTTTTGAGCGAAGAGGGAAAGGTTGAGGTTGAGATCAGGCGCAAGGGCGAAAACGGGCCGATCACGGTTTCGATTGTTCCTGGCAAGCACCAGCTCAACATTCATAAGGATGGATTTGAACTTTTCACGGATAACTTCGAAATCAAGTCGGGAAGTACAGTGGCGATCACGGCGAAACTTGTTCCGCGGGTTGATAAGGCCGCGACAGCTACGGCAGACGTCGCCACAACCAAGCCATCAGCAAATCCCCCCATCGAAAACTGGAAGCCGCTGTTTGACGGCAAGTCAATCGCCGATTGGACGGGTGACGTTGCCTTGATGTCTGTTGAAGATGGAATCTTGGTCAATGATGGAAAAAGGGGAGTCGTCACGGCCCCAGGCGAGTTTCAAAATTTCGAAATTGAAGTGGAGTTTCGACTGGCGAATGGCGGAAATAGCGGGTTGGGAATCAACTCCAGCGGCGTCGGCGCCCCTTCTAAGACCGGGCTTGAAATCCAAATGCTTGACGACGAAGATTTTGCGGGCATCACAGACGATCGGAAGTGCGGCTCTATCTTCACCCTCGCAAATGCCAAGACGGGCCACTTCAAGCGATGGCCCGAATGGAACCAGTTTCACGTGACATCCTCAGGAGACGACGTACGCGTGGAATTGAACGGCGTTCTCGTCACCGCAGCAAGTCGCACAGAATTGAAACGATCCAATCCGAAACACGAAGGAATCCTTAGAACATCCGGGAAGGTCTGTTTGTTTCCGATTTCAAGTCGTAGCGAGTATCGGAATTTCAGGATTCGATCCACGCCATAGTAAAACAGGGCTCATGCCGTGGCGCTGACCCGAACGTTATCGACCCTGCATTTTCAAATGCCCAGGATCAAGCGGCCTGGCCCGGTGGCGACGACCGGGTGGCGAGTCACGTCCCCGAATGGGACTCTCTTCGAACTCGCGATCAACGGGTTAACAGCCGGTCAAGGGACTGACCGGTTGGCCAGAATCGGCGCGGATCTGGCGAAGATTTGCGGCTCGCACCATCAGCGGCGGACTTGTCTGGCCCAGCCCATCTGCGGGAGCACTGTGGCTGCCGGCAAGGGGGCCGAATCCGGGGACTTTGGCCTGCCTTTCAGCGGGTAAGAAAACTCTGATAACCACTGTTTTTAAGCCAAATCATCCGACGAATCTTCGTGCCAAAATGGGCCGCATTCTGCACCTGCTCTTCGCCTTGTTGGCGTCTGTTACCCGTCAGGATTTGGCCCGCCAGGTCGCCTATCTGAAAGAAGAGACCCGGATCCCGCGGGCACGGCCGCCGGAGCGGCTGGTGGCGACCGATCTGGAGAAACGTCGGTTGCTCCGGTTCGGCAAGAAGCTGGGGCATCAGCTGAAGGAACTGATCTCGATTGTCACCTACGAGTCGTTCTTGCGCTGGAGCCGGGAAGCGGAGACGGCCCATATGGAGAAGTCGGCGACTCCTGGTTCGACTATCCGCCGTTTCCGTTCAATGTCGGCTTGGGGAAACGGCAGCGGACGCTGCGGGGAATTCCGATTGTCGTCTTCTCGACCGCGGGCGACGAAGTGTGGAACGTTCTGGGCGTCGAGCATCGGAAACTGATCGCCTCTCACCTGAGCAACGGCCGCCAGTTGGAAGGGGCGTGGGCTGCTTCCTCTTTTCGGGTGGCGGCAACGACATTATCGGCAACCCGATGGCGATCTGGATCCGGCCATATGTGCCGGGGACGAGCGCGGCCAGCCTGATCCTTCAAACCCGGCTTGACGCCGCCCTCGCGATTGTTCGGGCTGGAAATGTAGACCTGATCGAGCTGCGGAGTACGCTCAGCCCGAATACGGAACTGGACTTCCACGGCTACGACTTTGCGATTCCCGACGGGCGGGGCGTCTGTGGTTTTTTTTCGGTACCTGTTTGGTCCACGGATGTGGCCGACGATTGAAGCCCGCAGCTATCCAACCACCGCCGTCGCGTTTCCGGTCGTCAAGAAGATGCTGCGGCAGTTGGGCACGACATACACGGTCACCGTGAATGGGGTCTCGGGCGCGGGGTCGCTGGGCCTTAATCTGGCCGACAACGATTCGGCGCTTCCGGCAAATTCTTGGAGGATTACACGAAAGCCGGGAAAGCCGAGGTCCGGCAAGTTCGCCTGTTGTCCGCATGTCAGCCACGAAAATGTGCGGTAGCACCCTTTTGTTTCGTGTTGGGTGTTGATTCCAATAAAGAGATTCCGTTTTGTACCGTGAAACTTCATAACGACCGGTCTATCCCCCGTTCCGTGACGTTTTCACACGTCGCCGAGGGGGAAACGGCTTAACGGGCCACTCGACGAAACAGAGCTTTCAATGCAACAGCTCGCGGGAAGAGTCATTGGGGCCAGGCCTCCGCGGCTCGTCCGGCAAGCTTTTTGTTGCATTTCCTCCGTTCGGCGTAGAGAGAAATCCCATGCGGTTTTTCCACTGGCCACCCTCGCTTTTCATTTTTCGTACTTGGACGACTGGTCGTACGACGTATTTGCGTCTTCGTGAACGCCGCGGCTCTCGAAAAGACAGCCTGTCTGTTGACGCAGAGGTCGCGAGATGCGAACCGCTTGAAGTGAGACGGCTGTTGTCGGCCGCCATGAACTCCGACCACCACGCGGGGCACGAGCAGGCCACAGTCGAGCTCTACTTACCTCCGAGGTTCTCGCTGAACGGAAATGGCTCGCTCCTGACCCGGGCGAATGACGGCGATCCATTCGAAATTGCGATCCGCTATCTGCACGACCACTCTTCGGAGTTGGGGCTCGGTGCGAATGATCTCGCGAGCTATGTCGTGTCGAGCCAGTACACCGACCAGCCATCGGGCATCACGCACATCTATCTGCAACAGACCTTTGCCGGGTTGGATGTGATGAACGCCGACCTGGGCATTCACGTCACGGCGCGGGGCGAGGTGATCAATGTCTCCAGCAGCTTCATCGGCAGCCCGTTGGTCGCCGCCAACGGAGTACCGCAGTATGTGATTGGTGCATCGCAGGCATTTGCCGAGTTCAGCAGTGACATGGGCCTGGGACTCCTGGCGACTCCGCAGATTGTCAGCATCGATTCAAGCTCTCCGAATTTTGCAACCGTACTGGCCGCGAGCGGCGTGGCGCTGGACGATGTGCAGGCCAAGCTCGTGTATGTGCCGACGCCGGACGGGTTGGAGCTTGCCTGGCGGTTGAATGTGCAGACGCTCGACAAGGCTCATTGGTATGACGCCTTCGTGAAGGCCGGTTCGGGCGAGTCGATTTACACCGTCGACCGGGTGGGTCATGCTTCGTACCGCGCGTTCGCGTCGCCGCTGGAATCGCCGGACGACGGCCCGCGAACGTTGCTCGCCGATCCGCATGATCCGACGGCCTCGCCGTTCGGCTGGCACGACACGAATGGCATCGCGGGGGCCGAATTCACCGACGTCCGTGGCAACAACGCGACCGTGCAGGAAGACGCGGACGCCAACGACACCGGCGGGACTCGGCCCGATGGGGGAGCTGGGCTTAACTTCGACTTTCCGCTGGATGTCGCGCAAAGCCCGGTCAATTGTCCCGCGACTCTTTCCCCGCGCCCGAGGTGGCGAATGTGACATCCTGCGACGCCGAAAGTCACTCCGGGACGACTTGGGGTGCAACATTTAGTGCAACGCTTTTGGTCGCCTCTCCCTCATCGTCCGGTGATTCTGCTGGTTTCATTGGTGAACCTCTGCCCTCGTGAGCGACAGAGCCGACGATTGATCAAAGTAATCGCCTCAAAGAACCTCAGGTTCCGTTCCGCTGCGGACGAACTGTTGATGCGATTCGACCCCGATGCCGAGAGTTCGCGGCCGAACGACGATGCGACCCAAACCGCGGAAGACGCGCTTCCGCAGATCGATCGTCTCGTAATGGGAAATTGAGCGGTTCCCCTGCGAGCATGACATCGCCGCAGCGATGAGTCACGCA
>JAIXZD010000436.1 GCA_027489895.1 Planctomycetaceae bacterium
CCGCGGCATCATCTTCCCGCGACCAGCGCAGGTAATCCCGAAGCTCCGCGAACCGTCCCGCCAGCGCTTCTGGCTCAAGCCCGGGACCGGGTATCGACGGGCGATGGGGTTGACTCACACTCATTGACCTCAATCCCTTCGTCCCCGCCAAGCACGGGTCCCGTCCCCGCGAAAGGTGGTTGGCCTGGCCCCGTTCTCCACAGTTTCCGCTCTGCGATAACGGAAAGACTGCGGACCCGGCACTCCCGCTGGTCTCTGGGAAAATCGGAATCCGCCAGTCGCAGCAGACACAATCTTGCGCCGACAGACAACAGTGCCCCCGACAACGCGCGACCCAGATAGGTCGGATGCCATGGCCACTGCCAAGACGCGTCCGACCAATTGACGCGACCTGCGGCTGATGGCCGTGGACAGCAACCTCGCCATGCTCCCTGCCTCCCCTCTGTTTGAATGTCACCTGTCCACTGACCATTGTGGCTTCAACCGTCGGCGGAGTCGGCGGTCGCAAGTCATGGTGACTGCCACTGCCGCAGTTGTGGCGGCGGGTAGCCCGGAGCCTACTTTGGCGGCGGCGTGTTGCCATCCGTTGCAAAGGTTTTCGTCGAGTGCGAACACTGGCGGATTGAACGCGAATTCCAGTCGCAAATGTCCTGCAAACTGGTCTCCCCGCCCGTGCAATTCAGGGGGAGTTACGCTTCACGTCCTCCAGTTCCCGCAAAAACTCCGGCGACAACTTCTGCTCCAAGGAGTTCAACAGCCGTCCAGTCGCCTCGGCCTCGTCGACACGTCCCATCCGCAGGAGAATGCGTCCCCGCAAGTCGAGTGCGTCGACCGCTCGCGGGCGGCGGGAAAGCACGATGTTGATGTCCGCCAGGGCCTCGTTAAACTTCTGGGTCTCGAAGTAGACGGTCGCTCGATTGAACCGCGCTTGTGGCAAGTTGGGATCGCCTTCAAGTGCAGCGCTGAAGTCGGTCAGTGCGGCGTCGTTTTTTCCGAGTTTCCAGAACAGCAAACCTCGGTCACTTAACCATGTTGTATAGGAAGTCGACCAGTTGATCCCGCGCGTGCGACTCGCTCGGACCGACGGAATTTCGAGTGCCCGATTCACCCACCCGATCGCCTCTTCGTATCGCCCCTTGTCCCGAAGGATCATCATGGCATTATTGTAAGAGCGAGGGTTCTCCGGACGATTCGCGGCGGAATCGGCCCACAGCGCGAGCGGCGATGCGTACAAGCTATTCCGGCGGATTGTCAGACAGGCACAGATTCCGATCGCAAGGCAAACAACGGCAATCGCCCACCGTTCCGAGCGCCTCCCCACAGTTCCTCGCAGGAGCAGGATCACACCCACAACAACAGCCAACAGCGGCAGATACATGCGGTGCTCCGCCGCAACCTGAGTCGCCACGGGAATCAACGCCGTCGGTGCCAGCAATCCAAACAGCCACCAGCCCCCGAACGCCCATCGCTGACCTCGCACTGTCCCCCAACATGTTAACCCCGCGAGGATCGCGAGAATTGCAAGTCGCGGCCCCCATCGGATCGGGTCGGTAATTGTCAACACGCCCCAATCGAAGGCCTGTCCTATGGGGATCAATGCCAGCCGCAGATAATCGGTGATGAATACGCATTGCGACGTGAGATAGGCCGCGACTGGCACGGGGGCATCCAGACCCGCCGTTCCGTCCCGGCCCCCGGAAAACAACAGTGTCCGAATGGCAAACATTAGTGATAGTCCAAACGTCGTGACATAGTATCGCCAACGCCTCTTCACCAGCGTGCTCCAGTCTTGCGCGATGAACGACCGGTCGAATACCATCGCAATCACGGGGAACATCACCGCCACTTCCTTGGTTGCAAGGGACAACAGGAAGCACGCCACCGAGCCGACCCGCCACATCACCGCATGTGGACTTTGCGACGACTTCTCCAGCAGCAGCAACGCCGCCAGGAGAAACATCGCCATCATGGATTCGGCACGTTGAACCACGTAACAGACTGCCGCCGTCACAAGTGGATGCGAACCCCACAGGGCCGCCACCAGAACGCTCCACAACTCCGACCGTTGTTGCACCCATGCGGGAGCGCTGCTCGCCGAGAACAGCACGCGGACCAATCGCGCGACAAGGATCGCGTTGATTGAATGCACGAGAATGTTAAATATGTGATAACCAAATGGATCGATGCCTCCGAGCGCATAGTTGATAGCCAGCGACAAGTTCAGCATCGGCCTGTCGACAACGGTCGTAAACGTGGCACCAAACAGGATTGCGAATGGATTGGATAGATCGCGGATGGACTCATTCCGGACGATTGAACCCGGGTCATCAAATACGAACGCCCCCCAGATGCCATTGGCATGAACAGTCGCCACGAACAGGGCTAGGAGCAGATCCAACTTCAGACATCGCCACGTCTCGGCGCGAGCCCGCGGACGTTCAATCGGTTCGTCGTCCACGTCGTCGTGCATCTCATTCAACCGGTGTTGTGACATCGCCCGACTCCTCGCCCTGCGTCATCGATCGTTCATGTTCCCCAGATCGCCGCGAAATCCGGGAAGGCAAAAGAAGGGATACGTTGATCGGCCGGTAGGGCCGTTCCGTCGAGAATCGGGACCATGGGTTTCGAACAGAATGTCTGCGGCGAAATCATCGAATCAGTCCTGGCGATACTTTGTCGATTTACGGGTGAATCGACTGTTTGGCCGCGTCCTGAACGTGTGGTTGCCGTCATCGCCAGTTGTTCGCGCCGCCGGACAAGCCAGCAGTGGCCCCCCAATCCTGACGGCGACAGGACACGCTAGTCCGGCCACTCACCAGACGTGTGGAGGTGACCGGACGGACGCTACCTGCGCCCCCCCAATCACCCCGTGCCCATCCCACGATCAAAATCCTGCAGGTCGCGTTCGTAGAGGGCGAGGGTCGATTGCAGCGTTTCGCGCGTGATCGTCCACTTGGGCGATTCGTCCGTGTACCGATTGCAGTGGTCGACGAGCAGCCGATACAGAAACTTGAACATGTGCCGCGGCACACGCAGCCGGGCAAGAGCGGCGATCAGTTCAGGCTCGCTGATCGATTCATCAAACAGCGTCCGGAACGACGGCTTGCCGTCCCCCAGGGCACACGCCTTCAGCCGGTCATTGGCGATGTCATAGAGCGACTCGCCCGTCCAGAGCAGCGACCGCACGAGGTTCTGCTTGTCGAGCCGCGACCGCTCGAAAAACTCCTTGTCTTCCCGCTGCAGATGAAAGCTGACTTCGATCGGGAGCAGCAGCTTGAACCCGATGCCCGGATGCTTGAGGAACTTGTTGTCGAACAGCGGCCACATCAGCGCCCGCATCCGATCGGGGGCCCCATTGATGAGGTGCGGCTCGTCGACCCGGTCGACCAGAATCGTAATCCCCGAGAAGCCGAGCGTTTCCAGCACACCCTGCAGCTTCTTGATCAGCTCGTAACGGTCGTCGCTCCGCTCCCGGCTGGGAATTGGCTGGTCGACCAGTTCGCGGGTGGGGAAATTCGCCAACAACTGCCGCAGCAGATTCGGCCGGTTGTCGATGACTCGAATCTGTCGCGACGTCCGCCAGCCAGTCCAGAACAGCCGGGCCTGGCGATACAGCCACGGGCACCAGCCACCGGCGACGACCGCCCACCACGGCAGGAACGTTCCGAGCGCGGTGAGGTTTTTGTAGTAGGCCAGGCTGCCGATGACTGCCACCGTCGTGGCAATCCCCAGGGCAAAATCCCATTGGGCGGGAATCCGCGAATAGCGGAGCTTGCCGGCGAGCCGGGCAAACCGGTCGGCGCGGGGCATCGCCAGGTCGTGGTCATAAAACGCCGCGAGGAGCAACAGGTCGCGACGCTGGAGTCGGTTGAGGCGCGAGACCTGGTCGGCCCGAACCTCGAAGCCGGTCGAGTCGGGCCGGTTCTCGAGGATCGCGGAAACCAGCCGCGTCACCCCCAGCGACAAAATCGCATCCATGTGGTCCCACAGCCGCCACTGGCCGAGGGCCCGCTCCGCCCCCCGGCCCCAGGCGGGCAACCTTTCACGGAAGCAATCGAGAAACGGGTTGAAGTCGTCATACTCGATGACGAACGTCCGCTTGTCGGCGTGAGCGAGGTTGTGCTTGCGGATGTGGTCGACAATCTGCAGCCGCAGAGCCGTTTTCCCGGCCCCCTTCTCGCCAAAGACGACAGCCGTAGAGGGATCTCCCGGGTTGCCGACGATCTTGTCCCAGGAGGGGTGGAAGGTGGCGCTCAGACAGTGGTCTTTGAACACCTGGTCGGAGGACGCGTCTTCCTGGCCGAACGGGTTGTCCTTGATCCCGTGATGGGCGAGGAACTGCTGAACTTTCATGCGAATCAGATCCCTGAACGGTTGAGTCGAAACGAATGTCGATCGGGTGACATTTGTGCGGGGGTTCGTAGCGAGAGCGACCCTGGGGCGGCGATCGTTGGAATGACAACGGAGTCGAGCCTGCGGATCGTCTTCTGGTCAAACTACCTTAACGGGGTCGTGATCGAGACAGCACCGATCGCAACCAATCCACCGGACGGCATTCCCAAGCCGATTCGGAAGCGCCCCTGTCCTGAACATCCGACCCGAGCAGGAAGGCGACCGATCAATGCACCGGCGCGGCAATGTTGCATTCCCCCACTTTGACGCGTCTAATCAATCAATGCAGTCGCGTGGTGGACGGTCGGTTGAGCTTCCCGAGTCCGTTCGGGAAACCGTCCCTAACGGGTTTTAGCAGAAGCACTTGCGAAGGAAAAAGGATTGGTCATGGCAATGCACAGGTTTTTCATGAAAGCCTCGCTGGCACTCATGGTGTCGGCTCTGTTCGTTGGTTCGGGTTGCGAAAAGCCCGCCCCGGCTCCGATGCCCGCCCCCACCGCTCCTGGTCCGGCGATGTCGGCCGGTGCGATGGCAGGCTCCACCACGGGAGCTGGTGCCGAAGTGCCCGAACCCGTTGCCGAGAAGCCCGCCGAACCGGCCAAGCCCGCCGAAGAACCCGCCAAGCCGGCTGAAGCGCCTGCTGAGCCCGCCAAGCCCGCGGAAGAGCCAGCCAAACCCGCCGAAGAGCCCGCGAAACCGGCCGAACCTGCCAAGCCTGCCGAAGAGCCCGCCAAGCCTGCAGAAGAAAAGCCTGCGGAACCGGCGAAGCCAGCCGAAGAGAAGCCGGCCGAAAAGCCCGCGGAAGAACCCGCCAAGCCCGAGGCTGAAAAGCCCGCCGAAGAAAAGCCGGCGGAAGAAAAGCCTGCCGACGAAAAGAAGCCGGAGTAGTCGCACGTTGGGCGTGGCCTGTCGCCGCGCCGCGTGAATGCTGCCTCAACTTCGTTCGATCGCAATCCCGTTGAGTCGCCCTGGAATCAGGTGCGGCTCAGCGGGTTGTTTTTTGGCTTTCACGATTGCTCGATTCGAGCGTGCATTGCTCTTACCCCATTTACCCAGCTTTTCTCTGACTTTGCAGCTCGCCGATGTTACCGAGCGATGCGCCGTTTCATGGATGTTCCGAGGGGCCTTCGGCTTCGAAACGGCCGGACCGTCCCGAACGGCTTCAAGCCCTATGTTCGGATTGACCGATCTTGGGCGATACGTCACTCTTCCCGCTCTAGTTCCACGATGGAACTGCCCTTCTCCGCTCCCCTGGAACTGTCACGGATGACCGTTCGACCGCTGCCGTCGTTGATTTCGCCTCCCGGTTCTCCCGGGCCGACGGATCATGACCTCACGGTCATCGTGCCCGCCTACAACGAGCAGGATCGGCTGCCCGCGACGCTCGCGGGCCTGCGCGATTATCTCAACCCCTGGGGTGTCGACTACCGCGTCGTCGTCATCGACAACGCCAGTACCGACAAAACCGGCCAGATCGCAGACTCCTTCGGGCCCAGGTTCTCGACGCTCGCCCAGCCGATTCCCGGCAAGGGCGCGGCCATTCGCCTCGGGATGCAGGCCTGTACCGGCGCGGTACTTGCCTTCACAGATGCCGATCTCCCGTACGACCTCGATTCGCTCCGGAAGGGGTACGAGTCGATCGTCGCCGGGAAGACCGACGTCGTGTTCGGTGCCCGCGATCTCGTCGAATCGGAAATGCGGGCACGCCGCCGGTTGATCCGTACCGTGGCGACGACCGTCTTCCGCGAGGTCGTCCGCCTGCTTGTGTCGCGACACGTGACCGATACGCAATGTGGTTTGAAACTGTTCCGCCGCGAAGCCGCGTGGGACATCTTCACGCGGACCACGATCGACGGTTTCGCCTTCGACGCGGAAGTCGTCTATCTGACGCACCGCCTCCGGCTGCCGTATGAGCGGGTCGCCGTCACGCTCATCAATGAGTATTCATCGACGCTGTCTCTCTCCCGGCATGCGTTGCCCATGTTTTTGGACGTCGTCCGACTGCGACTGCGATCGCTGCGCGGCGCACATCAGTTGGCAGGGTATCAGCCGGGGCAGACGCGCTTTGCGATCGAGGCCGATACACGCCGCCGGGCGGCCTGATCGCGGAGTTTGCCATGTCACTCCCGGCCCGCCCACAGCGCTCGCTGATTCTCCATGCCGACGACTTCGGCATGAACGCCGCCGTGAATGCGGGCATCCTGCAAGCCCTCGAATCGGGACTGCTCACCAGCACCTCGGTCCTCGCCAATGCTCCGGCGGCAGCGGCCGGTTTATCTCAATGGTCCCGACTCGATGTCGTGCGGCGTTCGAGTGCCCTGCCGGGCCGCCCTCTCCGGCACAAACTGGCCGACCGCTGCGCCGCGTTCGACCTCGGCGTCCATTTCAACCTGACCCAGGGCCGCCCGCTCACAGCCGACTACCCGGCCGAGCTCCTTGATAGCGACGGGCGGTTTCCAGGGATTTTCGCCTTGTTCTCCCGCCTGGCGCGGGTCCCGGCCCAAACGCTGGCCGGCACATCGGAACGCCGTCTCATTGACCGGGTTGCCGGTGAACTTCGTGCCCAGTTGGAGTTTGTCACCGCCCACGGACTGCTGCCGACCCACCTCAACGGGCACCAGTACGTGGAACTGATCCCCGCGATCGGAACCCAGGTGCTGACCCTCGCCAAAGAGTATGGCATTGAAACCGTGAGAGTCGCCCGCGAACCGGAAATCCTGCGCTACGCCTGGTCGTTCCCGAAGGGGCCAGCGCAGGCCGCACTGGGACTGGTCAAACGCCACTTTGCCAACCGGTTTGCCCGGGCGGTTTCCGCCGCACGACTCACGGCCCCATCGGCCTACTTTGGCACACTGCACGCCGGGGAGGTAACCCCTGCCCGGTTGGAGCGATACCTCGCGGCCGCGGCGGGATTCTCCAGCGTCGAGATTGGCCTGCACCCTGCCGAGCTAGCCGAAAGCCGCGCCGACCAACCGGAGTGGGCCGATCCTCTCGCGGCGGGGCGTGTGGCAGAACTGGACTGGCTCTGTGACCCGGCAACGATCGACGTGATCGCCCGCGCCGGGTTCATGCTCGGGCGGCTGTTCCGCCTGCCCTCACCTGCGTCGCGACGCCTGTTCACGCTTCACGCG
>JAIXZD010000472.1 GCA_027489895.1 Planctomycetaceae bacterium
CTGCTGGCGGGCCACTGGGCCAGCGTGGCGAGCGACAGTCCCGCAAGCAGACGGACGACCAGCGCCCGAAACGAGCGCGTACTCCCCGTCAGCACGGCCCCCGAGAGTTCAGACGCGGAAGACGCGAGCAGCGGTTTGGGTGGCCGCAGCCAGTGCGCGGGCACCAGCGCCGCCAGTCCCGCCCCCAACCAGATCATGCGGACGAAGCCACCAATCGGCTCGCCCGACCAACCGGCTAGCAGCCCCCCCGCGACGAGCCAGACAATCGCCCGCCGGATGGTCGCTGGACCGGCCCGCAACCTCAGCAGCACGCCCAGGCAGACGACCAGCACCAAAGTGAGATGCCCCGCATGAAACGCCCAGAGCCGGTCGTACACAGGCAAAGCCAGCTCGGAAGGGCCGCCCTCGGCGATCCAGATCGAGTGCGTGCGGTCTGTGCTCGTCGACAGAGTGCGTGCTGGTTCGCGCGCCGATTCGCGTGACAGCTCGATGCGCTGCCATCCGTTTCCCAGCCAGCCTAGCCAGGGTCCTGCGGAGGCCAGCGCCCATTGGGGCGGGCAGTCAATCTCGAGGCGAGTCGAGGCGACCTGCTGTTCCCAGACCGGCAGCGCCACGACTTCGCTCCAGACCTGGCCACGACCGGTCGCGGGCGAGGTGTACCGTAGCACGAGTGGATCGCCGACTCGGTACGACCCGGCCAGACGCAGCCGCCACGTCGTCTCGGGACCACTCTGTTCCGTCGTGACTGGTTCCACGGTGGCCGCACCGGTCAGCGTCAGCCGGTCGATCGGACCGGGCAGACGGAACAGCCAGTCGCCCGGCCCGCTAGGTAGTCCCAGGATCTCCAGTTCGACTGCGTGCTGATTCTCCAGCCCCGCCCGCAAATGGACCGACCCCCGCTGCACCAGCGCGGTTTTCGGTTTCGTCCCGACCGGGTTCGAGGCATCCCGCACCCACTCGCCCGGCCCTGCCCCCCGCGCGTAGTCCCAGCTCCAGCCCCCACCCGGTTCGGACACCGCCGACCGGGGCAGATCGCCAGGGGAACTGGTGCTGCGAGAGGCGCTGCCGTGTGGGTGGGGCTTGTAGGCCGACCAGTCTTCGACTGGCCCGGTCAGAACGACGCGGCCGCGGAACGCGCGGACTTCCTCCACCACGGGCAAAGACAACAGCCGGGGGGCTCGCTCGGGGTTCTTCCGCACGGCCACCAGCCCGATCGGCGAGCCGACCGCCTCGCTCAGTTGGATGGCAAACCGCTGGCCTTCGTCTTCCGTGAGGCCGGGGAGCGGCTCGATCTGCACATTCAGGCCGCGGGGCGAAGCGAGCGTCCACGACCATTCACTGTCTGGAGCGAATCCCGACACGACAAACCGGTCGAACACCTGCTGCAGCGGCGTGAGCGTGAGCGTCAGTTCTTCGAGGACCGTCCCGCCTTCTTCGCGATAGACCATCCTCGCAGCCGCTTCGATCGGACGACGCGGAGTCGACATCCGGACTTCCGTGATCGTGCCATCGGTTGGCAGCCGCGCCGCGCCGGTCAGTTGCTCGCCGCTGCGCAGCGGTTCCCGACTGAGGGGTAGCTCGTTCCAGGCGGGGGGGAGCGCCTGGGCAGGGAGCTCCCGCCGGGCGAGACCATTTTCTGAAACGGTGGCAAACGCGGGCACCCGGAACTGGTTGTCGGCCACGACGCACCAGTTGCTGCCCGAGGCGGCGCCGGGCGTGATCAGCCGGAGCGCGGTGACCGGGGCCGTCGTCGCATCACCGGCATAGCGGGCCGACAGCCTCAGCCGCCTACCCGACCCGGGTGCCAAGGGCGACAGCAGTTCAATCCGCAGCGTGCCGGTCGAGTCATCAAACCGCCACTGGCTTACTTCCCCGGGCGACGTCTCGCCCTCGCTCCGGACGTCGGTCAGTTCCCAGCCAGGGGGCAGGCCACATTTCAACGTAAAGGTCGTACCCGACACCGAACGCCAGTTGACCACTGCTTCGGCCGTGACGACCTGCGCTTCGAATCGCAGCAGTGTCCAGAGATCGACTTCGGCGATGAGGTCGGTCACATAGGGAGACACGACCAGCGCCGCGTTCTGAGCCGTCTGCCGGGCCGTCAGAACATCACCCTCGCCCGCGCGACCTGAGAGCGCGGTCAGCCGGAGTCCTTCCCGTTCGACATCGCCAATCTGAAACGGTGCTTCGGTCCGCACCACGAGCGAACCATCGAGAAAGTCGGCCTCTTCAATGCGGGGAACGGCCAGTCGCAGCGGTTCCCCCGCGCTGCCCGATCGACCACCCCGCACGCGAATCGGGCCGGTGGGGATCCCTGCGGACAGCTCGACGGGAACCTCGATCCACGTCCCCCGCGCTTCAGCCGCCCCGTTCGCGGACTTGCCGGCAGAAGGACCGTCCGTCGGGAGCGATGTTTGTATCGCGCGGGCGGGGATCGGCTGGTCGCGCAGACTCACCTGGTCGATCGTCAGCCCCTCGGGGACGTGGACGCGCACGGTCCGGCTGCTGTCGCGCGAGGAGGTGACGAACAGATCGCATTGAAAGCGGGTCGCTTCCGGCCGCAGATTGAAGGCCGTTTCGGCCGTGTAGCGCAGGAGCGCGGTTGAGTCCGGCTGCGCTGTCTCGGGGGCGACTACCACCGCCAGCTCGCGGGCCGCGCCGGCTTCAATCGACCAGACGAGAGACTGGTCGTCTCCCGAGGCCTGCGAACGCACCTCGGCCCCCCGAGCCGAGACCCGGAACCCGCGCGGGACCGTTAGCTCCAGACGGGTCGCGGGTGCGGCCGGCCAGCGCCACAGCGACCAGCCCGCGGTCGCCATTGGGGTCAGTTCCCCCGGCTCCCACTGGCCTTTGATCGGCGACCCGCTCACCGGGGGATAGACGCGGAGCACTCCGGCCACATCCGCCCCAAAAGCGACCAGTTCGTCGCCCTGTCTGAGATTCGAGACGACCAGGCCGGGCGACTCGAGGAGCAGGGCGCGGGATTGAGCCTCGGGAATCCAGACGAACTGCCCATCGACCCAGCGCTGCCCGTCGAGCCGGGCTCGATAGATCTGACGGACCAGCCCCGACCGCCGCGCGGCCGAGCCGTCGCGACCGGCCTGCGAGAACCAGGTCTCGAACGCTGCGGCCGGCCAGGGAACGAACTCTCCCCGCGGCCAGCGCGCCGGCTCGTCGACAGGAACAAAAATCCGCCGCACCTCGCCAGGCTGCACAGTTGGAGGAGCGCCGGGCGGATCGTTGAGGGGTGGCTGTGCCGCGATCATGTCGGGCACTGCCAGTACCAGCGCCCATCCCAACACCACGCAGAGCCAGGTGCCGCGCGTGGTCATGCCGGACTCCCGAGCCGGGCACCCGTCACCGTGGTTTCCGGAGGCGCGGGGAGGACCGAACCGCGAATCGCCGTGAAGTCTTCCGACCCTACCACCGGCGCGTTTTCGCCCGTCCCCAGGCCCGGAACCGCACCGGGACCAGGCAGCGCACCACCCAGCGTCCCGGACGCGTCGTCCACCAGCTCGGGTTGTCCGTCGGGTGTCGCCAAGTCGAGTACCCGCCGATCGCGACGCCGCTGAATCAGCCCGTCAAACCACGCCGTCAGCGCTGCGAGCGAGACACCCAGCAGCGCTGGCTGAAACAGCACGGCCACAACCTCGGCATGCCACAACCCCACCACGGCCAGCACAAACGCCAGCGCCAAAAACGTGAACACCGTCCGCGAGCCGCGAACCTGCACCAGCACGAATCCCAACAGCAACGCCGAACCGGCCCCGAACAGAATCAAGACCGACCGGCTCATCGTGCGTGCCGCCAGCGGCCGACGCACACTGCCCCCGGTAAACAGGTAGCGATGGCCGACACGGTCCAGTCGCTCGCCCGTCTGCGCGACCTTGACCCCGACCCACTGTTCCAACTGGACCTGCGTCATTACAGGTCGGCGACCAAACAAGAACCCCGCCAGCCGCCATTCATTTTGCGAGGTCCAGCCCTCGGGCAGCGTGAGCAGATGCTGGCTGTCTGGCAGGGTGAGCTGCCAGTAGATCTGGGCGATCCACAACTCCCGCGCGAACCGCGGCGGGTCGATGCTCAACGCATCGCTGAACGTCAGGCCGGTTTCGGGCTTCACTTCCAGGTCGAGCGAGAGCAACTGTTCGCCGCCCGTGATCGGTGCCGAGAGCAAAAACTGATCCCCCGCGGCCGACCGCGCGACCGGCGAGGGCAACGGCTGCGACTGCAGATTCCACCGCACCGCGGTTAACCGCGCGTCGGCGGGAAGCGTGAGGGGGAACGTGGCCGGGCAGTTGACAATGCGGTAGTGGGCATGCGTCCGCAGCGTGCCATCCATCTCGACTTCGGTATTGAGCCAGGCCCGCGAGACCGACACCCGTCGCCAGAAATCGGGCACGACCCGATCGTAAACCGCGCTCACGGAGGCGGGGGTCGTCACCGCGCGCCACGTGCGCGTGGTCTCCAGCTCGCCATCGGGCTCGGCCTGCCACGCGGCATCGGTCAGGGTCAACCCGTCGCCCCCCCGCGACCGCCAGACCAGTTGGCAGCCATGATGGGCGACATCGAGGGAACGGAGCAGCGGAATCTCGATCGTTCCCCGCTCGATCGGCAGTTCCACCGCGCCCGTCGCCTGTCGATAGCGGGCCTCGACTGTGAATTCCCGGTCAACCGGCTGCCCGGGCGGGAACGCCAGCACCCCCTCATTCGCCACTCCCGTCGTTTCGGGAACCAGTTCCCGTCCATCGGGACCGAAGAACTTCCACGCCGCCAAGGTTTTTTCAGGCGGGGCCTGCAGCTTGAGGCGGTTGAGGCGACCATGGCTCACGCGGTAGCGGAACCGTTGCGTTACCCCGAGCTTGCGTTCGACACCGCTTAGTTCGAGCACGGAATCGACATCGATCGTCGCTGGTTCCGTCGTCGTCGACAGCGTCAGGCGGATGCGGTCCTTCCCTTCCACAAGGTAGACCCCATCCACACGCTGACCCGCTTCCAGCGACCGCTCGTCGGTCCGGTCGGCAGTCCGCAACCGTCGGACAGAGACGCCCCCGCCTGGTTCCAGGCGCACACTTTGCGATTCGCCCACCACCAGCACGAGCGTCGTGGGCGACTGTTCGTCCACCTCGAAGCGGGGCAGCGTGAGCGGCCGACCCGCGCCGCCCGGACCTTCCGGCAGCGGACCCCGTACGCGAAAGCGGAGATCAAACTCATTCCGCACCGGCTCGGGAAAGCGGAGCACGCCCCCACCCTCGGGACCAGCGACCGGCTCCAGCGAGACGCCGCCGGTCGTCACGTCGACGGTCCAGCCCGCCTGCGTCGCTTCGGGCCACAGATACTTCAGTTGCGTCACCCCGGACCGATAGACCCGGCCCCGCACGCGAACCTGGCATTCCAGTTCATTGTCTCGCAGGGCCACGCGGACTTCCGGTTCGACCGCGATGAACGGCGTCGTCGGAACCAGCCGGACCGGGACCGACCAGTCATCCCCCAACACGCGATAGGCGAGTGCCAACTGCGGATGCCGTAGCGGCGCGGGAAGATCGGCCGTGCCGACCCGCTGCAGCCGGACGGGGGCAGCACCCTCGGCCGAGACCCGCGCATCGCCCGACCCGGCAATCGCCAAAAGTCCCGCCTGTTGAACCACCTGTTCGACCCGTGGCCCCGCGAGCGTCACCGCCAGCGCATCGGCCGACGTCGACCGCAGCGTCCAGCGCAGTTCAAACGGACCGGTGGGCGGTCGGCGGAGCTTGATGTTGATGAGCAGTTTGTCGGCGGGATCGGCCTTCCATTCCGCCAGCTCTGTTCCATCCAGGGAGACCAGTTCCGAACCAGCCGGGAGACGCACGCGCAGCGTCGTCGCCGTTGTCACGCCACCCGCGGGCTGAATTCGCAGGGTCAGGTCCCAGAGGGCCGTGGTCCCTTCGACAAAGTTGACCAGGGCCTGCGTCCAGACCTCCCAGCGCGTTTCGGTGACGGTCGTCTCGATCGGTGTCTGCCAGCTCAAATCGAGCCGGGCACCCAGGCCCGTGGCGGTGACCACCGAACCGGTCGACGAACTGTCGACGGTAATCGCCGTGCGATCGGCCCCGCGAACCTGAACCCCGGATTGCGGAATCGCCAGTCGGGCGGAGGAGACGGCCGCCCCCGGCAAACTGAGTTGGACCCGCTTGCCGGGCGACGTCTTGCGGATCGGCACGCTGAGTTCGAGTTTCAAGAGGTGCTCGCCCGCCCCGCGCAGCAAGGCGGCATTCCCGGCCACCTGATCCCAGGGCTCGATCACCCCCTCGCCAACGCCCTCATGTTTGGCCTCGCGCAGCAGGGCTTCGCCCATTGCCAGCGGGACACGCACCCAGCCCTCTGTCGCCAGCACGCGAACACGTACCTCCACCGAGACACGGGCCCACTCGTCCTGAGCCTCACCCGTCAATTCGAGCTTGCCAATCGCATACCGCGCTCCCGCCTCTTCCCCCGTCGCCAGTGCCCGCTGCCGGACCGCACGGAGATATTCCAGCAGACTCGCCCCCACGGGGACGGGAACCGCCTTGCCGTTGGCATCGGGCAAAAAAATGACATCGCCCGGTCGGGGCGCGGCCAGCGACTCGGGAGCCGGTTCGGCAGGCCGGTCCGCTGCCGCAGCCTCAGGCGCGGGCGTCGTGGCGGGCGAGGCGTCCTGGGCGTACGTCGGCCCGGCCGTGAGCATCACGCCCACCGCCAGACAGATCGGAAGCCATCGATTCAGAACGCGCATCGCCTGATGCCGAAGGAGACAGACTGGACGTAACCGGTTTGGAGTTCGACTGTTGCGACAGACAGCCGCTGTCCGGCCGAGACGGCGGGCCGGGGGCACCTGAACGGTTGCGCAAGAGATTCGGCCCAAATCGGACTGCCGAATTGTACCCCATGGCTGGGGCGACTCCCAAGAAAAACCGATGTAAACGGATCAACACCTACCGATCCTTAAAAGGTCGTTCGTGTCGCTTTGAGAGCGGCGTTCGGCCCTTCACTTCGGGTCGCCCGGCTTGGGAACTGTGGGGGTCCCGGTGACGATCGCGCCTGGGAGTGCGGGGGCCGATTTCGGGCTGGCCGCCGGAAAGTCTTCGCCCACGGCGGCGGCGAGCGTCGACGCGATCTGACTGAGCGTGGTTTCCACCTCGGCCCGTACGCCCAGTGGCGGAGTCCTTGGCCCCAACACTGCCGACCAGACGAACTCCGCCCCCTCCACCTTGGCGTTGTGGTCGGTCCAGTCGCGAATCGTGCCGCCGCGACCATGGTCGGGGCCGATCACCAGGGTCGTGTTGTCGCGATACTCGGGCAGGCTCTGCAGGAGCGTCCAGAGGCGGCGGAGAAATTCGTCGCAGCGGTGGGCCGCGTGAAGGTAACGGTCATAGCGCCGCGCATGGCCCCATTCATCGGTTTCGCCCATCCCGATGAACAGCACCCGGGGCCTTTTCCGCTGCAGGTATTCCAGCGCCGTCTGCATGGTGAGGGAATCGATCTGATTGCCCGGCCAGAGGACCACCGTGTCGGCGATCAGTTGATTGAGCAACTGCTCGCCGGGCGTCAGGTCGTCTCCCGGAATCGGCGTGATTCCGGCATGGACATACACGCCGCTTCGCTCGCGGTTGATGATGGCGGGGAAGACGTCCCACGTGGCGATGGCCGCGACACGCCCTTCGAAGCCCGGCCGTCGATTGAGAAATTCGAGCACGGTGACATTCGGGTTGGGCGTTTTGTCGTTCGAGGTGATGCGTTCGTCGTCGGCAAAGCCGGTGAACATCTCGTTGTAGCCGGGGTACGAAAACTTCAACCGGTTCGCCGTTCGGGCGGGGGCGTTCCGCTCGGGGTCACCAAAAATCTGGCCCTCGCGGGCGATCACGTTCCAGACAAACGGCAACAGCGCCGTTCGGCGCTCGGCCAGTTCCTCGCGCCAGAATCGCGTCCGCAAGGCCTCGACGTCGGCCACGCCCGCATCTTTGGCGAGATAAGGCTCTTGCGCCCCGCCAAAAAACTCCTGCCAGCGAAAGCCATCCCACGTCACGTAGATGACATTGCCACCCGGACGGGAATCGACGGCGGTCGTCTGCGCGGTGGCAGGGTGACCCGTTCCCCAGGTCGCCAGCAGACACAGAACGGCGAACAGGCTCTGTCGCACGAGATCACCTCTCGAAGGGGCCGGGACTCTTTGTGGGACGCCTGTTGGCCAGCGCCGGTGCATCGCGAAACCGCACCTGACCCGGAGTGTACCGCAGGGGATTCGCGATCAACACGTTCGTGGGAGCCGGGTCTGCGCGTTGTTCCAGAGGGCACCAGACGCGAGGGGATCAAGGGGTGTGCCATGCTGGCACCGTTTCGGGGCAAGCATGCCGACCGTGGGGTGGTGCGGCACTCACCAAAACCGCATGCTTACTGGAATTCGGCTGTGAATGAGTCCAGACCGTTTCGCAAACGCTGTCTTACGCCCCGATGTCAGCAACTGGCGAACCGCGGCCTGTTCCGCGAGGATTGCAGTGCGCTCGAGGGGACGACGGTGGCCGGTGGATTTCGTGGTCTGGGTTTCGTGGTCTGTCGGACAGGCGGTCGGGATCGGATGCAGCCTCAACGGGACGATGATTCGACCGGGACACGTTCGCTGGTGCTCGCGCTGCTCTGCCTGATGGCGGCGATCGCCTACATCCAGCGGGCGGCTGTCAGCGTTCCCGCCAGCGAGATCGCCACCGACCTCCAGCTCGCCAATCTGGCCCTCGATATGGGGTGGGTGCAGTCGGCCTGGTATTGGGGCTATGCCCTCTGCCAGATTCCGGCGGGATGGTGGGCCGACCGGGTGGGCAGCCGGACCGCGCTGGCGTGGTCGATGCTCGCCTGGTCCGCGGCCACGCTGCTGGCCGGGTTCGCCGTCGACCTCAACACCCTCGTCATCCTCTGGGCGATCATGGGGATGGCTCAGGCGGCCGCGTTCCCCTGTGCGGCCAAGGCGATCGGTCAACTCTTTCCCGACAGCCAGCGGGCACGTGCCTCTGGAATTCTGGCGGCGGGAATGGCGATTGGCGGCGCGCTGGCCCCCGCTCTGGCCGGCTGGCTGCTGGAGCGGTTTCAACCGTGGGAGACCTGGTCGGGCATCGACCGCTGGCGGCTGCTGCTGGCGGTTTATGCGGTGCCGGGGGTGGTCTGGACCGGTCTGTTCCTGGTATTGGTGCGCCCCCCGGCCCTGCCCTATCAGGCGCGGCGGGTTGAAGCGACACCGATTGATTGGAGCCTGATGTTTACGAGTGCCCCGCTCGCGCTCCTCTGTGCCCAACAGTTCTTTCGTGCGGCCGGGATGGTCTTCTTTCTGACCTGGTTTCCGACGTTTCTGCAGAAGACCCGCGGCGTTTCGATGCTGGAATCGGGTCAACTGACGACGGTCGCCGGGATTGGGGCGGTCCTCGGCAGCCTCTCCGGTGGCTTCGTCTCCGACTGGATGCTGGCCCGCACGCGGAATGCGCGCCTCAGTCGGCAGGGAATCGCCGTTGTCGGCATGGCGACCTGTGCGGGGCTGATCGTCTGGTCAGCCCTGGTGACCGATGTCCGCACGAGCATCGCGTTGATCGCGCTCGGTGCGTTCTCGGCCACGTTTGGCGGCGTGAGCGGCTACACCGTCGCCATCCAGTTCGGCGGCCGCCAGACCGCGACCGTCTTCAGCGCGATGAACATGTGCGGCAACTTCGGGGCGGCCCTATTCCCCCTCGCCGCTGGCTACCTCGTCGCCCAGACCGGCAACTGGAACCTGATCCTGTACTTGTTCGCCGCGATCATGGCCGTTGACGCCGTGTGCTGGGCGCTACTCAATCCCAAGGGAACGCTTTTTGACGACAGTCCGTAGGGTGGGCACTGCCCACCATTGCACACCGACATGGCCTACCAAACATCATTTGGATCGCCAACCAGCGCTGGCCCATGATCGTTGTTCAGAATCGGTGGAAGCCGGAAGAAACATCGTTTGGTTGTTGTTGGTTGGTGAGCCGTGGTGGGCAGTGCCCACCCTACGCTGGCGACCTCTGTTGAAACGAAGGATCGAATGAGATGAGTCAGTCCTCCGCGACAACCCGTGTTACTACGCCGCAGTCGCGGTGCCGTGCGGCGATGGCACAGGGGGAGATCACGCCGCCCGTGGGCATTTATCACCGGATGTGGGGCGCGGCGCTGCATGACCGGGCCAGTGGCGTGCATCGACCGCTGCTGGCCGTGGTGCTCTGCCTGGAGCCGGAGCAGGCGGACGCTGGACACGGGGCTGTCCTCGTCACGCTCGACCACTGCATCCTCGAGCGGGCCGACCTCACCGCCATTCGCGAAGCGGTTGCCCGCGAGACCGGCCTCACTGCCCAGCAAGTCCTGGTCTCGCTGACCCATACCCATGGCTCGGGGCTGATGACCCGTAGTCGCGCACACCTGCCGGGCGGCGATCTGATTGGCCCGTACCTCGACGCGCTGCCCGCACGGATCGCAGCGCTCGCGGCCCAGGCGCAAGAGCGGTTGACGTCCGCGACGATTGTCTACGGGCAGGGCCGCTGCGCCCTGGCCGCCCATCGCGACTTCCCCGATCCGGCCAGCGGTGCGATTGTCTGCGGCTACAACCCCGACGGACCGGCTGACGACACGCTGCTTGTCGCCCGCATTCAGAGTGACGCGGGCGCGCTCGTGGGCACGGTCGTCAACTATGCCTGTCACCCGACAACGCTCGCCTGGGAGAACACGCTGATCAGCCCCGATTGGGTCGGGGCGCTGCGGGAGGAAGTCGAACGAGCGACCGGCAGCCCTTGCCTGTTTCTGCAGGGGGCCTCGGCCGACCTGGGGCCGCGCGTCGGGTTTGTGGGCGATGTCGCCTGGGCCGATCGAAATGGGCTGCAGGTGGCGCACTCCACGCTCGCCACGTTTTCTGCCCTGCCGCCCGATGGAACCGAGTTCGTCTATCAGGGTCCGGTCGTGTCGGGGGCGATACTCGGCACCTGGCGTCACGAACCAGTATCCAACGAGACCCGCACCGCTCAGGCGCGCTGGACTTGGCGGCAAGTGACGCTTGAAGTCGCCTACCGGGCCGACTTACCGACGCTCGAACAAACACGGCTCGAACGCGAACAGTGGCAGGCGGGAGAAGACCAGGCCCGAGCCGCGGGCGACGAGGCGCGCCTGCGCGACTGCCGGGCCAAGGTGGAACAGCGAACCCGCCAGATCATGCGGCTGGAAGCGCTCGCCCCCGGAGCCAGCTATCCGCTGGAGATTCACATCGCCGCCTTGGGCGAAGCCCTGTGGGTCTTCACGCCGGGCGAGCTGTATCAGATGTTCCAACAGACGCTCCGCGCCCGCTTCCCCGACCGCGCCGTCCTCGTCACCACCCTGACCAACGATTGGCAGCCGGGCTACATCCCTCCCCAAGACGCCTACGGAAAAGGCATCTACCAGGAGATCATCGCCGCCACCGCCCCGGGCGAACTCGAACAGCTCACCCAGCGCGTCGGCGACCTGCTCGCCACACTCTGATCTTCCTCGCAGACGCTGCCCAAGGCGTAGGGTGGGCACTGCCCACCAGCGCTCACCAACACGGCCCAGAAACGACATTTCGGATCGCTCCCCGCGCTCACAACGGTCGGTTGGAGCAGGAAGAAACACCGTCTGGTCGTTGGGATTTGGTGAGCCTTGGTGGGCAGTGCCCACCCTACTTAACTGGCGAGGGGTCGCGACATTTCGAGGATGTGCTCGGTCTCGAACGGGATGTCGGTCCGTTCGGGGATAATCACCTCGGGCGGCGGCAACATCGGGACGAATGGCTCCTCCGGTTCCCCCGGTCGGCTGAAGAACCCGACCATCGGCGACTTACCACCCCGGCGGTAGAGGTTCGTCCGCTCGGTGAGCAGGTCGAACGCCCGCCGCACGCCCTGCGACGAATGCTCCCAACCGGCCGTTTCATCGCGACGGAACCCGAAGCGACGGGCCTCGATCCACGGGTCGCTGTTCGTGCCGAGGAACGCAAACTGCCAGAGGTAGCGATACCGCTGGTGCTCGACCATGGTCGACAGCTTGGCCGCGTCGTACTTCCAACTCGCGTTCTCGAGGCCATCGGTCAGGGCGACAAACAGCACCTGGCTGGGGCGCTCCGGTTCGGGCATCTTGCGGAAGCGGTTGCCCGTGTCGTCAATGCACCGGCCCAGCGCATCGTACAGGCAGGTGTTGCCGCGAGGCTGGTAGTGCGACTCGGTGAATCGCGGCGCATCGGCGATCGGGATCGCATCGCAGATGATGCGGTACTCATGATCGAACGTCATCAGCGAGAACGTGATGTCCTGCTTGAGCGGCAGCCTTCGCTGGTCGTGGACGAACCCGTTGAGCCCCTCGAGCACATCGCGCGTGAGCGGTGCCAGCGAGCAGGAGCGGTCAATCAGCAGGGTGATATCGACGTAGTTGGGCCGGGTCATGCGCACGCCTCCATGAATCGCGCAGCGATCAGAAACAGGCGCGGGACCAGCGGGACGGCCTCGCACCGGGTGCGGGTTATAGACGAACCCGGCCCTCCCCGGCGAGAGCGATTTCGAGCCGGTTTTCCTGATGATTTTTCACCACCAAGGCACGAAGGCACCAAGGAAAGGCAGGAGAAGGCGCTGTCGTTTGTCTTCCCTTGGTGCCTTTGTGCCTTGGTGGTTCCCCTCCCACCCGCACGGCGAACCGACTCACCCGATTTTGTCTTTGCCGACCCAGGCCCGCAGCACTTCCGGGATGACGATGCTGCCATCCGCCTGCTGGTAGTTTTCGAGGATCGCGATGATCGCGCGGGTGCAGGCGATGGCCGTCCCGTTCAGCGTGTGGACGAAGTGCGTCCCCTTCTTCTCGGCCGACTTGTAGCGCGTGCCCAATCGCCGCGCCTGAAAGTCGGTGCAGTTCGAGGCGCTGGTCACCTCGCCATACTCGTTCCGGCCGGGCATCCACGCTTCCAGGTCGTACTTGCGATAGGCCGGGCCACCGAGGTCGCCCGTGCAGGTATCGATCACCTGATAGGGAATGCCCAATCCCTGAAACAGCGCCTCTTCGATGGCCACGATTTCCTGGTGGACCTGTTCCGATTGCTCGGGCAGCGTGAAGGCGAACATCTCGACCTTCGTGAACTGGTGGACCCGGTAAATCCCGCGCGTCGCTTTCCCATGCGCCCCGGCTTCGGTCCGGAAACAGTGCGACAACCCCGCCAGCTTCATGGGCAGCTTGCCCGCATCGACGATCTGGTCGAGCAACGTGCCCCCGAGCGTGATCTCGGCCGTGGCGACCAGGCTGAGGTCGGTGTCCTGAATCGAGTAGATCTGCGTTTCGTTGCCGCGCGGAATGTACCCCGTGCCATGGAGCACACTGTCGCGGGCGACATCGGGCGTGGTGTGGGGCGTGAACCCGGCTTTCATCGCCGTCTGCAGCGCATACTGCACCAGCGCCAGCTCCAGCAGCACCGCTTCGTTCTTCAGGAAGTAGAACCCATGCCCGGCCACCCGCGCGCCCGATTCCAGGTCGATCAGGTCGTGCTTCTCGGCCAGCGCGACATGGTCGAGCGGCTGAAAGTCGAACTTCCGCCGCTCACCCCACGTCCGAACGACCTTGTTATCGGTCGATTCCCGGCCCACCGGCGCGTCCGGATGGGTCATGTTGGGAATGGACGACAGCTTGGCGTGAATGGCCGCTTCAATCGCCTTGAGAGTCTCTTCCTTCTCACCCACGCCCGCGCGGAGTTCCTTGCCGCGAGCGATCAGCGTCTGCTTGAGACTGGCGTCTTTCTCTTTGGGAATCTGCGACGAGAGATCGTTCTGCTCGCGACGGATCGTGTCGATCTCGGCGATCAGTTCGTTGCGGCGGTTGCGGTCGGCCAGGATGGAATCGACATCCGCCGCCACCCCGCGATTGACGCAGTTCGTCCGGACGGCATCGAGGTTGTCGCAGACGAAATTGAGATCGAGCATGTTGGGTTCCGAAAGGTCGCGGCGGGAACGATCGTGGCTCGGGACTACCGAGAGATCGTCCGCGCGTGGCCCAGAAACAGGGCGGCCGCACGGGTGCCCCGTTCAAAGTCGCGCAAACTGAAATGTTCGTTGGGACTGTGCAAATTGTCGGTGTTTTGGCCCCAGCCGAGCAGGAGTGTATCGACTCCCAAAATCTCCCGGAAGCTCGCTACGACCGGGATCGACCCGCCCTCGCGGATCATCACCGGCGGAACACCAAACGCCCGCTCGATCGCCACTCTGGCCGGGGCGAGAAACGGATTGTCGAGCGACACCATAAACCCCGGGCAGCCATGCCAGTTGGTGAATTCCAGCCGAAACCCGGCCGGACAGAGCGACCGCAGATAGGCCTCCCGCGCCGCGACAATTGCGTTCGGGTCCTGATTGGGGACCAGTCGACAGGTGATTTTCGCGGTCGCACGCGAGGGAATGATCGTCTTGGGGCCCTCGCCCTGGTAGCCGCCTTTGATGCCGTTCACATCGCATGTCGGCCGCGACCACCTCCGTTCGAGCGTGGTGTACCCGGCTTCACCCAGACCGGTCGGAATCCCCAGATCGCTCAGGAACTTCGCTTCGTCGAACGGCAACTCCTTGAGCACGGCCCGCTCTTTCTCCGTGAGTGGCTGCACGGCGTCGTAGAAGCCGGCAATCTGGATGC
>JAIXZD010000318.1 GCA_027489895.1 Planctomycetaceae bacterium
GGCCCACGACTGGCAGACCACGAGACCTGTCGCGACGAGCAGTGTGAACCGCGAGTCCGCTCCCGATGCCTGGACCATCGCACACCTCCAAAGCAATCTGGGCCCAAGGGATCTGTGGACCGGATGGTTGCGAACTGGCAAGACCGGTCCGCGTTACAACAGGGCGTTCAACTGCTGAATGATCAACTCGCGGACGCCCGCCGGGTCGGCCCCTTTCACCTGCTTCATCACCTGCCCGATCAGCGCGCCCACCGCAGCCTGCTTTCCAGCCTTGAAGTCGGCCACCGCCTTCGGGTTCTTCTCGATCACCGCGGAAATCGCCACGGAAATCGCCCCCGTGTCCTGAACGATCTCGAGGCCTTTGGACTGGATGATCTCCGCGACCCGTTCGACCGTGGCGGGAACAGGCGTCTCGTCGGTTGCCGCGGTGAGCAGGTCCATGAACACTTCGCGGGCGCTCTTGATCGTCACCTTTTTCGCCAGCACCCGCTGCAACAGGTCGGTCAGCACCGCGGGAGAAATCGGGAACTCCGCCACGCTCAGCTTGCGGTCCTTCATCTCGCGGAGCACATCCTGCGTGACCCAGTTCGCCGCCTGCTTGCCGTCACCACAACCGGTGGCAATTGCCTCAAAGTACTCGGCAAAGTCCCGTTCCTGATCGACGATCACGCGGCAGTCGTAATCGGAGAGTCCCCACGTGACGGCATAGCGATTCCGTCGGGCCGGGGGTGTTTCACCAATCGAGGCCCGCACTGCGTCGATCTCGTCCTGAGTCACCGTGACGGGTACGAGGTCGGGGTCAGGGAAGTAGCGATAGTCGGCCGCATCTTCCTTGCCCCGCTGGGCGAACGTGGCCCCTCGGACGGCATCCCAGCCCCGCGTGGTTTTGGGAACATCGCCGATCTTGAGGCCCGTCTTCTGGAACTCGGCCCACTGCCGCGTCACTTCATGTTCGATCGCCAGCTCCACGTTGCGGAAACTGTTCAAATTCTTGATCTCGACCAGCGGCGTCGCCACCTTCTGGCCCGGTTCTGGGTGCACATGCAGATTGACGTTCGCGTCGCACCGCAGGCTGCCCTCCTGCATGTTGCAATCGGAAACGCCCAGATAGACCAGCAGCAGCCGGAGTTCTTCGAGATATTGCCGCGCCTCGGAGGCGGCCCGCAGATCGGGCTGAGAGACGATTTCCAGCAGTGGTGTTCCCGCGCGGTTCAGGTCGACCCGGCTATCGAGCCCCCGGCCGGACTCGTCGTGCATGTTCTTTCCGGCATCTTCTTCCAGGTGCGCGCGGATGATCCCCACCCGCCGCTTGGTGCCGGCTTCCGCATCGATCACGATCTCGACGAAGCCGTCGTGGCTGAACGGCAGATCGTACTGGCTGATCTGATACCCCTTCGGAAGGTCGGGGTAGTAGTACTGCTTGCGGTCCCATTTGGTGTAGGGCGAGATTTCGCAGTTGAGCGCCAAGGCCGTCTTCATTGCCAGTTCAAACGCGCGCCGGTTCATCACCGGAAGCGACCCCGGCAGCCCGAGGCAGGTCGGGCAGGTCTGGACGTTGGGTTGCTCGGGATTGAACGCTGACGAACAGCCGCAAAAGATCTTCGTCTGCGTGAGCAACTGGACGTGGACTTCCAGCCCGATGATGACGGTGTAATCCATGACGACAACAACCAGCCTGAATTAAGGGAGTGACTCGGATGGCCTGATTGGACCTGACGGGAGCGTGGACAGAGACGGGGTGACAGTCGGCCTCAACCGGCGACCAGCGGGGCCGGGCGGGCATGGTGCTCGGTCGCCCGTTCAAACATCCGCGCCACCTGCAGCAGCCGGGTCTCTTCGAACGGAGGCGCCTGAAGCTGCAACCCGATCGGCAGCCCCGACGACGAAAATCCGGCGGGAATCGAGATACCCGGCAAGCCCGCCAGATTTGCGCTGATCGTGTAAATGTCGCTGAGGTACATCGCGAGCGGGTCGTCGATCAGTTCGCCCAGCTTGAACGCGGTCGTCGGCGCGACGGGGGACGCGATGACATCGACCTCGGTAAACGCCTGGTCAAAGTCCTGTCGGATCAGGCGACGGACCTTGAGCGCCTTGAGGTAATACGCGTCGTAGTAGCCGGCCGAGAGGGCGTAGTTTCCGAGCATGATCCGGCGTTTGACTTCGCTGCCGAACCCTTCGCCCCGGCTGGCGGCGTACATGTCGATCATGCTGTCGAACTCGGCCGCGCGATGGCCGTAGTGGACACCGTCGTACCGGGCAAGGTTGCTGGAGGCTTCCGAGGGCGCTACGAGGTAGTACACCGCGACGCAGTACTTCGAGTGCGGGAGCGAGATCGTTTTGACCTCTGCCCCCAGCGACTTGTAGACCTCGATCGCCGCCTTGGTGGCCGCTTCGACTTCCGGCGACAACCCTTCGACGAAGTGTTCCCGCGCGATCCCCACCCTCAGCCCCGAGAGCGGCTGGTCGACCAGTCGACTGTATTCGGGAACCGGTTGGTCAACGCTGGTGGAATCGCGGTGGTCGTGGCCCGCGAGCACTTCGAGCA
>JAIXZD010000470.1 GCA_027489895.1 Planctomycetaceae bacterium
CAAAAAACAGGTCGGGCCTGCCCGACACCATCACTTTTGACTTTTGACTTTTGACTTTTGACTTTTGACTTTTGCCTTTTGCCTTGCGGCCCAGCCGCCCTCCTATTCCGGCGACCCCAGCGCCGCCCGAATCGTCCGCACGCTCTGCTCGAACCCCGTGTCCTGGGCCAATAGCTCCCGATACCGGTGACACGCATGCAGCACCGTCGAGTGGTCGCGGCCTCCGAAGTACGCCCCGATCTCACCAAACGGCAGCGCCGTCAGTTCCCGGATCAACCCCATTGCGCACTGCCGCGCCGTCGCCACCCCCTGCATCCGATCCCGCGCTCGCAGCCGCGCCACCGTGACGCCAAACGTCCGCGCCACCACCTTCGTGATCGCCGCCGGCGCCAATCGCGGTGGCGATTCCCGCGCCGCCAGCCACCGCGCCGCAAGCCTCCGGTCCAAAGGCCGCCGCTCCACCCGGCTTAGCGTCTCCAACTGCACCAGCGCCGCATACAGCTCGCGCGGCGTCGCCTCCAACTCCCCCGCCACCAGCGTCGCCACATCCTCGGCAATCGCCAGTTTCCGGCACCGCGCGAAGTGTCCCAACAGCAGCCGTCGACTCGTCGCGCCCGGTCGCCCCACCGTCGCCAGCAGCCCACCCCGAAACCGGCTCACCAGCCGCCGATCGAACCCCGCGAGCTGACCCGGCGCATAGATCGACGAGAACAGAAACCGCCCGCCCCGCTCGGCCAAGTCATTGAGCGTCGCCAGCAACTGCTGCTGCGTCTCCCGTCGATCCGACAGATGCTGCACATCCTCGACAATGAACAGTTCGCCCTGACGAGTCCGCGCCTGAAACGCCGGCACCGCCTCCGCGTCCGAGGCCTCCGCCAGCTCCGCCGCGTATTGACCCGCATCGAACCGGGTCACCACCGCTCGCGGATGCGCCAGCTTCCACCGCACCACCAGCTCGTGGACCAGGTGCGACTTCCCCGACCCCGCCGGCCCCACGAGATAAACCAGCGGCAGCCCCTCATCCTCGACCAGGCGCACAATCGCCGCTCGCGCCGCCCGACTCTCCGGCAACTCCTGAAAAGGCTCATGGAACGGCGGCCCCGCCATCGACCTGCGCTCCGGCATCACGCCCCGCCCCCCAGCCGTAGGGTGGGCACTGCCCACCACCGCTCACCCGCCCGGCCCACCAGAAACCGATCGGATTGCCCCCCAACCCACACCCACCAAAAAATCAAACGCAGGTCGGCCCCGCCCGACACCCTCACTTTTGACTTTTTACTTTTGGCTTTTGACTTCCCCTCCCACCGCCTTCTCCACCAGCGCCCGCACATCCTTATACGTAAACTCATCCTCCTCCGACGCCGCCTCCGAGTTGTCGAACTTCTTCAGCAGCTTCCCCGAGCGGTCATATACGAATACCGCAGGGATCGACGGAATCTCCAGCGCCTCGAACAGTTCATCCGAAGGCAGGCTCGACAGGACATTGTCGAACGTCGCCCCCTGCTTCGTCAGGAACTTCAGCACCTTCTCGCGATAGAACTCGGGCGGCTTCGTCTTGCTCCCCGTGTAATCCGCCGACAGCGAGATGCACGCCACGTCGTCCCCCAGCGCCTTGTGCAGTTCCACCAGATGCGGAAACTCGCGCATGCACGGCACGCACGAGGTCGACCACGCATCCAGCACCACGACCTGCCCCTTCTTCGAGGCGATCAGTTTCTGCGTGTCGTCCCACCCCAGAATCTTCAGCTCGACCTTCCCGGCCGCATCCCCATACGCCGCAGGCTGCGGAATCATGACGCGATACACCGCCATCGCCGCCAGAAACGCCACCCCAAACACCAAGCCCCGCCGCACCACCGATGACCCAGTCCGCACAATCCACCCCCCGCCCAAAAAGCCGTTCCCCGCACCCCACCAAAGAATCCTCGCAAACTCCTCCCCGTAGTGGAAGCCGCGAGGCTTCCCCCGCCCCCGCCCATCTCCTTTTCCCTTTTCCTTTCTCCCTTTGCCTTCCCCTCCTACCCCGCCCCCAAAAACCGCCCCCCATCCACCCGATACGTCGCCCCCGTCACAAAATCGCTCCCATCCAACAGAAACAGAGCGAGATTGACCGCATCCCCCGGCGTCCCAATCCGCTTCAGCGGCGACGCCTGCCGAATCTCCTCGATCTCCTCCGCCGTCAAACCAGGCGGCGGATCGATCATCGCCGGCGCAATACTGTTCACCGCGATCGTCGGGGCCAGCTCGACCGCCAGCGCCGCAGTCATCGCCGACAATCCCCCCTTCGCCACAAAGTAAGGCAGGAAATTGCGGTATGGACGCTCGACCGCCCAATCGGTGAAGTTGATGATCTTCCCCTGCAGGCCATCGACGACAGGCTGCGTTCGCATTTGCCGCGCCGCCGCGACCGCCGTGTAGTAAGGCCCCGCCAGATTCGCGGCGATGTTCGCCTCAAAATCCGCCGGCGTCAGGTCATCAAACGCGACCGGCGAAAAAATGCTCGCCATGTTGACCAGCACATCGACCGAGCCCAGTTCGCGAACCGTCTCCGCGACCAGCCGCTCCGCGTCCGCCGCCACGCGCAAATCTGCCTGAACGGCAATCGCCCGCACACCCAGCCCGCGAACCTGCGTCACCGTCGCCTCAATCGCCGCCCGACTGGTGAACCAGCTCATCGCGACATTCGCCCCCAGCCGCGCCACCGCGAGCGCCAACTGGCTCCCCACCCGCCGCCCACCCGTAATCAACACCGTCCGCCCCGCCAACCTCATCCCCCACCCCCGCCTCATAAAAAGAGAGCCGGAAGCATCAGCGCCCGGAGCCACGCCCCCCACCGTCCGTAGCGGAAGCCATGAGGCTTCCCCCGACCCCCAACCTCCATCCCTCCACCCCCAACCACGCCTGCGCACTTTTGACTTTTGACTTTTGCCTTGCGGCGAAAGCCGCGCTACTCAATCCCATCCAGCCCCGTCACCCGATCCGCCTTCACCGAGTACGTCGTCGGATTAAACACGAGACTGCTCCCGCCAATATGGCTCCGCGGGCTGCCCAGACTCACCTGCCGCCAGATCGACGCCTTGCGATTCCCCTCCGACCGCAGGACATACACCCCCTTCGATTCGTCGTACGTCACAATGTCCGCCATCGCATCGAACAATCCGTTCGCCGTCTTGCCGCTCAGCTCCGCGTTCCCCTGGCCCACCATCTCGATGAAGTCGCGTCCTCCAGGCCCCGCGACCTGCACCAGCCGCAGCGTATCCGATCGCAACCACCCCGCGCCCACCGGCAGATGATCGACATCGATCTGCTCGGCCGTGCTCGCCACCGGCCCATACAACACCCGCACCCGTTCGCGGAACAGCGTGACCCGCTCTTTGGTGTTCCCCGTCATCGTCCCCGCAAACTCGACTCTTGCAAAGTTCCACTCCGCCCGGTCCGTCTTCTGCGATCGGTTTGCCCGCACCGAGGCCGTCGACGACAGCGTCTCCCGCGCCGCATCCCCGCGCCACCACATCCGCATCTTCCCCGGCCCCATCGCCGTCGTCTCGCCCGTCTTTTGGTGCAGCTCAAACTCAAACACCGACCCCGTTCGAAACGCCTTCAGTTTCCGGTCGGCGTCGTACTCGTACGCAAACAGGTCGACGCCGTCCTTGCAGTGAATCCGATCGACTTCCACCCCACCCGCGCCGCCCGCCGAGCCACCGGGACTCACCGCGGCCGCAGGCTCAACCGGCGAACTTCCCTCGAGGAACGACACCCGTTTCGTGAACGTCACATCCATCTCATGGCAGTTCATCCGGTTCTCATCCAGCACCGATGAGACATCCATCTCGAACCGCGCCAAGAGGCCATCGAACGTCATCCGCTTCCGCCAGTTGACCGTCAGCCACTGCGGCTTCGTCAGCACCTTCCCGTCCATCCCCTTGGTCATTGGCAGCTTGAGCGTTCCCGACCCCTCGACCCGGGCCGAGTTCGCCCCCCGGTCCAGATGCAGATTCTCGCCCCGCAGCTCCATCTGTGGATCGAGCACCGCCGCAGGCTTCCCGATCACATGGACCACCTGCTCGTCATTCGCGTAGTTCCATAACCGCATCCAGTCGCCTTCGACCACCAGTGGCGCCCCGGCCTTCACCCGCGGCTGAACGACACGCACCGCTCCCTCCGTCTCGACCTCCGCAGCGTCCGTCTCGTCCCCATCCCGAATCATCTTCACCGTGATCAGATTCGCCGACACATCCAGCGGCGGCCCCTTCACCTTCGCCGCCGCGGGCACC
>JAIXZD010000322.1 GCA_027489895.1 Planctomycetaceae bacterium
CATCCACCCGCTCACCATCCTGTCGACAGTCCCCTCGGCCGGAGTTGGCGCACTCGTGGCCCTTCTGGTCTGCGACACGCCGCTGGACGTCGTCGCGATGATCGGCATCCTGCTGCTCATTGGCGTGGTGATGAAGAACGCGATCATGATGATCGACTTCGCACTGCAAGCCGAACGTCAGGACGGCCTCGCCCCGCGCGAGGCGATTTACGCCGCCTGTCTCGCCCGGTTCCGCCCGATCATCATGACCACGCTGGCGGCTCTTCTCGGCGGGTTGCCCCTGGCCCTCGGGACGGGGATCGGATCGGAACTGCGAAGGCCATTGGGCATCGCGATCGTGGGCGGCCTGCTCCTCAGCCAGGTCCTCACGCTCTACACCACGCCCGTCGTCTACCTCGCCCTCGCCCGGCTCACCCGTCCCAAACGCCCGGCGACGTAGATAACGCCGTACGCCGTAACCGTAGCGGAAGCCGTGAGGCTTCCCCCAGCGTACGACGGACTCATTGTCTCCCAACTGTTCCGAAGCGGTCCTCTTCGACGGTTTTCCGCGTAGATATCCAGCACGAACAGCTCACGCTCCGGGCGCTGAAGCGTCCGGCTCCCCTCAATCGTGATCGCCGCTTGGCCCGGGTGGCGATTCCGCGTCCTGCAATTCCCGAATTGCCGTGTCGATCTCTCCCAGAAGTGCCGGCATTTGAACCCGGGCCGTGCGGAGATTCACCCAGACGACGGCCCCACACACGCTACCGCAAATGAGAGTTCCCACCAGTGCCATCGCCAGGGAATCGGACAGTCCGGTGACGACCAGCGCCTGTCCCGCGAACGACGGAGCGACGTACCACCAGGGCGTCGCCTTCAGCAGGCCCATCTGCCGCCGCACACTCTCTCGCCGCGCCGCCAGAAACTCGAGAAGCGGCACATCGCGCGGGGGTTCGGGGTGCGCCTTTCGGAACGTCCACAGCACCACGATAATGCCGAGGGCATGCACGATGATCAGCAGGGCTCCCGCTTTCGCCAGCCATGTGGGAAAGGAGACCAGCCCCGGCAGAAATGCGAGGCTGACGAACACGGCCGCGAAGGTCTCGGTCCAGTCGCGCCGCAACAGCCCGGCCTCGAAGGTCGCAGTCCATTTCTGAACCTCCTCAAGATGGGTGGACAGGTCTTTGTCCGAGAGCGGTTCACGCCGCCACGCGGCGATGGCACGATCGATGTTCATGTGTCCAAAGGCTCCCATTCCGCGAGCTTTTGTTTGATGCGATGCAGACGCATTCGTGTGGCCCCTTCGGAGATGCCCAGAATCTGCGCCATCTCGGTGGTGTCGAGGTCATCGAGATACATCGTCAGACAGGCCCGATCGGTCTCCGCAAGGCCCGCCAGAAACTTGACCAGCAGCGATTCCTCATCCCCCCCCGAGGGCGGGGATATCTGTGACAACGACGAGGCCGCCCTGCCCCGCTCCCGGACCCGCCGTCGAGTCTGCCCCCGGTTCCAGGAGGCCGCCGTGTTCAGGGCCACGCGATAACACCACGTCGCCAATTGACTGTCGCCCCGGTAGCCGGGCAGTGCTTTCCACAGGGCGAGCAACATCTCCTGAAGCAGATCGTCCGCCTCGGTTCCGCCATAAGCCCGCGCGATCCCCCATAACCGGGCCCGGTTGGACTGGACGAGGTCGTGGAAGGTCGCGGCGGCAGGCGAGGAAGAGTTCACACCAGTCGTTAGTCTCCGCCCGCGGTGATTTGTCACAACCTGCGAGCCCTATTTTTCTGTCTTTTCAGCCGCACCCCGCCTCACTCCGATTCGTCGGCCCCGTCTGGTATCTTCTGAGTCTGATCTGTCTGGCTCGCGTCGTCCGGCGTCGAGATTGGCTTTATCGTCTCAACCAGAGTGACCGCCTCGTTCCCGGTGCCTTACCCCGAACAGGCCGGCAGGAGTGTCGTGAATGACCGCAGCGCATCGGTCCCCGTCTCGTGTCACCCCATTCTCCCTCCGCCTGACGGCCCTGGTTCTGTTGTGGCCGACTCTGGGACTGGCACAGGAGTCGGATAAACCCCTCCCTCCGGACGAAGCCGCCCGGACGATGCTCGTTCCCGAAGGGTTTCAGACGGCCCTCTTCGCCGGCGAGCCCGATGTCGTCCAGCCAATCGCCATGACGACCGATGATCGCGGCCGGGTCTGGGTCGCCGAATGCCTCTCCTACCCTAAGTGGGAAGAAACCGGCAAGGATCGCGTCGTGATCCTCACCGATACCGACGGCGACGGCCGCAGCGACAAGCGGCAGGTCTTCGCCGACAACCTCGCCAACGTCTCCGGCGTGCAGATCGGGTTTGGCGGCGTCTACGTGATGGCCACCCCCTACCTCTTGTTCATTCCCGATGCCGACGAGAACGACACCCCCGATGGCCCCGCCGTCCAGCTCCTCGATGGCTGGGACCTCAAGGCCAAGCACAACGTCGCCTCCGCCCTCACCTGGGGGCCCGATGGCTGGCTCTACGGTGCCAATGGCATCCTCTCCAACTCGTTCCCCGCCAAGCCCGGTACACCGCAAGACCAGCGCACGCTGTTCAACTGCGGTGTCTGGCGCTATCACCCCACCCGCGGCACGTTCGAGCCGTTCAGTTGGGGCACGACGAATCCCTGGGGGATCGATTTCGACGAGTACGGCCAGTTGTTCGCGACCAACTGCGTTATCGCCCACCTCTGGCATATGGTGCCCGGTGCCCACTACCAGCGGATGTTCGGGCAGGACGTCAATCCGAACACCTACTCGCTGCTTCCCACGATTGCCGAACATCTCCATTGGGGCGGCGGAGCATGGCAGGAATCTCGCACCGGGAAGGTGCATGATGATGCCGGTGGTGGCCACGCCCACTCGGGCGCGATGATCTACCTCGGCGACAACTGGCCCGAGAGTTATCGCGGCGGCATCTTCATGTGCAACATCCATGGGCGGCGGGTCAACCACAACCTGCTCGTCCGCTCGCCGGTGGGCTACATCGGCCGCCGCGCTCCCGATGTGATCCGCTCGCAGGACCCCTGGTTCCGTGGGACGGCCGTCATGTACGGGCACGATGGCGGCGTCTTCGTGGCCGACTGGTCCGATGCCGGCGAATGCCACGACTACGAAGACATTCACCGCGACAACGGCCGCATCTTCAAGGTGACGTACGGCACCTCGCAGGCTGGCCCGGTTGACCTCAAATCGCTGTCTGACCTGCAACTCCTCGACCTGCAGACCCACAAAAACGAGTGGTACGTCCGGCATGCCCGGCGGCGCATTCACGAACGGATCGCGGCGGGAACCTTCTCCGCCGAGGCGCGGGCCGAACTCGACCGACGTGTCAGCACCACGCGCGACCCGGTCCCGTTGCTCCGGTATGTCTGGTGCCATTTCGAGACCCCCCAGCGGCTGAAGGTTGCGTCCAGCCTGCTCGCCGATGCCAACGAAAACGTCCGCGCCTGGGCCATTCGTCTGCTGCTCGACGACCGGACCACTCCCGCTGACGCTAAACAACTCGGTGCGATTGTCGACCGCGCCACGACCGAGACCTCTCCCTTCGTGCGACTCGCACTCGCCTCAGCCCTGCAGCGTCTTCCCGTGGAAGACGCCTGGAAGGTCGCCGATCGTCTTGCCAATCTCTCCAGCGGAATCGATCAACCCTGGGTCAACCATCTCCTCTGGTACGGCATCGAACCGCTCGTCGCGGCCCAGCCCGCCCGGGCGATGGCGACGTTCAGCCGGGCCAACGCAGCGTTCATTCGCGAATGTGTCGCCCGTCGACTCGAAACCGACCCCGCAGTGATCCGCACGCTGGCCCAGTCCGACCAAGCCGAGGTGCAGCGCTCCATCCTGCGGGGCCTGACCTCGGCGCTGGAAGGCCGCCGCGAAATCAAATCGCCCGCCGGTTGGGGCGACATCGCCGCTCGCCTTTCGGATGCCAAGGACGAAGAAATCGCCGACCTCACCATCTCCCTCTCGCTGCAGTTTGGCGACGAAGCGGCGATCGTGCGGCTGGTCAAACTGGCGGAGAACGGATCGGCCCCGGCGGCGAAACGCCGCGCGGCCGTGCAGTCGCTGGCGCTGCTGAAGCGCGACGCGCTCAAAAGTTCGTTCCTCCGCTGGCTGTCCGTTCCCGAATTACAGGGCGCCTGTCTGCCGGCGCTCTCCGTGTACGATGATCCCGGCATCGGCCCCGCCATCCTCGCCCGCTACTCCGCGCTGACCGCCGAAGAAAAGCTCGAGGCGGTCGCCATTCTCGCGTCCCGACCAGGCTGGGCCATGTCCCTGTTCGACGAACTCGATGCGAAACGGATCGCCCGGTCCGACATCTCGCTCACCGTCGCCCGGCAACTGGCGAACTCCAAAGACGAAGCCGTGCGCGAACGCCTGGCCAAGTCGTGGGGACAGGTGCGCGACACCGCCAGCCAGCGTCGCGATCTGATCGTGAAGTACCGGTCGGAACTGACGCCCGACGTCCTCGCCCAGGCCGACCTGTCGCGCGGCAAAGCCCTGTTCGGCAAGACCTGCGCTACCTGTCACGTGTTGCATGGCGAGGGCCAGAAGATCGGCCCGGAACTGACCGGTGCCCAGCGGACCAGCCTCGACTACCTGCTGGAGAACGTCCTCGACCCCAGCGCCGTCGTCGCCACCGACTACATGAACTGGCTCATCGAAACCAAGGACGGCCGGTCGCTCGCGGGAATGATCACGCGCGAAACCGCCACCACGATCACCGTCCAGTTGCCCAACGGCCAGACGATCATCCC
>JAIXZD010000022.1 GCA_027489895.1 Planctomycetaceae bacterium
CACATCGGGGAGGAGACCCGTCGTTTTCGGATCGGTCTTCTTTCCGAGCTCTGCCAACAACGCGGACAGCTCCGTGAGACCCGCTTCAAGTTTGGCGCGAACGTCCGCGGGAACTTCAACGCCAACCTGCGGGACGGGGCGGACATTCTCGGCGAGGTTATCCGCAGGTCCATCGGCCCAGGCCGGTTGACCTGAGAGTCCCGAAAGCCCGGCGAGCAGCAGGGCCAAGGTCACAGTGACGTACACCGACCGCATCGGGCGACGAGAAAATCCATTCATTCCGCTCTCCCTCAAGGAATTCAACCCAATGTCCGAGCGACCGGTCTGAGAACACCCGGCCGATGTCACGTGCCTACAAAAAATAAGGCGTTCCCCCACAGGAACGCCCCACTTTTGACTTTTGCCTTTTGACTTTTGCCTTCGCGCAGCGCCTACGCCTTGGGCTTTCGCGGCTTCGCGAACTTCACCTTCTCCAGGTACTTCCGCGGCTGCTTGGAGATCGGGTCGACCCGGCCACTCACCGCGGTGATCGCCTTCATCACCTCGGTGTAATGCAGTTCGAAGTCGGGATCGATCTCGACGGCGATGTCAGACGACAGCGAGCTGCCGGGCCGACCGATCACGTTGAGCACTTGCCGGTTCAGTTCGGCATAGGCGCGGTCGCCGACGCCCAGGTTGCGGCGACCAAACTGCAGTGCGGCGAGGGTCCCATCCGGGTTCGCGATCAGACGAACTTTAAGATCGGGCATCTGTTCGGATGTCGCCTGCGACTGCCCCAACGGCATGTTGATCGAAAAATCGCCTTCATCGGCGCGGAGTTTCAGCGTCAGCATGAAGAAGATGAGCAACTGAAACACGACGTCGATCATCGGCGTCATGTCGATGTTGATCTTCTCGACCGGCCGGGGCGGTTTCATTCTGGCGGCCATAGTGCCTCACCTTATTCCAATCCAACGTCCGTCATCTTGAACAATGCCGGTGAGCGATCCCGATGTCGTTTGGTGGTTCCTGGTCGTCCCGCAATGGTGGGCAGTGCCCACCCTACGCCCTGGGGCACCCTGTCGATCCGCGCGCTAGCCGCCTTCGGGCTGCATGGCTTTCAGGCTGAACTTGGTGAACTGCTGGTTCTGGCAGGCCTCGATCAGCTTTTGAACCTGCCCGGCGGGGACGTCGCCATCGGCACGGATCACGACGACCGATTCGATCTCCCCCTCGGGGTGCTTCAGCCGGTAGAACGCCTTTTCCCGCTTCAACACTTCGGTTTCGACCTTCTCTGGGGGGATTTCTTTCCCCATGTAGAAGACCCACGGCCCGTTCTTGATCTTGCCGGTTTTGGCGCGGTTGAAGCCGATCTGAACCATCACTTCTTCGGCCGGTTTCACCTTCGGTGGCCGGGCCATCTCGCTGACGGCGAGCTTGACGCGCTCGTCGGCATCGGCGGCTTCGAAGTTGATCACGACCATGAAGAACGTGAGCAACTGAAACACGATGTCGATCATCGGTGTCATGTCGATTTCGACTTTTGCCGGTTCTCCCATCGCATCACCCTGCCAGGCCGATTTCAGATCAGAAAGACATCACGCGCCACAGAGTCCATCAGGCCGGGGGAGCTGCCGGGGCGGCCGCAGGGGCCGGGGCGGCAGCAGCGGCGGGAGCAGCCTTCTTGCCCAGAATCCGCTGGACGAAGTTATCGGCCATGGACAGCGAATCGAACATCAGCCGCGATTGGGCATTCTTCAGAAGCCCGAAGCTGATGATGGCGGGAATGGCGACAATCAGCCCCTCCAGCGTCGTCACGAGCGCGAGCACGATCCCCTCGGCCAGTTCGTTCGGCTTGGGAGACGTGGTGGAACTGGCGATGACGAGGAACGCGCCGACCATCCCCTGCACCGTCCCGAGCAAACCGAGCATGGGAGCGACGGCCCCGATCATCGAGATGTAACTCAGCTTGTGGTCGAGCCCCAGGTTCTCGTCGTCGGCCACTTCGGCGATTCCGGCGGCCGATTCTTCGTAGCCCTTGTTGAGCCGGGACATCCCGCCGACGAGCAGTTTGCCGAGGATCGAATCCTCTTTCTTCGCCAGTTCGAACGCGCCGGGAAGATCGCGGTTGTTCAGCTTCGACTCGAACTCGGCGATAAATGCCGGGGGCATAAACACCGAGCGGCGGAACTGCATGAATCCGGTGATCATCAGGCCGACCAGCAGGAACGACCCGGCGATAATCATCAGGCCGAAGGGTCCCGACGCGTCGAGCAGCCATTTGAGGGCGCTTTTCGGCGGAGGACCGGCCGGTTCATCGGCCGCATCGCCAGCATCGGCGGCGGGAGCGGCTTCTTCGGCCGGAGCCTCTTCCGCAGGCGCTTCTTCCGCTGCCTTTTCTTCCTGGGCCAGCACCGGCCCTGAAGAGAGGCTCACGCCCACCCCGGCCACCAGCAGCAACCAGACAAGTCCAAACCACGTCGTGAAGCGCGCACGTCGCGCAGCCTGACCAGATGCCATCGTAGACATACTCCGGAGGGGCGAGATCAATTGAGTGACGGAATAGCCGTTAGAGTTCGTAGTCTACGGTTCCCCGGAAGGGGATTCCAGTAGATCAGCGACTTCGCTTTCGTTCTCTGCCAGATGCGTGCAATCCCCGCGAATCGGCGCTGCTCGCACAGGTCCTGCTTATCGGCCGGGCGGGGCTCTTCTGGCCGCAGGGAGAGACTTCCCCGCCAAGGTCTGTTTTTTTGGCGGTTGGGGGCGGAAGGTGCGGCCTCCTGTCGCTGGCGCGACCCGACCACCAGGTGGTCGGGCCACCCTTGTTCTCGCGTTCTCTGGCCAATCGTCTTCGGCGTTGGGGGTCGCTCCTGGTGGCCATGTCGACGCGCTAGCCTTGAGCTGGCGGGGCGACGGTCGTCGGTGCGGGTTTGGCCGCGGCGTGGGGTTTCGGGTCGGTCGGCTTGTAGATCATGACCATCGCGGCCCCGGCGGCTGCCAGGACGAGGCCCAGGAAAAACCGCCAGTCGGGCGGGGTTTTGACCGGGTGGAAGTAGGTGATTGTCGCAATCACGTTGATGATCGGTGCCCCGGCGAAGACGAGCGGCGCCACGACATAGGGTGCCAGCGGACCAGCCTCGCGGGAGGCGAAAATCACGAACAGCGCCCCCAGTGCCCCGGCCGTTCCCGCCCAGAGGCCGAACAACATCGGCTTGAATTCGAAATTCACGCCGGGCTTCTGCGTGGGGTCGCCCAGCACCCAGATGAACAGGGCCGGCACGAGGACGGCGACGAGAAAATAGGCGAGCCCGACCATCAGGAAGGCCCGCATGTTGCTTTTCAGCAGATCGGTCGCCCGGTGGACCACCGGAACATAGACGCCCCACGACAAGGCCGCCCCGGCCACGAACAACCCCACCCAGACCCATTTCGACATGCCAGCACTCCGGTTAACCATCCACAGGAAACGCGCTGTGTCATGGTAACGAGGGCGGGGGGAACGTGTCAGGGGGTCGAGGTGTTGGCGCGAGCGGGGGAAGCCTCACGGCTTCCGCTACATCGGGGTGGAAACGGGGTGGTGAGCTGGGGGCTTTGGTGCCCGGAGGCAGGGGCCGCGGTGCGGGGGAAGTCTCACGACTTCCGCTACGGTGCGTTGCTTATGCCCCTGGTACGCGGCGTAGGTCGAGGGTGTAGGGGTAGTCTGCGTTGATTTCGATCGGTAGCAA
>JAIXZD010000328.1 GCA_027489895.1 Planctomycetaceae bacterium
CGCAGCATCTTGATCGCCTCCCAGACCGTCTCGACGGTCCGGCAGTCCAGCTCCTTGAGTTCGACCGGCAGCAGCGTCTGGTCAATCAGCGTAAGCCAGCCCTCGGGCCCACCATTCCAGCGACACGTTTTCACTTCCCGCGACATTCCCAACTCCCCGAGGTCATCCGCCTACCGAATCTGTGTCGAGCAAAAGCACAGGTCAGGCGCGCCTGACACCGCCACTTTTGACTTTTTCCTTTTGACTTTTGACTTGCTCTGTTCTGACGCAACCTGACACCAAGCGAGGCCTTGAGCCTCTCCACCCTACTCTTTCGCCAGCAGTTGTTCGATGACGGTCGACAGCTCCTGACCGTTCAGATCGGCATTGGCCACCATTCCATCGCGGCCCACCAGAAACACCGCCGGAATCGTCGCTACCCGCCACCCTTCCGACACAGGCGGCGTGGGGGCTTTGTCCATGAACATCTGCCACTTCAGGCCATTGCGGTCGCTGAACGCCTGGGCCAGCGCCGGGTTCTCGTCAAAACTGACGCCCACAATCTCGAAGCCCCGGTCCTTGTACCGCGCCGCCAGCGTCTTGAAGTACGGCATCGCCGCCAGACACGGAGGGCAATTCGTCGCCCAGAAATCGACGAGCACCACCTTGCCCTTCGCCTGGGCCCAGTCGAATGGCTTCCCCTCGAAATCGGTCCCTGGAATCGCTGGCGGGGCCTTGCCAATCAGCTCATGCCGGGCGATCCGCAGGTTGGCCGCTTCGGTCACCTGGGGGACCAGCGGAAACGTGCTCCGCACCGTCTCGTACAACTGATTGCTCTTCTCGAACTGACCATGCACCCGGCAGAGGATCGACAACCCATGCGCCAGCTCCAGTGCCGCCCCCGCCTGCTGGAACCGCAACCGCCGCGCGAACGCTTCGAACTGTTCCTGGGCCGCGTCGAACTCCTGCTTGCGGGCCAGCGCCATGCACCGCACGGCCAAAGCCCGGAACATCAAGCCCGGTTCGACCGCGCTTTCGTCGGCCAGCACGGCCTCCGCGACAGGCAGCGCTTCGTCTTCGAGGCCATACTGGGTGGAGTTGTCGAACAGCCAGACGATCGCCTGCAACCGATCGGGGGCGTCGGCATGGGTCAGAATGTAGTCCCGCACGGCCGCGACCGTCTGCCGCGACTGCGTCTGTACCACCTTGCGAAAGTCCAGGTCCTCCGCCCGGGCCAACCCGCCCGCCAGACCCAGCACCGCCAACCCCACGCACACCCACCCTGGGCACGCCCTGACCAGTCCGGTCGTCCGCATTCGCTGCATCGCCCGTCTCCCCGCTGTGAAACAACTCGCCCCACCCGAGTCTGGAAGCCCCCCCAGGAAAATGCAACGGGACCCCACGATCCACGCGATCGCGCCCCCCAGTCGTAGCGGAAAGCGTGAGCTTTCCCCCGCCCACAATTCCTCCCTCGACACACAGCCCCAAAGCCCCCAAAACAACCTCCCCCGCTCGTCCTCCCTCCTCCCTGCCTTTCCTTCGAGTTTTCGCGTCTTCGTGTGAATGAGTACCCACAGAACCAACTCCCCAAACGTGCGCGGGCAAGTCACCCCGTCCGAACCTCAGCGTCCGTCCGCTGTCTTGCTATACTCCGCCCGTTCCGAACTCCGTCCCGACTGTCCGGGCGTTCTCTCCGTCACCGATGGGTTAGAGTCGACCATGCCGCCGCTCGTTTTGTCCCGCCCGCTCTGTCCGCTCCCCCAGGGTTTTCGGGTGGCCGGGGTTCACTGTGGTGTCAAACCCGGAACCGAGAAGCGCGACCTCGCGCTTTACGTCTCCGATTCCCCCGCCGCCAGCGCGGGGGTCTTCACGACGAACCTCGTGAACGGCGCTCCGGTGAAACTGTCGCGTCGGCGTGTCGGACGGGCGACCACGCGGGCCGTGGTCATGAACTCGGGCAACTCGAATGCCTGCACGGGCGAGCGGGGACTGGCCGATGCCGAGACGATGACCGCCGGCGTCGCCAATCTTCTGGGCTGTGCGGCCGACGACGTGCTTGTCTGCTCGACCGGGGTGATTGGCCGCTTCCTGCCGCTCGACCGGATCGCCGCGGGGCTGCCCACGGTTCACGCCGCGCTCGCCACCTCCGAGCAGGCGCTCGACGACGCGGCCCGCGCCATCATGACGACCGACACCTTCCCCAAGGTGGCCACGCGACTGGTGTCGCTCCCTGGCGGTGAGGTCCGCGTGACGGGCGTCTGCAAGGGGGCCGCAATGATCGCCCCCAACATGGCCACCATGCTCGCCGTTCTGCTCACCGATGCCCGCATGACGCCCTCCCAGGCCGATGCGGCCGTGCGCCAGGCGGTCGGTCAAAGCTTCAACTGCATCAGCGTCGACGGGCACATGAGCACCAGCGACACGGTCCTGTTGCTCGCGAACGGTGCCTCGGGGGTCGAAGCGACCACCGCTTCCGATCACGTCGCCCTGCAGACCGCGATTGACGAAGTCGCGGCGGAACTCGCTCGGCTGATCATCGCCGACGGCGAAGGGGCCGACCACGAGATCACGATCGACATCACCGGCCTGCGCACGCGGGACGAAGCGTTCCGCATCGCCAAATCGATCGCCGAGTCGCCGCTGGTCAAAACGGCGATCCACGGGGCCGACCCGAACTGGGGCCGCATCATCTCGGCCGCTGGCTACGCAGGCGTGCCTCTGGTCGACGCCAACATGACGCTCCACGTCAACGGCTTCGAACTCTATCGCGACGGCGCCCCCCTGCCGTTCGACACCAAAGCGGTCAGCGCCAGTCTGCGCGACAACCGCCAGGTCCAGATCGACCTGAAGTTCGACCTGGGCGACGCCTCCATTCGCTTCTGGACCTGCGACCTCACCGCCGAATACGTCCGCCTCAACGCCGACTACACGACCTAGGGGCGGAGCCAAGGCAAAAGTCAAAAGGAAAAAGTCAAAAGTGCGCACGCGGTGTCCGCGGGTTTCACCCGAGTTGCGTTCGCACGTAGTGCCAGCGCAGGAAGGGAGCCGGAAGCGTGAGCGCCCGGAGGGCTATGCACATCCCGCCCTCCGCGCCACCCCTCCTTTTCCTTTTCCCTTTTCCATTTGCCCTCGCCGCAGGCGCCTACCAGATGTCTGCCGCCGCCGCTGCTTTTGCCGCCGCCAGTTCCGTGGTCTTGGGCTTCAGTTCCAGGCCCACGTAGCCGCGGTAGCCCAGGTCGTAGGCTTCCTTCAGCACGCGGTTGTAGTAGATCTCGCCCGTGCCTGGTTCGTTCCGCCCAGGGTGGTCGGCCAGTTGCAGATAGCCGATCGTCTTGTTCCCCATCCCCTCCCGCAGGTGACCGCACAGGTCCCCCTCGGTGATGTGCATGTGGTACAGGTCCCAGTTCAGTTTGACGTGCGATGACCCCACCGCCTGAATGATCTTCATCGACGGAGCCGAGCCATACAGGCAATGCCCCTTATGGTCGACGCGAATGTTCATCGGTTCGAGGATCAGCGTCACGTTGTGCTTCTCGGCGATCGGCGCGGCCAGCTTCAGCCCGGCGATCACCGTCTGATGCATCTCCTCCTGCGAGACGCCCGCCACGTCGTTCCCGGCGACCACCGTCATCAATTGGCAGTTGAGCAGCTTGGCCGCCGCACAGCCCTCCTCCACCGCCTTGACGAACGCCGGATGATTCTTGGCCTCGTTCAGCCCCGGCGTGAACCCCCACGCGGTGAACTGGGCGATCGCAATCCCCAACTCCTTCGAGAGCGCCGCGACGGCCGGCAGGTCTTTCCCCGCCAGAGGCCAGAACTCGACCGCTGGGAATCCCAAAGCCGCGGCCGCTTTGAGCCGCTCCAGAAACGGCAGCTTCGACCACCACATCTCAATGTTGACGGCAAACTTCGTGTGCGGAGTCTGACCGATCCGCTTGAGCTCCTCAGCCGACTCCTCGGCCCGCGCTTCTCCCGTCAGCCCCGCGCCCCCCAGGAGCGACGCCCCCACCACCGAAGACACCGCACCCGTCGCCAGAAACCCACGTCGATCAACCGTCGCCATGTCGCGCTCCCTATGGCTTGCTCAACTCCCGCACCACGCGGCCACCACACCATCTCTCAGCCGTGATGTTACCACCACCCACCTCCCCGTCGCACCTCCGCCCCACCTCCGTCGTAGCGGAAGCCGTGAGGCTTCCCCCGCTCGCTTTCGCCCCTACACCGCCCGCCTCCCTACCACGACATAGAGCACGCTCCCCACCGCCAGCGTCGCCAGCCCCGCCACCACAATCTCCGGTCGCGATCGAATCGCCTGAACCAGCATCCACCCTTCCAGCGCCACCACGACCACCACCGGCGCAGGATACGCCCACACCCGATACGGCCTCGCCAAGCCCGGTTCGTTCCGCCTCAGCAGCACCACGCCCAATACGGTGAGCGCCGCGAACAGCGACAGCAGAAACCCCACATACGTCAGCAGCGTCTCAAACCCGCTCGCCAGCGCCAGTCCGATGGCCAGCCCCGCCTGCAACAGCGTCGCATAGACCGGCCCCCCGGCCGCCCGCCGCGTCGACAACCACGCCAGACGTGGATAATCGCGCCCCACCGCCTCGCTCACCCGCGGCCCCGCCAGCAGTTGCGACGACACCGTCGAGACCAGCCCCACCGCGACAATCACCGCGACCAGCCCGCCCCACCGTTCGCCAAACAGGCCCTTCGCCGCCACCAGCGCGACGCGGTCACCACTCGCCGCGATCGCCTCTGACGGTCCACTCGCCAGCAGGACCACATTGAACGCCAGGTAAATGAGGCAGACCAGCCCCGTTCCCGCGAACAGCGCCCGAGGGACGTTCTTCTCCGGATCGCGAATCTCGCCCGCCAGATACGCCGCCGAGTTCCAGCCCGCATACGTGAACGCGATGTAATACAGCCCCACCGCAAACGGCGCGCTGAACAGCGTGAGCGCATCGGATGCGGCCGCACCCTCCACCAGTCGCCCCGGCTGCATCGCCATCAACCCGCACCCGATGAACGCAAACAGCAGCGACACCTTCAGCACCGTCAGCAGGCTATGCAGTTTCCCACCCAGCCCGACATGCACCGAGTGGACAACCGCCAAGAGGCCAATCACCGCGACCGCCGCCACCTTGCGAACAACCAGGGCAGCCGGTGATCCATCCTCCACCAGCAGCGTCTGCAGGTACGACCCGAACGCCAGCCCCATCATCGCCGTGGGGGCCGCGAACCCCACCACCAGCGATGTCCACGCCGCGAGGAACCCGACATACGGATGCATGATCCGCGACAGCAGCTTGTACTCGCCGCCATTCTCAGGCAGCGCCGCACCCAGTTCCGCATAGCACAGCGCCCCGCACAGCGCCGCCACCGCACCCACCAGCCACCCCGCCAGCACCACCAGAGGCGACCCCAGGTCGTGCAGCAGATACCCCGTCGTCGTGAACACCCCCACGCCAATCATGTTGGCAATGACGACGCACGCCCCCGTCACCGGCCCAAACCGCCGCTCCAGTGTCCGCTCCGCTGCCAACCACAGCCTCCTTGGCCTTTTCCCCTTTTGCCCTGGCTCCGCCTACACGTCCAGTTCTTTCACCTCGAGCGCGTGCTTCTCGATGAACTCGCGGCGCGGTTCGACATGGTCGCCCATTAGCACCCGGAAGATCGAATCAGCCGCCGCCGCGTCTTCCATCCGGATCTGCAACAGCGTCCGGCTGATTGGGTCCATCGTCGTCACGGCCAGTTCGTCCGAGTTCATTTCCCCGAGACCTTTGAACCGCGTGACCGACAGCCCCTTCTCGCCAAAATCGTGCAGCGTCTTTCGCAACTCGCGCACCGACCGCATCGCCTGCTTGTTGTCGTCATTCTCCAGCCGATACGGGTAGACCTCTTCCCCGCGCTGCGGCGGACGAGGCGTCAGATGCGCCAGGCCAAACCCATACCCCTTCAGTTCGCCCAGCAGATGATTGATCGTCCGCGTTTCATGCAGATCGACAATCTGAATCAGGCTGACGTTCGCCTTCTGGGCCGCGGCCTCGTTCGACCCATCCGCGCTCGGCACCGCCTCAATCGCCCGCAAGGGCTTCCCCGCCTTGGTCTCTTCGTCATGGACGTAGGCGTCGAGCGTCTCCTTATCGCCAAACCAGTGTTGTTGCCGTCCGAAGAACACCCGATACCGCGGCAACAGCCCCGCCGGGGTGAGATGCTTCGCCGCCATCACCCGCAGGTCGATCCCCCGCCGCTCCAGCGTTTCCAGTGGCTCTTCCATTTCCTTCAGGATCATCGCGATCCGTTCCAGATGCTCGCCCGAAATCGAGTCCGATTCCGTGACCAGCCGGGCACCATCAAGGCCCAGCGCCGTCAGCTCGGCGTCCATCTCCTCGGCCGTCTGCACGTACCGCACCTTCTTCTTCTGCGTCACGCGGTACAGCGGCGGCTGCGCGATGTAGACGCACCCATCTTCGATCAGCTTCCGCATGTGCCGAAACACGAACGTCAAGAGCAGCGTGCGAATGTGACTGCCGTCCACGTCGGCATCGGTCATCAGAATCAGCTTGCCATACCGCCGCTTCGAGGAATCCTCGTCCTGCATCGGTGAGACACCGACCGCCTTGAAAATCGCTGCGATCTCTTCGTTGTCGAGCACCTTGACGAGCTGCGCCTTCTCGACGTTCAGAATCTTCCCGCGCAAAGGCAAAATCGCCTGCGTGTTCGAGTCGCGCCCCGTATCGGCCGACCCCCCGGCCGAGTCCCCTTCGACCAGGAACAACTCACTCACCGCGAGTTCATGCGTGCGGCAGTCACGGAGTTTTTCCGGCAGGCCACCCGAGGTAAGCGCCCCCTTCCGGCGGACCATTTCCCGCGACTTCCGCGCCGCCTCCCGCGCCTCGGCCGCGAGCTGCGCCTTCTGCAAAATCTTCTTCGCAACCCCCGGATGCTCTTCCAGGTACTTCGTCAACTGGTCACCCACGACCGACGACACAATCCCTTCCGCGTCGCTGTTCCCGAGCTTCGTCTTCGTCTGGCCTTCGAACTGCGGGTCCGGGTGCCGCACCGAGATCACCGCCGTCATCCCTTCGCGGAAGTCCTCTCCGGCCGGTGTAAAATCCTTGAAGAAGTTTTCCTTCTTGCCGTAGTTGTTGAGCGCCCGCGTCAGACCCGCGCGGAACCCCGAGAGGTGCGTGCCCCCTTCGAGGTTGTTGATGTTGTTTGCGTACGACCGGATATTCTCGCTGAACCCGTCGTTGTACTGGATCGCGATTTCCACCTCGAGCTTGTGCGCGTCTTCACGCACAAACACCTCGCCATCACCCCGGATGACAATCACCTCGGGATGGATCACGTTCTCGGTGCGGTTGAGGTACCCGACGAACTCGATCAGGCCCTGCTCGTAGAAATACTCGTCGGACTGGCCGCCGCGTTCATCGGAGAACTGAATCCGGACGCCCTTGTTGAGGAACGCCAACTCCTGAATTCGCTTCTGCAGCGTGTCGAACAGA
>JAIXZD010000400.1 GCA_027489895.1 Planctomycetaceae bacterium
AGGTTCCACTTTCCGTGCGCGACGTACCCGCGAGAGAGGCGGTCGAGGTCGGCGAGGAATTCGTCCAGAGTGGCAAAGTGGAGTTCGCGAAACGGCTTGGCCATGGTGTGTGCTGTCCCAGGGGAAGTGAACCGGGTCCTCAAGGCGACATGAGGATAGACGAGCGGGACCGGGCTTGTCTCGACTGGGGGAGTCGGTGGTCATCGATTTCGGAATCGATTGTCGACCCAACGCCGTCGAAACTCCGGTGCCTGTGGTTTCCGGCTCCCCTGGGTCACGGTAACACACCAGAATTGGCGATCGCGCCTTTCGCTACGGCGCGGGCTGAGCGGATTTGGCAGCGGCGAGTTTGCTGCGCTCGCGCAGGAACTCGATCACACCCGGCAGGATCGAAACGACGATGATCCCGAGAATGACCAGTTTGAAGTTCTTCTTCACGACCGGCATTTCGGCGAAGAAGTAGCCTAGCACGAGGAACGAGGCGACCCAGACAATTCCGCCGACCACGTTGTAGAGCATGAATTTGCCGTAGGTCATTTTGCCCATACCGGCCACGAACGGGGCGAAGGTTCGCACGATGGGCACAAACCGGGCGAGGATGATCGTCTTCGCGCCGTAGCGTTCGAAGAATTCGTGCGTTTTGTCGAGGTGCTTCTTGTTGAGAATGCGGACATTCTCTCCGCGGAAGAGCCTGGGGCCCAGAACCGAGCCGATCCAGTAGTTGACGGAATCGCCCAGAATGGCGGCGATGCAGAGCAGCACGAGCAGTGTGGTCAGATCGAGACCACCGCCAACGCAGAGCGTTCCGAGGGCGAACAGCAGGGAGTCGCCGGGGAGAAACGGCGTCACGACGAGGCCGGTTTCGCAGAAGATGATCAGGAACATCAGTCCGTAGAACCAGGGGCCGAACTGGGCGACGAGATTCGCCAGTTTCTCCTGGTCGAGATGGACGACGAAGTCGAAGAACTGCAGCAACCAGTCCATGAGTCGATCCTGGCACCGACGAGATAAAGTCCCGGGCGGCGATGAAGGGCGATAACAACAGGCAGTGCCGCGTTGGTCCCCAGGGTCGGGTGCTCAGCGCGGCGGCAGAGTGTAACATCAGGGAAAAGCGTGGGCCTAGAGCGGTTTCAACCGGGCGAGCGTGAGACGCGAATAGGGAACGCGTCGATTGTGAATGGCTCATTCACACGAAGACTCAAAGACGCAGAAGAAAGGCAGGTCAAGACTTGCCAATGCGGCTCCGAAAGAGTTCATGGGGTGTCTGTGGCTGGAGACTGCTCACGTTTGCGGGGTGAGTTGCGCTGTTGTGACGACTTCTTTGTGACCTGGGTTTACCGGAAGTGATGTTTTCTCCGACCTCTGACAGGGTCGGTTTGCCGTGAAAAACGGAGTGCGTCTCGCATTCCACCAGAGGGAAGGTTTGCCGATGAAGGGGCCGGGGATTCGGATCGATCTCGACGTGCGTCGACTGTGGAAATGTCCGCAATGCGGCCGGGAGATGAAGGCGACCGGCGTGGTGACGTCGCGTCTGTGCCCAGCGAGCGGCTGTCAGGGCGTATGGATGAAGCTGGTCGAACCGCTGCGGAAACCGATCCTGCGATACAGCCCGCCGCCTCAGCCTGCACTCCCGGAGGAGTCGGACGAACCGGGACCAGGCGAAGCCGCCGATGGCCCGCGTGCCTCCCGCAAACAGCGCCGGGAACAGGCCGCTGCGGGTGAGAGCGTGGCCGTCGCGAGTGTGGCGGTCGAGTCGGCAGGTGGTGATCCACTCCCGGGGGAAGCGCCGGTCGAGGTTTTGGGAGCGTCTGCGGCAGCGGAAGCTGTGGTCTCGAACTCTGCTTCGACTGCGTCCGTGGAGGCCTTGCCGGGGGGCGAGAATTCCGGGAGTGAGATGACGGTCGTGTCGGACGTTGGACCGGCCGTGGATGGCGTTGGCGAGAGTGAGACGAATCCCTCTTGAACTTCGGGGCGCGTGGGCTGGGGCGCGTCGGCGCGAGATTTCGGGGCGCGATTCACCAACCCTTGACAGCGTCGGGCTCGCCTGGTCGCTCGGGGAACGCACGGTGAGGGGGGCGGGGCGTGTCGGCGATTTCTCCACGGCATTATCTCTGGGCGGGGCTGGATTTTCTGCTCGACGAAGAGGCCCGTCCGGTATTGGTCGAGGCGAACAAGTCGTCGCACATGCTGGGCGAGTACCTGCAGCGGTACGGTGACGAGCGTCCGTTCGAGCGGATCGCCGCCCGGATGAATGCCTGCGACGGGCCACCGGCCATTCTCTGGCGGCGGTCCGATCCCGTTCCGCAGGCCGACGAGGATATCTGCTTTATCACGCGGCATCTCAGGCCGTTCCTCGATCGGGACCCGGTGCTGGCGAACGTGGAAGACAACGTGCTGCCGCGGGCCGAGTTGCTGACGCGCGAGGGGAATCTCATTCGGCCGGGCAGTCTGTTTCGCTGGTGGTATGGCTGCCCCACGAGTTACGAGCGGGCGGGAACGCTGGTCATCAATCCGAACTGCCTCTGGCTGGTGACGCGAGACAAGCTGGCGTCATACCGCGCGGTGGAGTCGGCGCGGTCGTTTCGTGCGGCAGCGTGCTTTCCCGTCGATTCGGCAGTGGAAGTGGAGCTGCTGCTGGCCGAGCATGCCGCGCTCTTTGCGCGGGGGTACGTGCTCAAGCCGCGAATGGGGTGGGGAGGGTATGGGGTGCAGGTGGCCGGGGCGGGCGAGGCGCCGCGGCGGATTGGTCCGGGTTACCTCCTCTGCGAGCGGATTTTTCCGCTGCCGGTGAAGGGACTACCGGGGCGGTATTGGGATGCGCGGCTGTTTGTGATGGACGGGCTGTGCGTGGGCGGTCTGGTCCACGCGAGCGAATCGCCCAATACGAACTACTGGCAGGGCGGCCAGGTGTTTCCTCTGGAGGATGCGCTGCTGTCGCGACTGGCACCGGCTGCGGAGGAGGCGGTGCGCTGGCTGGATGAGGCGGCCGAGCGGCTGCACCGAGGTCCAATCGAGGACGACTCGCCGCTGTTGCGGGTAGAGTATTGATGGGAGCCTTGGGTGAGGGGGACGTCGGGAGGCGATCAAAAAAAACGTTTGGTGGTTGAGGATTGGTGAGCCTTGGTGGGCAGTGCCTACCCTACCCTTGCTCGCCAGATTTCCCAGAGGCTCTAGTCCTGCGGATCACGTCTTGCCCGGTCTCGGCGAGCGGGTCTATAACGCCGCGCCCTTCGGGGTAGCGGGTTCCGGAATCTTGGGAACCGGCTGCAATCGCCTTCGTCCTGACGACGACCTCCCCATCCGGCCGCATCGGCCACACTCTCTCGCATCGTCCTTTGAGACA
>JAIXZD010000391.1 GCA_027489895.1 Planctomycetaceae bacterium
CCGTTACGACGTCAGGCGACAGTCGTGGCGTCGACCGGAGTGGAACCACTGATCGTGCCAAAGGACGATGACCTGTCGCGACAGATCGCATTACCAAACCCTGTCCTCACAGCCCCCAGTGGTTCCACCGAGCATTCAGTCACTACGGCGGACACACAACCTCTGCCCGACGCGACATTGACTTCAGAGTGGCGTGCCAACCCAGGCGAAAATCCGGCCACCGCTGCGACGCATGAACGCCACATCTCAACACACGGTCTCCACCGGCGATTCGACACACTTTTTGCCAGGTTCGAACTTCTGGCCACGACTTCGCCGAATACCTGACCTCGCTCTCTGCGACACGCAAAGGCGAATAGACGCACCGCCGGGTGGCCCTGACGCGGCTTTAAGCGTCTGGGTGACACAGTCACAAGAGGCGGTCCGCTGAACCGCCGCAGCTTCAGTCGTAGGAAGCCAGGCTCCCTCACGGACATTTCGAGCAAGACAATGAAACCACCTATCGGAGCGGACGCCACTCGCCAAAAGTGGTCATGGCATCGGCCAGATGCGCAGCGTGCCATCTTCACCCGCAGACAGCACCTTTGCACCATCAGGCGACACTGCGACGGCTCGCACCCCAAGCCGGTTGCCAGTTAGCGTGCCGACGAGCTTTCCCGAGTTAACGTCCCAGACAAGAACGTCACCGGCCTTGGTCACGTCCTCAAGCGATTTTGAGCCCGCCACGAGGCGCTTGCCATCGGGAGAGAACGCCAGATCGGAGAAATCGCTGGTCCCTCCCAGAAATGTGGAAACGAGTGTTCCGTCCGAGATTGACCAGATCGACGCGGCCGATCCGCTCCCGGCAACGGCCACCCAGTCTGGACTGGTGGGCGACCAGGCCACGCTAAGAACTGACGCGACATCCACCTCAAATGTTCGATCCCGCTTGTTGCTTTCCTGATTCCAGACGACCACCTTTTTTCCACCGGCACTCACAACGCGGCGAGCATCCGGCGCAACCGCCATCGCCCGCAAGTTGGTACCCAGGTCGGAAGACGACCAGCTTGAACCCGATGACTTGTCAACTTCCCACCGCTGCAGTTCGCCGGCGCCGTTCGCCGCATAAAGTAGATTGGGAACACCAGGAGTGGCAAAGTCCAGTATTCGGCCCCGGAGCGCCGATAAAGATTTCTTTTCGCCCGTTTCAATGTCTATGAAAGCCACATCTGTCCGCGTCCGTCGAGGAGACGCGACGTACAGCACCGCTCCCTCCGGGTCCGACGCAATTCTCTCACAGCCTGCCACTTGCAGGTCCACCCAGTACCGGAACGAACCATCAGATAGTGAGTAAACCGGCAATGAGGTACCGCGAATCGCAACCGCCACGGAGTCTCCGCCATCTACAAATGCGAGGTCCATCGCTGGGGACAATCCAAACTCGACCACCTCACAGTCCAATTCCTTCTCGCCGGAGTGTTTTGCCCATTTGTACGTCCGGAGGTAATCCGCCGCATCCGGAAACACAGTCGTGTGGTAGCGGAATCCGAGTTGTTCAACCGCATCCTTTGCCGCCGTCCGGTCCTTGACGAGATGGGCGAACTTCGCCTTGTACGCTAACAAATACAGCGAATCAGGAACCTTCTTCAGCCAGTCTTCAAGACCACGCCGCACCCGAGACCATTGGAATGAATCGTCGGAAAGCTCGGTGATCTCCCCCTGTGAAAATGCCGAGATCGCAACAAACGCATAGAGCGAGTCTCCGGTCTTGGACGCGTACTGTCGGGACAATTCATCAGCCATCACGAGCAAATCGCCCTCTTCACCAAACCAACGCGGTCGTAAATACTGGGCGTATGTGTCAACTGGGTTGAAGTACCAAGGGTCTGCATCGAGTGCGCTGGTGACGAGCTTGCGCATCCGGGCCGTGTTGAACTGAGCCAGCATCCCAGTCCTTAACCAGGTCGCGAACAGTTTTGGATCGACCACCCCTTCCTTCTCCATCAAGTCTTCGGCGACTTTCAACAAACGGTCCGCTTCTAGCGAAGCTTGATGAGCAGCTTCCAGTTTCTCGTCCGCTGTTACACCGGCAAACTTTGTCCCGCGGACCCGATAGGCATGGTTCATACGATTCTCGGCGAGCGCGATGTGGCCAGCGGAAGAGGGTTTGACCTTGACCCATTCCGATAGTTGCTCGAAACGAATCTCCAACACCTCATCAGCCGCAGCTTGATCCTCGATAAAAGGTTCGGCCAAATCTGTGTAACATTGGTTTAACGTGCCCCGGGCATCAAGGTCGCCAGGGACGGCTTTCTTGCGAAGCTCCCCAATGAGTCGCTCAAGCCCTGCGTAATCTTTTTCTTGGAGAAGCCGAACACACTCGGGCTGCTTCGGGGCCGCCTCATCCGCAGATTGGCCTAACGCCAGAACCCCATTGGGCAGTAGATTGACTGGCGAAAAGAATACCAGCCACAGGACAAACGACACGCGGACACCGACCACGAATGCCTCCAGGAGCTTTAAGCAGCTCAACACGGATTCCCGTACTGTGGCCAAACTCTGCCACATGATTCAACGACAGTCTCTATAGACTACTACGTTGCGAGAGCGCTCACAATTGGGCGAGCCTGGAGATCAGAAATGATTCCCTCAATCCCTCCGAATCGTGGTGCGAACAGGCACACGTCTTATCACTCCGCGCCACCGCTCAACGCGTCCTCAGGTACAGCGACCACCAGACTCCTGCGCTTGCGACGAGTTGAAATCTTCGGTGCCCTAATGCTCTTGTGCGTTGCCACGGCCTACCTCGTCCATGACCACCGCGCGAACACGAGCGTTTCACCCCCCTCGAAACACTGCACACTGGAAGACCTTCTTGGCAAAGTGCCATCTCCTCAGCGTATCGTAAAACTGAGGGATGGTGACATTCCCTTGATCGTCTGTTTCGGTACGGTTCCGCCCTGGACCATCCGCTCCGGTCCACCATGTTATCTGTTTGACGAGAGCTGCCGACTAGTCGATTGGACACCGCAAACAGGAGAGAGGTGGCGTTTTGATCCGCTTTGCCGCCGAGCATGGAATGAGCCTGCAATCTCGATCGAACAGGCCCGTGGCCTCTGCCCAAAGCCGGTCGCGGAAACCGCGAAGTCTCCGTCCCTTTGAGGAAACCAGCACACGGATTCGCATCCCATAGATCGTATCGTTCTGCCTTGGCTCTGATCCCGACATCCGTCCTGGCGCGTGCGGCTGATTTTGCTTGCTTCCATGGCGGGTTACCAGCGCAAGTCGCTCAGCCTCCGGGCGCTGACGCTTCCGGCTCCCACCATCACGATGGACCGATGCGACAACGGATGGGCCCGGGTGTTTGTCACGCGGGGACGTTCGGCTGACTAATCCACTGA
>JAIXZD010000376.1 GCA_027489895.1 Planctomycetaceae bacterium
CGAAAATCCCACACTCTGCTCGTTAGAGCGTCTGGTCCTTGGCCGGGTTCGGTGCCCGGCGCGAAACTGCACTCTACCACAGACGAGACCGCAGGGAAACCACGCCGATCAACGCCACCGGCTGCAAAATCTGAGGGCGGGTTTTCGGTGCGAGGTTTTGGCACCACCAAGGCACAAAGGCACCAAGAGACGAGGAAACAGGCGACGAGACTGGCGAGCCGACCCTGTGAGGGGTCGGTGGGTTTTGTGGTGAGAAGGTCATGACGGGCTGCGACGAGATGGTTGGGAACGGGGCGAGGTGCTGACGTGATCGAAAGAACACCGACCCCTGACGGGGATGTCGATTTTCGAGACCGTTCTGACGGATTCGGCCACCGAACCGTACGACGGACTTCCAGTCCGTCGGGAAACAGTCGCGGATTCGACGGACTAGAAGTCCGTCGTACAAGGAGAGTTCACGCACCAAGCGACTTCTGCAACAGCCCGTCACAGGGTCGGCTCGCCTGAGTGAGCTGGTTCACTCACCGGGCTTCCGATCTGACAAATCTCCGATATGGTTCGGGCGGGAATTGTGGACAAGCTGTCGGCCGCCTGTGGATTCTCCGGCAGAGATGATGACGCGGTTTGGACGCCGTTCAGGTGACTGTTGGCGGTGTTCGCGTCGCATCCACCAGTGGCCCCGGCGGGTGAACAGTGGGTCGACGGGTTGTCCACGCCCCTGCCCGCCTGTTGAGATTCCCTAACCGCAGTCGTATCCTCTGGTTTCGCCATGGGCGGAAGCGCAGTCCACAGTCGGGACGCCGCTCTGATACAACTACGAATACACTTAAAGACTTACAGCAGAAAAGACCCTGGGAGCGAACGACTTCCCTGTTGATGGCCACGTGGCCTGGTTTGTCTGCCGATGACGTCTCCAGAGACCAGAAGCGTACTCATATGAAAGTGATCTGTCCCCGATTGGCGTTGGCTGGTGCGTTTGCCACGGTGAGTGGCGTTGTCCCGCCGCGGTCGCCCAAGCCGATTCTCAGCCAGGTCAAATTCCAGGCGGTTCCGGGCGAGGCGATTCTGATCGGGACCGATTCGGAGATCGGGATTCGATACGAACTCGATTCGGCCGAGGTGATCCAACCGGGCGAGGTGCTGCTTCCGTGCGCCCGGGTGTCGGCCATTCTGCGGGAACTGCAGGGCGAGCGGGTGACGATTGAAGCGACCGACGAGGCGACGGTGATTCGTGGCGAGCGGGCCGAGTATCGCCTGCCGACCAGCGACCCGGCCGAGTTCCCGGTCGTGCAGGGGTTCGACGCCGTGGATTACCACATCCTGTCGTCGGAGTCGCTGAAGAAGTTGATCCGACGGACAGTCTTCGCCACCGACACCGAGAGCACGCGGTACGCCCTGGGTGGGGTGCTGTGCGAGTTGAAAGGCGATGGCCTGACGCTGGCGGCCACCGATACGCGGCGTCTGGCGGTGGTGCATGGCGTCTGCACCGCTCATGGCGCGGGTGCCCCGGCCTCGGTCATCCCGGTGATTCCCTCGAAAGCGATGTCGCAGATCGAGAAGAACCTGGGTACGGGTGACGAGCAGGCCTGGGTGGCGATTCGGACGAACGATGTCCTGGTGCGGACCGGCCCCGTGACGATCAGCAGCCGCCTCGTGGAAGGGCGGTTTCCGAAGTATCAGGATGTGATTCCGGCCGAGACCCCGATTTCGTTTCCGTTGATTGCCGGGGCGTTTTACAGCGCGGTGCGGCAGGCGCAGATTGTGACGTCGGATGAGAGCCGGGGGGTCGACTTCGTGATCGCGGCGGGGATGATGACGCTCAAGAGTTCGGTGGCGGAGGTGGGTCAGTCGACGGTCGAGCTGCCGATCGCCTACGAGGGCGAGGAGCTGACGATCACGTTCGACCCGCGGTACGTGGCCGACTTCCTGAAAGTGCTCGACCCGGCCCAGACGATCACGCTGGGGCTGCAGGATTCGGAAAGCGCGGCGGTGTTCACGACGGACGACGGATACACTTACGTGGTGATGCCGCTGTCGAAAGATTCGTGAGTCGACTCGTTCACGGCGCGGCACGTCGGGTGATGACCGCCCCCAGACAGGGTCGGCTCGCCTGATGCCGGATGCGTCGAGAGGGGGCGGGCGATGGCGTACGATTCGGGACCGCAGCCGCTGGCGAAGGCGCTGGCTGAGCTGATTCAGCGGCGGGGCTACGCGCGGGCGGGGGCGCAGTCGGAGCTGGAGACCGCCTGGAAGAGCATTCTGGACGAGCGGTTCGTGGGGAAGACGCGGCCAGTGTCGATCAAGCGGGGCGTGCTCACCGTGCATGTGGCGAGCGCGGTGCTGGTGTCGGAATTGTCGGGCTATTACCGCAAAGAGTTTGTCGCGCGATTGGCGGAGCGGTACCCGCGGCTGGCGGTGAAGGACATCAAGTTCCGGCTGGAAAGCGGCCTGGGCCGGGGGACGCAGTGAGTCGGCTGTCGCCAGAGACAGCTGTAGCGGAAGCCGTGAGGCTTCCCCCGTGTAGATCACTCCCGCCAGGCGTGGTCCTCAGAAGCGATTCCGAAGTGGGAGAACAACCGGGCCACTTGGAGTGACTTCGCAGTGAAGGTGTCTGTTTCTGAGGGTTGTTTGCGGAAGGTGCAGCTTCCTGTCGCTGTGCGACCCGACCACAAGGTGGTCGGGCCACCCCCGTTTTTCCTAGGGTTCGCACAGGCGGCTGGTGATCAGGTGAGGCTCATGGTCACCGTTTTGTACTCGGTGTAGTTGGCGAGGGCCTGTTCTCCGAGTTCCCGGCCCATGCCGCTCATCTTGAAGCCACCAAACGGAGCGGCGGCGTCGAACACGTCGTAGCAGTTGATCCAGACGGTCCCGGCCCGGACGCTGGCGGCGAACCGATGGGCCTTGGCGACATCGCGGGTCCAGACGGCCGCGGCAAGGCCGTAGAACGTGTTGTTGGCGCGACCAATCACTTCGTCGACCGAATCAAACGGAAGGACGCTGAGGACCGGGCCAAAGATCTCGTCCGTGGCGATCGGCATGTCGTCGGTGACATGGTCAAACACGGTCGGCTCGATGAAGAAGCCCTTGCCGGGCAGTCGATTGCCGCCGGTGACGCAGACCGCCCCGGCCTGTTTCCCCAGCTCGATGTACTTGAGGATCTTCTCGAACTGGGCCTGGTCGACCTGCGGGCCTTGGGTGGTCTCGGGGTCGAACGGGTTGCCAAGCTTGCGGGTTTTCGCCCGGGAAACGAGTTTGTCGACGAACTCGGCGTGGACTTTGCGTTCGACAAACACCCGACTGCCCGCGCAGCAGCATTGGCCCTGATTGAAGAACAGGCCAAACTCGGTGCCCTGGACGGCGGCGTCGAGGTCACTGTCGGCGAAGATGACGTTGGGGCTTTTGCCGCCGAGCTCGAAGGTGAGCCGCTTCAGGGTCTGGGCGGCGTTGGCCATGATGAGCTGGGCCGTGCGGTGTTCGCCGGTGAAGGCGATCTTGTCGACCCCCGGATGGGCGACGATGGCGGCGCCGCAGTTGGGTCCGTCGCCGGTGACGATGTTGATGACGCCCGCGGGGATCCCGGCTTCCATGGCGAGTTCGGCCATGCGGAGGCAGGAGAGCGGGGTCTGTTCGGCTGGTTTCATGACGATGGTGCAGCCGGCGGCGAGGGCCGGGCCCCACTTCCAGGCGACCATCAAGAGCGGAAAGTTCCAGGGGATGATCTGCCCGGCGACGCCGACCGGTTCACGGCGGGTGTAGCAGAAGTAGTTGCCGCGGATGGGAATCGTCTGACCGCAGATTTTGTCGGCCCAGCCGGCGTAATAGCGGAAGCAATCGATGACGAGGGGGAGATCGGCGGCGCGGCTGTCGCGGATCGGTTTGCCGTTGTCGAGCGTTTCGAGGGCGGCCAGTTCGTCGAGGTTCTGTTCGACGAGATCGGCCAGCTTGTTGAGCAACCGGCCGCGGTCGCGGGCATCCATCTTGCCCCAGGGGCCTTGTTCGAGCGCTTTGCGGGCGGCCTGAACGGCGCGATCGACATCGCGGGCCGAGCCTTCGGGCACCTCGGCGATTTTCTCTTCGGTGGCGGGGTTGTAGGTGGCGAAGGTGCGCCCATCGGCGGCAGAGACCCATTCGCCGCCGATCAGCATTTTGGTCTGACGAATTGCGGGGGGCGCGAACTTCGGAGCGGCGAGCGTGGCAGACATGTCAATCTCCCGTGAGTGCGGAGTGGGAATGCACTCAATCGTCTCGGGAGGCCGGGAAAAATCAATGGGGGAAATGCGGACGACGGGAGAAGGGTTGGTTCGCTTGGTGCGGTGTGCGTGTTGCCTTGGTGTGAGGCGCGTGCCGAGGCAGTCGGCTATGCTGCCTTGGGGTGAGGGGTCGGCATTTGAGGAGGTGAGCGGATGGCAGGCAGGATTGATCAGGATCGCTGGAAGGCGGCCGTGGCGGTGGCGACGGAGTGGTGTGCGGCGGA
>JAIXZD010000178.1:0-10000 GCA_027489895.1 Planctomycetaceae bacterium
AGAAGCTCGTGCTTTCCGATGTTAGCTTGCGGAATCGGCGCGGATTGTCGTTGCTTCCCGCGAGCCTGGAGCTGGACAGATTATGCATTACGGGTTGTCCCTACTTTGGAGACCTCTCGCTGTCCGAATTGGCTGTTGATCCCGTGGAGCTGTACCTCGATGAAACAAGTGTGCGATTTCGTCGCTGGGGACGCGACTGGCTGTTGTCTCGCAAACGATTGAAACGTGTCACCATGACGGATCGGGATATCAGCGCGCCGGAGGTGGAACAGCTCAACGCCCTGGGCGGTCCGCAGTTCACCCTGTTGTCGCCCTGCTGGTGAGGCTTTGGCGGCCATATCCGAGGAGGGGCATTCCGCACTCGCCGCATCACACTTCAACCGCCTCCGCAGTCCTCACCAGCGAGAACCCCAATCGCCGGGCGACGCGCTCGAACGCGGCGGCAGGGAGCTCGTGTAACCCACAGCGGAAGTCGTCGAACGTGACGAAATCGACGTTCGCCAGTTCGGCCAACTCGAACACCGAGACCGGAGAATCCTCCAGCATCGCTCGCAGCACTTCTCCCACGAAGGTGGGCTGTGCTGCCGCGGCCTCTTGCAACCTGCCCCGCTCGAGGATGTCGTCGCGGTCTTGTTCGGCCAGTGCCGCCAACCGGTCGATGCGCGCCGATTCTTCCGGGGTCGTCTCGTGGATGATTCGCTCGCTCATCTCTCACCTCGACCGTTCGTGTTCGATGGGGTAGGCCGTGACCACCATGATCTGCGTTGCGTCCAACCTTTCAAACACCACGAGAATCAATTCCCCTGCTGGAGTTCGCCCCGTGTAGGTGGGTAACCCAGATGACCGCGAAACTCGGGGAGCCAGCCTCGTCTTCAACACCGCGTGCTCCACATCGTCGGCGGTCAGGCCGTGTTCGGCGATTTTCACCAGCGCCCGTCTCGTCCAGAAGAATTCATGATATGGCACTGGCGACATCTCCGGCGGTGATGAATGCGTTATGCCCCGCCGGGCGCCTTCTGGCAAGGGGGAAATTGCCTCGTGCGCTGTTTCGCAATGGCCTTGTTTAGGTCTCCGAGATTTCCGGCGATTCAAACATCACATCGGCGTTGGCGGCGTGAGTTGATCGATGCCAACGATGGCAACGTTGTTTTCGTGCGGTGTGAACCATCCGGGGCGAATTCTCCGGGGAAATCCTCCCCAGTCGCTCACCTCTTCGCCTATCATCAAGGGGTACTGATTGGTGGGCGGCATGCCGTCCACATGCCCTCCGAATGGCCTCACATGTCCCGCCCCACTCTCCCTTCCCGTCGCGAAGCGCTCCGCCTGGGCCTCTATGGCTTTGCCGGGATTGGTCTGTCGCAACTGTACCGGCTGCGGGAGACGCTCGCGGCCACCAACCCCACCGACCAGCGCACGGCGATCATCCTCGTCTGGCTGCGCGGCGGGTGCAGCCATCTCGACACGTTCGATCCCAAGCCGCTGGCTCCGTCCGACTATCGCGGCCCCTTCCGACCGATCGATACCAACGTTCCCGGAGTCGTCGTCTCGGAACTGCTCCCCCGCCTGGCGACCATCGCCGACAAATACACGCTGCTCCGGTCGGTCGCCCATACCGGGGGCGGACACCCCGCGGGTTCGTTGCAGATTCTCACGGGCGACCCCGATGCCGCCGACAAGCCGAAGGCCCGCTATCCCGACTGGATGAGCATCGCCAACCGCTTGCGATCCGATCGCGTTGGCCCGCTTCCACGCTATGTGACGGTCAACCCCGTCGACCAGTACGACGGCTTTGGCATCGCCGGTTCGACCTACCTCGGCCCCTCCGCCGAACCGTTCCGCATCCTCGGCGACCCCAGTCTGCCCACCTTCGAGGTCCCCAACATCGGCTTGAAGAGTGCGGCGGACCAGACCCGCCTTCGTTCGCGGGTCGATGTGCGGGCGTCGCTTGACCGCTTGCGTCGCGACATCGATCAATCCGGTTCGATGGAGGCCCTCGACCGGTTCGAGTCGCAGGCCGTGGGGCTGTTGCTCGACCAGCAAGCCCAGGCCGCGTTCGACCTGACCCGCGAACCGGACGCCGTCCGCGACCGGTATGGCCGCAACCAGTGGGGTCAGCAATGCCTCATGGCCCGGCGACTGGTCGAGGCGGGTGTCGAAGTCGTCACCACCGAGTTTGACGGGCCGCTCTGCGGACGCGTGCAGAACTGGGACGATCATTCGGTCAACCAGCATGTGTTCGAGGCGCTGCAATTCCGCATGCCCACGGTCGATCAGGCCGTCTCTGCTCTCATTGAAGACGTTTATGCGCGCGGCCTCGACAAGCGGGTTCTCGTCGTGGTCACCGGTGAATTCGGTCGCACGCCACGGATCACGCATGTCGCCAGTAGCGGCGAAGGCGTCGCCAGTCGACCGGCGGGGACGGTGCAGCCCGGTCGCGATCACTGGCCGCAAGCCAACACGATGCTGTTTGCCGGCGGTGGCATTCGCACGGGGCGCGTCATCGGCTCGACGGACGCCCGGGGTGAAGAGGTGATCGAACGCCGCGCCAGCCCGGAGGACTTTCTGGCGACTCTCTATCGCCACCTCGGCATCGACTACGAGCGGACCAGCTTCCCGGACCACCAGGGCCGCCCCACCCCCATCATCAACGCGGGCCGCGCGATCCCGGAGTTGGGGCGAACCGGCTGACTCAGGTTCGGCGAATCGGGGTGGTTAGCGCTCGACGGCGACGAGCATGGTTTCGTTGGCCGGGAAGTCGGTGGTTCGCGGACGGGCCCCGATCAGCTTGAGGGGCAGGGTCAGGACGAACACGGCACCGCAGCCGAGACCATCGCTGCGGACCTGGAGCGAACCGCCCATTTCCCCGGCCATGTTCGCGCAGCTATGCAAGCCGAAGCCATGTCCATTGTTCTTGGTCGTGAAGCCGTGAGAGAAGATCTGGTTCAACGCATGTTTGGGAATTCCACAGCCGTTGTCTTTCACAGCCAGCTCAACAACATCTCCGTGGTCTGGTTCACCATGCAGGCCATGTGAGAGCGTAATCGCGAGGGCACGAGGTCGGTCGTCCACGCCCCGGAGGGCCTCGATGGCGTTCTTCATGAGGTTTACGATGATCTGCAATACTTTTTGCCGGTCGACGATGATCTCCGGAAGGTCGACAATCGATTTCGTGATGGTCACACCGTTTTTCGAGGCACCGAAGGCGACCATTCGTTCCGCGTCGTCAATCAGTCTGGCGAGCGAAGTGGGTTCTTCCAGTCCCCCCATCTTCGCGATGGACTGCTGCTGCTGGATGATGAATTTGATATGCGAGACATTCTGAGTCAGCTGGCGGAGTTCGCGGAGATGGGCGTCTCGCTCCTCCGCGAGAGCGGTGGCGAGCTTGTCGAGATAGGCGGGGAGCCGCTGGCCTTTGGGATCGCTCGCGAAAAACGATCCGGGTTGGCTCGCGTTGTCCTGGATGAGTGTGGCGACATCGCGGACGCGGGTCACTTTGGATGCTGCGACTTTGTCCCGCAGGAGATCAACCGTGATGTTGACGCTGTTGAGCACGTTGCCGACGTTGTGCAAAACGCCCGTGGCGATCTCGGCCATGCCGGCCTGTCGTGCCATGTGAACCATGGCGTCCTGGGCCTGATTCCGTTCCTGGTACATCCGGCCCATTTCGCTGAGCGTTTCGGAGAGCTGCGCTGTCCGTTCGGAGATATCCCCCGCCATGCGGTTGACCGTTGTGGCGACGACGGTCAGTTCGTCGGAACCGGCCACGTCGGCGCGAACGTCGAGGTGGCCCTCGGTGAACTGGTCCAGCACCTGCAACAGGTTCGCGACGGGACGCGCAATCGTCCGGCGAATGACACTGATAAACAGGACCACGGAACCGGCCTTGATGATACAGATCGTGAGGAGCAGCCACCGCATCAGGGATGCGGTCTCGATCGCGGCGTCCCGTGTTGCCGTCCAACGCGCTTGTGCTGCCACCGCGGTTTGCATGATCGCGGTGCGATGCGTCTCGAAAGCCGTTTGGAGAGGTCCGGTCAGAATCTGCCGTGCCCGGTGATGGTCGTGGCGCTGCAGAGCCGGAAAAAACTGTTCCTCGGCGATGCCAAACAGTTCAACGGCCGGGCGTCGTGACTGGGCGAGCAGCAATCCACAGGTCTCGGGGGAACTTTGTAAGGCCTCGTGCCAATGAGCCAGCCGGCTGGCATAGGCCTGTTTGGCAGCAAGGCATTGATTGCGGATTTGCTCCAACTGCTCCGGACTGACCGCGTGAAACGCCGAATGGAGCGCGAGCTGATAGTCGACGAGAGCGACTGGTTGGGGCAGGATCTCGGCGATCAGTTCCTGATCGAGCACCATGCTCCTGTGGATCCGTCCGCCCAATTGAAGCCGCCCCAGCGCCACGAACGCCACGCAGGCGATCAGCGCGGTGGCGACGAGCGTTCCCGTGAGCAGCAGTCCCAGCCGGGTTGAAATCGGCAATCGCCGCAACCAGACATCGATGCGTCTCAGGTCCAGGCCTGCCAGCATCGTGATGCGTCTCCGGATCTGCTGGTCTTGGTTCACGTGTCATCCGCACCGGTCATCCCGTGACCGGTGCCCCCTGAGCCAGTGCCTGAAGGACCATGTCAAACGGCTCGACTTTTGAAACATGCGCGGAGCAGCCCGAAACGATCGCGTCGGCCCTGTCCGCCGGATCGGCCTGGCTGGACCACGCCACGATTGGTCCGGAGAAACCAAGTTCGCGGAGAGTCTTCGTCGTCTGAAAGCCATCGAGATCGGGGAGTGCCAGTTCAAGCACGACACCCGCAGTTTCGATCCCCGTCGCGCGGAGCCGCAAGAACTCGTTGACCAGATCCTGTCCGTCTTCGAACAGCGCCACAGCCGCCCCGGCGGCTTCCAGGCGGCGCAGCGTGTTTGGCCCATCGCCGGGAATCGCATCGGCGACAAGGATGACACCAGCGACCCTGGGGCCGGTAGAGGGTGAGCCCGCTTCCTCCCGGAGGCGGCGCTGGAGTTCAACAAGTTCGTTTTCCAGTTCGCGAATCCGCCGTTGCTGTTCCCAGAGGTCGTCGATCGAAAGCTGAGCGATCGATGCCTGGTGCCGACGTTCCACCATCGCCGCGACCATCTGCAGAACTTCGATGGCGTCGAACGGCTTCTTGAGGATCATGAACCGGTCGGTGACCCCCAGTTTGTCGACCATCGCCGACCAGCTGTAATCCGAAAGCGCCGTGCAGAAGATGACGAGCAGGTTCGGGGCGGCCAGCCACAATCGCGCGACGGTCTCCAGGCCGTCCCAACCTGGCGGCATGCGCATGTCGACAATCGCCACGGCAAACGGTCGATTCTCGGCGAGCGCTTGCTCGACGAGTTCCAGAGCCTCGTCCCCCTGGTGGGCCGAGACCAGTTCATAGGACAGCAGGCCCGTCGCTCTGGGAGGGCCGTCGCCGAACAGGAAATCCTCATCGACATCAAGGGCCGAGACAACGGCATCGGGCGACGTCAACACCTTGCGATAGTCTTCATGAATCGACGGATTGTCGTCGACGAGGAGAATCCGCCGATTGCGCTTGTTCGGGTCGAAAGGCATACATCAATCCCTGCGGCTGGAGCCGGTTATTCGAACGATGAACGGAGGCAAGGCATTTCAAGGGGGGGCAAGAGGGGCCAGTTCACCGGCAGCCGCGCTCGATGTCTTCGGTGGTGAGGTCCTTCTCGTCGCGGTCGGGGCGCCGCTCCACGCCGAAAATGGACAGTCCCGAGCCTTTGGGGTCGACGACCGTTCCGATTCCGTCGCCGGACAAGATCTCGATGATGGGCAGGGACTGGTGTGTTCCATTCCGCCGCAGCGAACGGGCGAGACGTCCGTCCCGAAGGCGGACATGGGTTCCCGGTGGAAACGACGATAGCAGCATCAATGTGCGCCGCACGATGTCGGCATCCAGCAGATTTTCGGCCGAAAGCGTGAGCAGACATTCCATCGCGGCCGCAGGATTCAGGGCTTTGCGGTAGGAGCGGGGACTGACCAGCGCCGAGAACGTGTCGATCACCCGGATCGTCCGGGCAAAGGGATGGGTCTGAGGCGATTTCCGGCCGCGGGGATAGCCCTTTCCGTCAGGACGTTCATGCGCCTGATAACAAATCAACGATGCCAACGTGGGAAGTCCCGCGACGTTCTGCAGCATCTCCAGCGACCAGATTGGATGCTTTTTGATTTCCAGGAAGTCGACGGGGTGCAGAGTTCTCGGAGAAGCAAGCAACTCCTGACTGATGCGGCACATCCCCCAGTCGTGGACGAGGCTGCACAGACCGAGCAGCCGGACGTTCCTTTCGTCGTAGCCCATCTCAATGCCCAGGGCCATCGACAGGACCGAGGTGCGCATCGAGTGATCGGAGAGGTTCGCTCCATCCAGATCGCTCACCGCGGTGGCGATGGCACAGTCGGGATCCGCGAGCAACAGTTCGAGCGTCTCTCCCGCCATCCTCACGAGCGGATGCGATTCGACCCGCTCGCCCGCTGCCACCTGGCGAAGCATGCCATCGACAACCTCGGCGCCCTCGCGCTGGACCACTCTCGACCGATTCAGATCACTTTCGGCATAGCCCTGAACGCCTCGGTTCAGCAGCCGTTCGGAAAGTGGCGGGCCACTGTTCTTGACGAGCAGGTTGCCGCTGGCGACCTGCGCATCGACGATGCCGATCATCGCCTGGGCGGCCTCATTCAACCGCACCTCGACAGGCGCGATTGTAATGGGTCGATCGTCGGGAGATGCCGTGTTCGCCGCGGTGAATTGAGTTGCGTCGGCGGGGTCGGCCGAGATTGTTTTATCCCCGCGCTTCTGCAGCAACTCCTTGAACCGCGATGTGATGACGGCCCCTTCGGCCAGCAGGAGCACACCCCGGTCGTCCCAGACTGGCTTACCCAGACGATGTCCAACCAGCAGGTGATTGACGGGCACCAGCACCCGACCGCCGGTGACCGCTCCACCGGAAGCCGCGGGTGATGTCCGCTTTTCCTCGACCGTACTCATCATCACTCCGACTACAACGAGTGAGAATGCAGCTCTCGGGACTGTCTTCACGACACACAATGTCTGTCTTGGATACAGAGAACTCGGTCGACAGGATTCGACTAGAGCGATAAGTCAAAAAATCGAACCGGAACTGTAGAACCCAGTTTCCATTGTAAAACCTCCCTCGATTTTTCGGCTTTGTAACCGACTTGAATCAAGTGCCCTTTTTGCAATTCAACCATTTTGTCTCACGACGGGGAGTCTTGCGGACGCGGGTTTTGCCTCAGAGCACAGGAGCAGGCGTGTCAAACGGTTGAGTCGCTCCCGGTAGGCCACAACGCCAAACCAGACGGAGGGATTTCACTCCAGTTCTCTCCTGTGGATTGACCTGAGGAAATCCCTAGTGACCGTGGCCCAGGATGCCCTTCCATCAAACGTCCGAATCAAAACAACGCGGCCGGGGAGTCAATGCACATTTGTGCAGAACCCGCCTCAGGCAGATCGCTGGTCGTGACACAATTCGGCGGAACCGTCTCGAGGCGGGCCCCTTCGACGGGCAGGGGCCTCTCCCAGAGTGGGCCAGTACCGGCGAATGATCATGTCTGCCCCGCGCTCTCCACGGGACAAATCGGCAGAGGGACTGCGGAACCGGCCGATCATCCCGTTTCCTGCGTCAGGCGGCCGTTCCCGAATTCCCGCCACCAGTCGACGGCCCGGCTTCCCAGCGGAGGGCAATCGGTCGTGGGGCGAGGGAGCTGTCCGGGTTACTCGAAGCGAGGTGAGCCGACGAGCGTGAAGACGATCATTTCTTCCCCGCTGACGGTGCTGATGTCGTGGTGCATGCTGCGCACTTTGACGCCCGTGACTTCGTGGACCAGCGATTCCAGCATGGGGCGAGCCAGCTCCACCAGTTGCTTCCGGGTATGCTTGATGAGATCCCGGCCTCTTTCCGGCAACAGCGACTTGCCGAGTTGTCGTTCGGCGAGCGTCAACGTGCCATAGATCCGCACGACCAGAATGTCTTTGATGAAGTACGCGTGGAGTTGCTCCGACCGCAGCCCCATGAACTCCTCCTGGAAGGCGAGAATCCCTTCGCACATCGCCGCCTGGCTTTCTGCCAGTGTCAGGGCTTTTGATTCGCGCCCATTGCGGATTCGTCGCGCTTCACCGACTGGCAAGCGGGATTGCGTTTCGGGGGTTCCCGGTTTCCCTCGGGCTTTGGGGGAGCGGCGGGCGGGAACGAGTTTGACTCCGGTCAGAACATCCTCGATCTCCTGGAGCGCAACGGGCTTGCCGAGAATCGCATCGAACCCGGCCTTCATCGCGGTGGTCCGGTGTCCCTCGTCGGCATGGCCGGTGACCGCGACGATCCTGGTGCGGGTGAAGGCCGGACGCTGGCGAAACTGCTCGACCAGATGAAAGCCATCCATGTCGGGCATGGCGAGGTCCAGCAGCATGAGATCGGGCCGGAATGCCGTGGCGACATCGAGCGCCTGACTTCCTCCGTAAGTCACATGGACCTGGTGTCCAAGGGCTTCGACCACCAGCCCCAAGGCATCGGCACCATCCCGGTTGTCATCCACGATGAGGACGCGGAGTTTTGTCGTGGTTGCCGTCATGATGTGGGGTTCTCCGCGACAGTCGCCAGGATGGTGTTGACCTGCGCAAAGTCGGCCGGCTTGACCAGATGGTGATTGAACCCGGCGGCCTCTGATCGCTGCAGGTCGGTCTCATTTCCATAGCCGGTCATCGCCACGAGGACGATGTTCCGGAGTGTTGGCTGTTCCCGGATGCGTCGGGCGACTTCATACCCATCAAGGCCCGGCAGGCCGATATCCAACAGCACGACCTTGGGCTGGAACACAAGGGCAGTCTGAAATGCTGTCGGGCCGTCAAAGGCCAATTGCACGTGATTCCCGGTCGCTTCCAGCAGCAGCCCCAACGAGTGAGCCGAGTCGGTATTGTCGTCGACAACGAGCACGCGCATCGCGGTGCCACTCGATCCGGGGACGAGGGGTGTGGGTGAAGTTGGTGAGATGGCGGACGCCAGCACGATCGGCAGATGGACGACGAATTCGCTGCCTTGGCCCAATGTGCTGGTGACCTCAACCGTGCCTGCGTGCATCTCGACCAGCTTTCGCACCAGGCACAGGCCGATGCCCAACCCGCCCTGTGAGCGATCGAGAGAGCGTTCGGCCTGCGTGAACAGATCGAAGATATGCGGGAGCAGTTCGGGGGGGATGCCGACACCCGAATCGCGGACGCGAAGCTGGGCTTCCTCTCCATCCCGGTCGACGGCAATCGCAATGGCGCCACCGTCAGCGGAGTACTTGGCGGCATTCGTCAGCAGATTGACGACGACCTGTTCGAGCCGGGCGGGGTCGGCATAGACCCAGATGGGCTGTGATGAAAGGGATACCGTCAGGACATCATGGTGCCGATGCATCAGCGGACGGGTCGTTTCGATCCCCCGCTCGACCACGCCATTCAGGTCGATTCGTTCGAGCTGCAGATGAATTCTTCCCGTGGTGATGCGCGAGACCTCCAGCAAATCATCCACGAGTCGAGTCAGTTGTCCGACCTGGCGTTCGATGATCGTGCGGGCCTGATGCTGGAGCTTGTCCTCATGCTTCTGCAGGCTCAGGAGTTGCACGGCGTTGGTGATGGGGGCCAGCGGGTTGCGGAGTTCATGACTGAGCATCGCCAGGAACTCGTCCTTGCGACGGTGCAGGTCGGCCAGCGTCTGGGCCTGCTCGTGCATCTGCTTTTCCAGTTTGCTGCGTTCGGTGATGTCTCGAACATTGCACTGAATGACTTTGTGGCGGTCTTCGCGGTACGAGTTGGCGACGACTTCGACCTCGACCCGCACTCCCAGGCTGGTGACCAGCGGCAGGTGCTCGTAACGGATATAGCCTGTCTCCTGCAGCGTTCGCACCGCGGCCTCATTGGCCACCCGGTCACTGAACAGTCCGATCTCCCACAACTCC
>JAIXZD010000232.1 GCA_027489895.1 Planctomycetaceae bacterium
ACAACGGGCCGCTGGCCGTGTTGAGCATTCTGCGCCAGCCAGCGGGCCAGTTCGGCCTGCGTAGCGGGCGTCCAGTCCGTGTTCAAGAGGTCTGTCATTTCATTCTCGACCGTTGCCTGCCAAGTCGGTTTTCAGACGTTGGACGCAAAGGGCCAATAGCCTTCCACTTGCACCCACATGTCCTCAGGTTCGGGTCGCTCTCCAGTTGAGTTGGTGATATGAGGTCAGGTGAACAATCGAGAGACGCCGGTATCCAACGGAAATCGTCGAGGAGTTGTGTTACATCGCCCGGCGGGAGGGGGTGGTTCGTTCGATGTGTTCGGTTCCGCAACCGCCAGACGTGGGCAACATTTTTTTCGGGCTGCAGAGCTGAGTCGGGTTGAACACATCGCGGATCTCGCCCATGACCGCGAGATCTGTTTCCGTGAACAGCCGGCTCATGAAGCTCAGCTTCTCGACGCCGATGCCGTGCTCCCCGGTGACGCTGCCGCCCAGATCGATGCACCGGCCCAGGATCTCATCGCTGGCGAGCAGGACCCGGCGAATCTGGTCGGGATCGCGCTCATCGAACAACAGGATCGGGTGAATGTTTCCATCCCCGGCATGAAAGACGTTGACGATCCGCAGATTGTGGCGAGCCGAGACTTCCTGAATGAACTCCAGAATTTCTGGCAGCCGGGTGCGCGGGACGACGCCGTCCTGCGTGCAGAAGCTGGAGGCTAGTCGGCCGATCGCCCCGAACGCCTGCTTGCGGCATTTCCACAACAGTTGGCGTTCTTTGGGCGTGTTGGCCGTGCGAACTTCGCGAGCACCGTGCCGGGTACACAGGTCGATCATCTGTCGGGCTTCGCCATCGACAGCGACCTCGAGGCCATCGACTTCCATCAGCAGGACCGCGGCGGCATCGAGCGGGAAGCCGAAGTGAAACGCTTCCTCCACGGCCCCGATGATTCCGCCGTCCATCAGTTCCAAAGCGGCGGGAACGATTCCCGCGCCGATGATCGCGCTGATCGCCTGGGTCGCGTCCTGGATCGAGTTGAAAATCCCGAGCAGGGTGCGATAGGACTCGGGGTCGCGGGTCAGGCGGACCCAGACTCGCGTGCAGACGCCGAACGTTCCTTCGCTCCCCACGAACAGGCCGGTGAAATCGTAGCCCGGCGTGTCCTCGGTCGGCCCCCCCAGGCGGGTGAGCGTTCCATCGGGCAGAACGACCTCCGCCCCAAGGATATGGTTGACGGTGACGCCGTACTTCAGAGTGTGCGGCCCGCCCGAGTTCGTCGCGAAGTTCCCGCCGATCGTACAGGCCCCCTGGCTGGAGGGATCGGGGGCGTAGTGATGGCCGGTGCCTTTGAGGGCCTGTGTCAGATGGACATTGACCAGCCCCGGTTCGACGATCGCATAGCGATCACGAATGTTGATTTCGAGGATCCGCTTCATTTTCGTGAGCGAGATCATCACGCCACCGCCCACGGGAAGGCAGCCGCCCGCGAGACTGGTACCGGCACCGCGGGGGACGAACGGAACCGAGTGCTGCTGGCAGAGCCGGACAATCGCGACGACCTGCTCGGTGGTCGTCGGGAAGACCACCACATCGGGTCGGTTCTTCTCGACGGTGTAGCCGTCGCAGTCGTAGACAAGCAGCGAATCGGGATCGGTGATGACCGAAGCGTCGCCAAAAATCTTCCGGATGCCGTCGAGGAACGCGGGCGTCAAGACAGCAGGCTGCGTCCCATCGAGAACGCTGTGAAACATGTCGGCGGGTCTATTCTCGGGTTGAATGCGGAAACCCATCGAGCAACTCGTGAGTTGTACGGGGGAACGTCCGGTCCAGGCGGGGCGAACCGATCGACCGTGACTGCGAACCTTCAGTCTATGTCTGGTTGCCGGTGAACACAAAGGGAGATGTGACAGCGATTCGACGCCACGACGACAACGGAACTGCGCATCCTGAAGGAACCCAACTCTGCAAAACTGCATCCCGCTGGTAACAGTGGGTAACAGTTCGGGAGACGCTCCGACCGCTGTGACCACCGATTGGAACGTCGGTTTGGATGCGCCGGCCTGACCTGCGGGTCACAACGGCTCTCCCAGATGCTCTAAACGGGGCGATTGTTACGAAGGTATCGGTTGTATCAACCCGGGCGGTCACACCACCGGGAACTGCTGTTCCCCACATCAGTTAAGGCATTCGAAGTCTGGTGAAATTTGTTCCGTAGCGTCGCCGACTGTGAGGGCAAACGCTGCCGGGGCGGACATGTCTCCCGATTGTTTCCGTGCGGATACGGACCCTGTTCGGCCTGTTAACCGTGAACTGTCAGGCGGGTGAACAGAGTCGCTCACGCTGGGGGGAGTCTGGCTCTGGCTTCTCCCGGTGCGGACTGATCCGAATGCTCCGCCTGCAGCAACTGGCGGGAAAACTCGGACTCAAACGACTCTTCCCGAGTTGTCGCCCGCAGCGTTCGCGCCGGTCGGCACACCGTTCGCTTTGTTGGGACTTCCGTCGTCCGTCGTTTGGGAACAGCCCACGCGGCGGAGAAACCACTGGTCAGACGGCCTGGTGGCCTCAATCGGTTGTGGCGTGAGTTGTCCTGGTGGGAGTGTTGTCATGCAGTGGATGGTCCGATTCCTGAACGACGAGTCGGGGACGGTCGTCTCGGCCGAAATCATCCTCATCATCACGATCGCCGGGATCGGGATGATCGCGGGGCTGTCGACCTATCGGGATCAGGCCGTGCTGGAAATGGCCGACCTCGCCACGTCGATCGGACAGTTGAATCACTCGTATGAGATTGCTTCGTTCGCCACGACAGGTGTGAGCATCGCGGGCAGTTCGTTTGTCGATTTGCCAGACTTCTGCGACGACACGACCAGTTCAACCACCGACGGGAATGACGCGGGCACGGCCTGCGTCGCCATCATCGCTCCCAGTTCGGAAGGAGCGGGGACGTGATGACTTTCGACGAACCGGGCAACGTCCAGGAACTCGCTTCCCCGCAGGGTTTGATCCAGAAGTTTCTGCGGGATGAATGTGGAGCGACCTCGGTCGTGGACTTCCTGCTGATGGGGGCGCTGGTGGGACTGGGCTGCCTCGTGGGACTGGCGACGATTCGCGATCACATCGTCATGCAGTTCAACGACGTGGCGCTCGCGCTCGAGAGCCTGAACCAGTCTTACAGCGTGACGATCAACGGAACGACGCATCAGTTCAGCGACTCGTCGGCTCCCGTTTCGACGTTGACGCCAACGATTGCGCTCGAAGAGTGACTTAGAACGTGGCGTGACCCGACTGGAATCGACAGCAGACGACCAAACAGAAGACGACCAAGACGACTGACAACGAGGCACGCTCCCGCGGGACTTGCCTCTTTTTTCTGATCCGGAAGACAAAGGGTATTCGACGTGTCACGAATCAGTTCTGGAACGATGACCGTGGCGATCTTCGCCCTGCTGTTGGGACTCGCCGGTGCGTACACCGTCCGTCAGGTGCTGCAGCAACCTTCGGCGGCGGCGGCAGCGGCGGCGGCCCCACGGAATCAGTCGATTGCGTTCGCAAGCACCGACCTGACCCCCGGCAAGACGTTGACGCTGGGCGATATCGTGATGATGTCGCTCTCGCCCGACCAATTGAAGCGCCGCAAGGTCCCGGCCGATGCGATGGCCGGATCGCAGTTCCTGGTGGGCCGAATCCTGAAAAGCCCGCTGAAGAAGGGCGATCCGTTCCTGACCACCGACCTCTACCCGGATGGACTGGGTCCGAGCGTGGCCGATCGACTCAAGCCGGGTTTTCGCGCGGTGACGATCTCCGTGTCCGACCTCGCTGCCGTTTCGGGATTTGCCTCGCCCGGTTCGTACGTCGATGTGATGTTCCGCGTTGAACAGCGGGACCTGTCGCCGGAGACAACGCTGACTCTCGTGGAAGGGGTCGAAGTTCTCGCCTACGGACAGTCAACCGTTCCGGGAACACGGGCGGGTGCCAAGGGGATGGTGACTCTCGCGGTCACGCCGAAACAGGCGGCCGCGCTGCAGGTCGCGACGGGTCATGGCGAGATGATGCTGGCGATGAGAAGTCCGAATGATCTCGCCAGTTCTGGTGATGGAAACCGGACAACGCTCGATCAGTTGCTCGGCCAGCAGTATGCGGGGCCGCGACGATTGGAAATCTATCGGGGTGGCGCGCGTCAAACGCTGCTGTTCCAGAACAATCAGGTGGTTGGCGACGATTACACATCGGCTCCGGCCCGCGGACCGGCCACCCCATTGGTCAACGCGCCGGTGGGAGCTGCTCCAAACGGAGATGTCGGCGTCACCGCGGTGACGCGCACGCCGAATGGGACGTGATGTTCTGGTCTTCTTCCGTACGCAGCCCGGATCTGCCGGGACTGTGGGGCGGATGCAGTCCAGGGGAAGGGTTTGGTCTCGGTCGTTTCCGCCAGAGCGCGGTTTGTCATAGGGAAGAGGTCTGTTCATGGCTCCGCTGAAAGCTCGAGCCATCGCTGTGGGGCCGGTCGACAAGGGACGGGCTATCAACAGGGGTGAGCATGAGTTCCAGGCCCTCAAGGCCGCGATTCACGAAGAGCTGGTCGATTCGCTCGACCTGACCAAGATCGGTCAGATTGGCAACGATCGCCTGCTCGACGAAGTGCGCCGGGTGGCGGAAGAGATCTGCTACGAGCGGGGCGTGCAGCTGAAGGGCATCGACCGCGACCGGATGCTCAAGGAACTGCTGGACGAAGTGTTCGGCCTGGGGCCTCTCGAAGCTCTGATGGCCGACGACGAGATCAGCGATATCCTCGTGAACAACTCTCGCGAGGTATACATCGAACGGCATGGCCGTCTGGAACTGACGGACATCGTCTTCGCCGACGATCAGCATGTGCTCCGCATCATTCAGCGTGTGGTGGCCCGCGTGGGGCGACGGATCGACGAAGTCAGTCCGATGGTCGACGCGCGACTGGCCGATGGCAGCCGTATCAACGCCGTCGTCCCCCCGCTGGCGATCGATGGGCCGACGCTGTCCATTCGGCGTTTCGGTGCCAAGCCACTGGGTATCGAAGATCTCGCGTCAACCGATTCGCTCACCAGCGACATGGTCGATTTTCTGGCGGCGGCGATCGATGCCCGCGTCAGTTTTCTGGTGTCGGGGGGAACCGGGGCCGGGAAAACGACGCTGCTCAACGCGCTCACCGCGTTCATCCCTTCAACCGAACGCCTGGTCACGATCGAAGATTCGGCCGAACTCCGCGTGCAGAACCGTCATGTGATCCGACTGGAAACCCGGCCGCCCAACACCGAAGAACGCGGGCAGGTGACGCAGCGAGATCTCGTCCGCAACGCCCTCCGCATGCGGCCCGATCGCATCATCGTGGGTGAGGTCCGTGGTTCGGAAGCGCTGGACATGCTCCAGGCGATGAACACCGGTCACGAAGGTTCGCTCACCACGATCCATGCGAACGACACGCGGGACGCGCTCTCGCGGCTCGAAGTGATGGTCGCCATGACCGGCTACGACCTGCCCGTGCATGTCGTTCGCCAGTACATCGCCTCGGGCATCAAGCTGATCGTGCATGTGTCGCGTTTGAAGGGCGGCCAGCGCAAGGTGACCCGCATCTCCGAAATCGTGGGAATTCGCGACAACCAGTTTCTCGTGGAAGACATTTTTGGATTCGAACAGACCGGCGTGAACGAAGACGGCAACGCCTGCGGCACCTGGTTCGCAACCGGATATCGCCCGCAGTGCCTGGCACGCTTTCGCTCGGCCGGGGTGGTCCTTTCCGACAGCCTGTTCGAGCCGCGGAACGTGGAAGCGGTCACCAAGAATCGGGGAGACCGTCAGGCCATCCCCGTGGCAGCCGCTGCGTCCTGACCGGATCCGACTGTCGCAACCAATGAAGAGTCGCCGAGTCGACGCGATCAATTGCCGAGAGTGGAACATACGACATGCTGACACCAACGATTGTGATGGGGATTGCCGCGGCCTCGGTGCTGTGCGTGACAGTCGCGATTGCGCTGGTGATCCGCGATCTCTCGGGGAGCGCGACCAGCGGCGCGGAGCTGCCGGTGGGTGGCCTCAGGCGTCCGTTCAACGTCACCGACGAAATGCCGTCGTCCAGCGTGACGGGTCGGCTCGACCAGGGCTTCGAACGGCTCGTACTGGAAAGCGGAGTCGAAACCAGTCCCCTCGGGGCCTTCGCCTGGCTGGTGTTTCTGGGACTGGCCGTGGGCGGCGCCCTGTTCCTCTGGCGCGATCAGCCTCTGGCGGCGATCGCGGGGATGCTGCTGGGCATGTCGGGCGGACTGGTCTGGCTCATGCGCAAGCGCGCGGTCCGCTATCGGCAGATGCGGGAAGTGTTGCCCGATGTGCTCGACCTGATGTCGCGGGCGGTGCGGGCCGGTGAAAGTCTCGACCAGTCGATCCGGCTGATTGGCGACGAAGTGGGCGGTCCCCTGGGTCATGAGTTTCGGCTCTGCGCGGGGCAACTCGATCTGGGGCTCTCGCTCCCTGCAACGATGAAATCGCTGATGCGCCGAGTCCGTTTGCCAGAGGTTCGAGTCCTGGCGACAACACTCATGGTGCATCGTCAGACCGGGGGAAATCTGGCGATGACGCTCGAGCGGATGTCGGGAGTCATTCGGGATCGCCTCAACTACATCCGGCAGATGAAGGCCTCGACCGGGGCCGGTCGGATGTCGGCCATGCTGATCGCCATCGCCGGGCCGTTGATGTTTCTCCTGATGTTCACGCTGCAGTACGACCATCTCAAAATCATGTTTGAAAACACCCTGGGGAACAGCCTGCTGCTGCTGGCCGTGGTGCTCGAAATTGTCGGTGTGATCTGGGTGCTGAATTTGTTGAAGACGGATTGAGGACAGAGTGACCACACCAGGTCAAGGCGGCCAATCCAGAGCCGTTCCTCAGACCATCGTGCCAAGCGGTATTCGGACAACGACTCGGGAAAGATCAGACTATGTGGATTGATGCGATCACCGTGGGCTGTTTTGCGGTCGTTGGCACGCTCGTGTTCGCGGTGGGCGACCTCTTGTTCGGGGGGCGGCGGCGGGTGTTGTCGCGCAACCAGGCGACGGCCCTGCTGCAGCAGGAACAGACCGGGTCGCTCTATCGCGGCTGGTTCTCGAAGTTTCTGGCTTCTTCGGTTCCTCAATTGCCAGCGGAAATCGACGGGATTCGCCGGGACCTCAGCCGGGGCGGGTTTTACAGCCCGACCGCGCTCACCGAGTACCTCGCCACTCGCAATGGCCTGATCTGGCTGGTCGGACTGGGGGCGGCGGCGCTCGTCTGGCAGTCGCAGGCTCGCCCCGATGTTCAACGGGTGATCCTGATGCTGGGCTGGGCGCTGGCGATCAGTTGTTACGGGCTGCCACGCCTGCTGCTCCGATTGCAGGCCAATGGCCGCGTCGCCCGGATTCAGGCGGGCCTTCCCGATGCACTCGACGTCACGACGATGTGCCTCACCGGCGGCTTGCCGCTGCAAGACGCACTGGGACGCGTCACCCAGGAAATGCAGTACGCTCATCCCGACATCGCCGTCGAGCTGGAGATCGTCCGGAAGCAGGCCGATGCCAACACGCTGTCGCACGCGATGCGACAGTTCGCGAACCGCGTCGATCTGCCCGATATCAAGTCGATGGCGGCGCTGGTGAGTCAGACCGAACGGCTGGGGACGAACGTCGCCACCGCCGTCCGCGAGTTTGCTGACAGCCTCCGCCGCGGGGCACGGTTTCGGGCCGAAGAACGGGCCAGCAAGGCGTCGGTCAAACTGCTGTTCCCGGTGGTGCTCTGCCTGGCACCGCCGGTCTACCTGCTGCTGATCGGGCCTTCCGTCCTGCAGTTGCGCGAGTTCCTGCTCAACGAGAATCGGCCGGGGGGGATGCTCTCGGCGTCGATGAATCGAGGCTCGGCCCGCGGTGATCGGTACGCCCAGGGCACGCAGTTGAACACCGCGACCGTGCGGTCCCGAGCTGACGCCGCATCTCGGGTCGGCGGCCCGGCTGGCGCTCCCACGGACGCCGCCGGTTCGATCGCGATTCCAACTTCACCACGGTCGGGGACAATCAGCGCGACACCGGCGCAATAGCGTCAGTTTCTCACGCTGGCGAGCCGACCCTGTGGGGGGGCGGAGGCGAGGTCGGATGTGGACGCGGTCGGCGATCGGGAAGCGAGTCACACCCCGATCGTACGTTTCCACCGACCCCTCACAGGGTCGGCTCGCCTGACATCGTCTGGGTTCGCTCCCCACCGATCCCTTGGTGCCTTCGTGCCTTGGTGGTTCCCTCCGACACCCGAACCTACCCAGAGTGCCAGATTGACATTGTCGGGAAATGCCTGGGTGGCTATGGTCCCGACGCGTCCTTGTGCGGAGAAGGTCCGTCTTGGTTCGCGTACGTTGTGGCGACAGGAAGTCGCCCGCCAGGGTTTACCGGGGAGAGGAATCAGGGATGGTTCCGGATTTCGACGCGATTGTCGTGGGGGGCGGCTTTTACGGCTGCCTGATCGCGGTCGATTTGGCGCGGCTGGGCCAACGCGTCCTGCTCGTCGAACGGGAGCGAGACCTGCTCCTTAGAGCCTCGTACAACAATCAGGCCCGCATCCATCAGGGCTACCACTACCCGCGCAGCTTCACGACCGCCGTCCGTTCCCGCGAAAGCTTCGAGCGGTTTGTCGCCGACTTTCCCGGGTGTGTCGACCAGTCGTTTGACAAGTACTACGCCGTGGGGCGCGAGCTGTCCAAAGTGACGGCCGGTTACTTCGAAACGTTCTGCCGCAGAATCGGTGCACCGATTGAGCCGGCGCCGCGATCCATCCGGGCACTCTTCTCGCGCGACCTCATCGAAGAGGTGTTTCTGACGCGCGAATACGCGTTCAACGCCGACATTCTGCGCGAAAGCTGCCGGATGCGGCTGCAGACGAGCGGCGTCGACGTGCGACTGGCGACCGCCGCCGTTGAAGTCGAAGCCGCTTCGCACGGTGTCCGCGTGACCCTTCGTGGCGCTGAAGGCGAAGAGCAGGTGACCGGCGAGAATCTGTTCCACTGCACCTATTCGCAGATCAATCCCCTGCTCCGCGATTCGGGGCTGCCGGTGATTCCACTCAAACATGAACTGGCGGAACTGGCGCTCGTCGAGGTCCCCGCACAACTGCGGCCCCTGGGCGTCACGATGATGTGCGGCCCGTTCTTCTCCTGCATGCCGTTTCCCTCGCGCGGACTGCACTCGTTGTCGCACGTGCGATACACGCCGCATGCCGCCTGGTTCGACGGGGAAACCGTTCCGACTCCGCCCCGTTTCGCCACGGAACCGTCGAGCGTGGGGCTGATGATCAAAGATGCCGCGCGGTACATGCCGCTGATGGGGGCCTGCCGCCCCATGGACTCGCTGTACGAAGTCAAAACCATCCTTCCCGTCAGTGAATCCGATGACAGTCGACCGATTCTCTTCAAGCGCGACTGGGGCCTGGAAGGGCTGCATGTCGTCATGGGGTCGAAGATCGACAACATTTACGACGTGCTCGACGAAGTTCGCCGTTTGCTTTCCAGTAGAAAGGCGGCTGCCTGATGGCCTCGCGTCCGTTTCTCAGCGTTGTCGTCCCACTACATGACGACGCCAACATCATTGAAAACTACCTCACCGATCTGTGCGAACTGGTCCAGCGGGACTTTCCGCAGCACGAAGTGATCCTCGTGGACGACTGGTCTCAGGACGACACCGTCGAAACCGTGGCGCAGTTGCTGCAGCGGTTTCCCGCGATTCGACTGCTCCGCCTGTCTCGCTCGTATGGGACGGACATCGCCATCACCGCGGGCCTGGAAACCTCCATCGGCGACCTCGTCGTCGTCATGCGGATTGACCGCGATCCGCCCGCCGTCATCGGCACGCTGGTCGCGCCACTTCTGGCCGACAAAGACCTCAACATCGTCGTCGGGAAGGCGACCAACGCCCCGGCCGAATCGCTCACCTACCGGCTGCTCCGCTCGGCGTTCACCCGCACAGCCGAAGCGCTCAGCGGTACACGGATTCCGAAGAACTCCCTCAGTTGCATCGCGCTGACCCGCAAGGCCGTGAATGCCATCACGCGAGTGAAACAGAAGCAGCGATATCTTTCCTGGATCTGCTGCAGCGTGGGATTCAAACGGCTCGAGGTCGACTACGCCCAATCGCCGCGGGGTGCCCGCACCGCGCGGCGGTCGCTGTTGGAGGCGTTCGATCTGGGGGTCGCGTCGCTCGTCACCTCGACCACGGCGCCTTTGCGCTGGGTGAGTTATGCGGGCCTCGCTGGAGCAGGACTGAACCTGGCGTATGTCGGTTATGTGTTTCTCGTCAATCTGCTGAAGTCGCATGTCGCCGAGGGATGGACGACGCTGTCGCTGCAGTCCTCGTCCATGTTCCTGATGCTGTTCGTGATCCAGGCGGTGATGTCCGAGTATGTCGGGCGAATTCTGGACGAGACGAAAGACCGGCCGCTGTATCACGTGGTCGACGAACTGGGCAGTCCGATCGCCGTCTACGACCCCTCGCTGCGGAACGTCCAGGAACATTCGACCGAACAGGGCAGCAGGGTCGCGGACGTCGCACCGGTCCGCCGCGCGGCCTAGCACCTCACGCGTCACCCGAATCCTGCGTCCGTCTGTTCTCATTGAAACGTGGGCCATCTGATGACTTCCGCCATTCGCCAGGTTCCAACCTATCGCGCCGACGAACTTTCCGGCCGACGGGCGCGCTATGCCCTCTGTCTGTTTGTGATCAATGAGGGAGATCGCCTGCTGGCTCAACTGGGGCGGATGCAGCCCTGGATGTCGCAGGTCGACGTGATCGTGGCCGACGGCGGCAGCACGGATGGCAGCACAGAAACGGGACGCCTGACACGCCTGGGCGTCAACTGCCTGCTCACCAAGACGGGGCCTGGCAAGCTTGGCGCGCAAATGCGAATGGCCTTCGCGTGGTGTCTCGATCGTGGCTACGAAGGCGTGATCGTCATGGATGGCAACAACAAAGATGGCCCCGAAGCGATCGAGCGGTTCATCGCAGCGCTCGACGCGGGTGTCGACCATGCCCAGGGGTCGCGATTCATTCGCGGGGGCCGGGCCATCAACACGCCCACCGCCCGGTACTGGGGCGTCCGCCTGCTCCATGCTCCACTATTGAGCGCCGCCTCGCGTTACTGGTACACCGACACGACCAATGGCTTCCGGGCTTACAGTCGAAGACTGCTTGTCGATCCCGAGATCGCCGTGTTCCGGGATGTCCTCGCGGGTTACGAACTGCACTACTACCTCGCGCTGCAGGCGGCCCGGCGGGGGTATGTCGTCCGAGAAGTCCCGACCACGCGGGCCTATCCCGCCCACGGCCCCACTCCATCCAAGATCCACGGCCTGAGCGGCAACCTGCGCATCCTGAAAACTCTCTGGGATGTCTGCACGGGCAAGTACTCACCACACGAACCGGCTCCCTCAAACGAAACCTCCGCTGGCGTCGCCCCCGCCACTCAGCGACACGCCGCCTGAGGTAGGGTGGGCACTGCCCACCACTGCTCACCAGCCAGCAAAAACCAATCCGCAACGCCCCCGGCTTCAACCAACACTGCCCAGGCCTACCACGAGACACACGCTCGTCCGGCGGGAACGTTTGGCCGACAAGCGGGACAGGCGAGCCGACCCTGTCAGTTGCCGTCACTCGGCTCTACTCAAACAGGTAGCTCACCGATTCATTCCGGTGAATCCGCTTGATCGCCTCTCCCAGCAGCGGCGCGATGCTCACCACGCGCAGGTTCGGCAGCGACTGCGCCTTGTCCCCCAGGGGAACGCTGTTGGTCACCACGATCTCGTCGATCGGGGCGGCCTTCAGCAGCGCGATCGCCTGCCCCACGAACACCGCATGGCTCGCGCCGACATAGATCTTCTTCGCGCCGTGGCGATGAACCACGTTCACCGCCCCCACGATCGAGCCACCCGTCGTGATCATGTCGTCAAACAGCAGGGCCGTCTTGCCGGCGATCGGCCCGCCAATAATGTTCGCCTGCTGCGTTTCCGTCGCACTCGTCCGGCGCTTGTCGACAATCGCGAGGCTGCCGTGCAGGTGCTCGCAATGCTGCAGGGTCCGTTTGATGCTTCCTTCATCCGGGCTGACGATCACCATGTCGGCCGAGGGAATCTCCAACCCAATGAAGTACTGGTCGAGGAACGGCGACGCATAGAGATGGTCAACCGGCAGGTCGAAGAAGCCTTGAATCTGCGCGGCGTGCAGGTCCATCGTCAGCACACGATCCGCACCGGCCGTGGTGATCAGGTTCGCGACCAGCTTCGCCGTGATCGGAACCCGACCGGAGTCTTTGCGATCCTGTCGGGCGTACCCGAAGTAGGGCATGACCGCGGTGATTCGTGCGGCGCTGGCCCGCTTGCACGCATCAATCAACAGAAGCAGCTCCATCAGCGTCTCGTTCGCCGAGGGACAGGTCGGCTGGACGAGAAACACATCGCGGCCGCGGATGTTTTCCAGAATCTTGAGGCCGATCTCCCCGTCGGGAAAGTTCCAGAGATCAACACGTCCGAGATCGACGCCCAGGTACTGCGCGATCTCGCGAGCCAGCTCGGGATGGGCCCGTCCGCCAATCACCGTGAGATGCTCGTACATCATGAGGGAGGTCTCTCTGCAGCCAACGCGCTCGGGACAGCGAAATTCACCAGCGACCGTGGTGACGCACGAGATTGTGCGCGATTTTCATTCGATTCGCCTCTCGAACGGAGGTTCGAAGCCCGCAAAACCGGAAAACTCGCTGAATTCCCTGAAATCCGTTGAATCCGGACAAGTCCCAACACCGAATCATTCCAGAGAGTCGCTCGCTCCAGCACGACATTCCTGCCTGAGTGATCCTCACCAGGAATGTGGTACGGGGACTTCTCATCCGTCGGTTTGCCCAGAGTCGGTTCGCCATGTCTCCCTGCGATCAATGTCATGCGGGTTGTTGCCGGTCGTTCGCCGTTCCGGTGACCGGTGCCGACATTTTTCGCATTCAAGCGAACACACACCTGGGGTTCTGGGATTTCGTCTGTCGCTGGGCCGACCCCGATGGCTCGATCGCGCTGCAGCACGCGCCGCAGTTTCGATTCTCCGACGAACCCGACACCCCGTTCGTGATCTGCCTGCTGACCGACGACAGCCAGACCGTCCCCGGCACTGGGAAATGTCGCTTTCTGGCCGAAACCAAGGCCACGCCCGACAAGCCCTTCGGAACGGCCTCGTGTTCGATTCACACCAGCCGCCCTGGTGCCTGCCGCGCCTTCCCGGCCAAGATGACGCCTGAGGGTGATCTGGCGATCCTCTACGACATTCCCGCCTCAGGCCGCCCCGGATCGCACCCGGTCTACTCGCTCTGCCCCAGACCGTGGACGCCAGCCGACATCGATCCGATCACCCAGGTTCAAGACCTGGTCGTGGCGACTTACGAGATGAAATTCTTCCACCATCTCGCGGGGATCTGGAACGATCAGCCCGGGCCTTGGGAACTATTTCCCGACTTCCTCGAAATCGTCTACTCCAACCGCGTTCGCCCCGCGAATGAGGCGCTTTCGCAGATCGAGGCGGCGTCCGGGCCTGAGATTGAGGCGAGAGTCGCCTAAGAGGTTGTGATTCGTTCGGGCGACCGGTGAGTTCGCGCTGGTAACCCGAAGCGTAGACCGATCTGCTCGGGTTCACTCCCCAGACAGCCGGTGCATCTCGGTCACCGTCGCAGTGAACTCCGCCACCAGTCTCGGCGGCAGGGAACTCCCGCTGGCGACCTCGACCAGCGACTGGTAGTACCACAGCGTCCCGTCGCGGCCCCCGTTGAATTTGGACCAGGTCGACGCGCCGAAGGTGGCCAGGTCGGCGACGATCGACCGCGCGTTGTGCAGTTTATCGCAGAATGCGACCAGTTGGGTCGCTGGCGAGTCGTTCTTCAGGCGTTCGATCGCGGCCTCCTTGCGGGGCCTCCACGGTGGTTTGGGGTCCTGGTCGGTGTCGCTCAGAGCCGAGACCATTACCGCGACCTCGTCGCCAAACTCCCCTCGGATCTCGGCCAGCCGAGCGGCCCCACCGCAGTCTTCCACGACATCGTGCAAGAGCGCGACGATCGCCGCCGTCTCGTCGCCGCCAAACTCGAGGACCAGCGCCGCCACCGCCAACAGATGCGACAGGTAGGGAACCGACGTGCCGCGGCGCGTCTGCCCGGCATGTGCCGAACGCGCCAAGTCGAACGCCCTCGTGAGAGCGTCCGTGAGAGCAACGACTGGGGCGGGTGGGTGGCCGGAATCCATCGGGCGGCTCCCTCAGCAGGATCGACGTAGTCGCATGACCGACGCGACAGCCCAAGACGCGGCGCGGACATAAACTCGGGATCGACCGCCCTACTGGTCGACCGATTCGAGCTGATAATCGCTGATCTTCTTGTGGAGCGTGTTGCGATTGATCCCCAACCGGGTGGCAGCCCGCGTTTGAACCTGGCCGCAGGATCGGAGCACCTGCGCGATCAGTTCCCGTTCGATCAGCGAGACCACCCGATCGTAGAGATTCGTGTCCTGTTCACCGGCCTGCATGAGGCTCATCGACACGAGATCGCGGGTCAACTGCTCGGGCGTGCGGGCGGCCTGCCGTGACGACCGCGTGGGGGCCAGTCCGCGAACGTGCGCGGGCATCAGGTCCAGCGACAGCTCATTGCCATCGGACAGGACGATCGCCCGTTCCACGTAGTTCTGCAGCTCGCGCACATTCCCGGGGAACGGGTACCGCTTGAGCGCCTCGAGCATGTCCGCGGGCATCACCGGCACGGGCTTCTTGTTCTCCTGGGCATACTTCTTCAGGAAGAACTGAATCAGCAGCGGGAAGTCCTCGGTCCGTTCCCGCAGCGCCGGCAGATAGATCGGGACCACGTTGAGACGGTAGTACAGGTCGTCCCGAAACCGCCCGGCCTCAATCTCTTCCAGCAGATCGCGGTTCGTCGCAGCGACCACCCGGCAGTCGACCCGAATCGTCTTCGTATCGCCGACCCGCTCAAACTCCTGCTCCTGTAGGACGCGTAGCAACTTGACCTGCAGCGTATACGAGACGGAATTGATTTCGTCGAGAAAGATTGTCCCACCGTGCGCGGCTTCGAATCGACCGGTGCGGTTGTCGTTGGCGCTGGTGAACGCCCCTTTGACGTGGCCAAACAACTCGCTTTCGAGCAGGCTTTCGCTCAGAGCGCCACAATTCACGCGAATGAACGGACCACTCGCCCGCGGGCTCAGCTCATGGACGGCCCGGGCAATCAGTTCTTTGCCCGTACCAGTCTCACCCGTCAACAGAACGGTGGCATTGGATTGGGCGACCTGGCGGGTGATGCGATACACCTGCTGCATCGCCGGACAGACGCCAATCAAACCCGGCAACGGCGAGCCACCCTGCCCAACCGCACCACTCACAGAAACCGCGCTCATCTCGAAATCGACACCC
>JAIXZD010000547.1 GCA_027489895.1 Planctomycetaceae bacterium
CCGGCGGCACAAATCGCCGGGCTGTTCGCCCAAGACGAACTGGTCTCGGCCTCCTTCTCGCTCCCAAAGCGTGGCGCGGGCGCCGATGGGAATTTGGGTTCGGGGCGACCGACCCAGGTGGTCGCTCGGCCCATTGTCGCTCGTGGGCAAAAGGTCCTGCAGCTTGAACTGCGGGTGGGGACGCAGGCCCGGCATGAGAATGTCACCGGGACTGAGGCGGCGGCACGTCTGGGGGAACTGCTCGGGATGTTCGGGCAAGTGGTCGTCCGGAGCGCCTCGCAGCAGACGCATTGGACGCGCTTGACCAAAGGCCCCTGGCGGTCCAAGCGATCCTCTTCCGAGGTGTCGCCCGAGCTTACGGTCGTGGCACACAATCGGGCGAAGGACTACATCCTCAGAGACGGGACACCCTATCCATTTCTGGTGGCAATCGGGGTGATGACCGGCGAGGGAAAAGTCCGGGCGGCGATGTACCACAAGTTTCGCCAGATCAACCGGTTTCTGGAACTGGTACGGGACATTGTCCCCCATCTGCCAGCACGGGATCCTCTGACGATCGTCGATTTTGGCTGTGGGAAAAGCTATCTCACCTTTGCCCTGCATCATTTCTTGAAGACGGAGTTGGGGCGTACGGTCGAGATCACCGGCGTCGATCGAAAAGAGACCGTTGTGGCGGACTGTGCGGCGCTGGCTGAGCGTCTCGCTTGCGAAGGGCTCCGGTTCGTTTCGGGGGAGATTTCGGGCTTCGAACGGGAGACGTCCGTTGACCTGGCGATTTCGCTGCATGCGTGCGACACGGCCACGGATGATGCTCTTTCCGCGGCTGTGGGCTGGAATGCGCGCGTGATTCTTGCGGTTCCCTGCTGCCAGCATGAAGTGGCCCCGCAGGTCGCTGCGAAGGAACTGGCGCCGCTCCTCAAGCATGGCATTCTGAAGGAGCGGTTTGCCGCCCTGGCGACCGATTCACTTCGCGCGCTGTGGCTGGAATCCCACGGCTACAAGACGCAGATCGTCGAGTTCATCGAGACCGAGCATACGCCCAAAAATCTTCTGATTCGTGCGACGAAAAGCACCAACTCCGCGCGGGTTGTCGCGGCCCGAGCCGAGTTCGACGCGTTTCGCTCCTGGCTGGGGCTTCGAGAGTTGCATCTGAACGCGCTGGAGGAAGCGGAGCACGAAGGCGGCGCGAAACGTCGCCTCGGGCGAATTGTGGACGCCGAATGAGGGGAGAGAGCAGCTACTTTGACGGCGTCTCGAGCTCCTTCACGGGAATCTCGACTTCGAAGTACCGCAGGAACTCTGGTACGAACGGGCTGTTGTAGCCCATCACGCGGGGCGGGCCATTCGCCTCAAATTCGGAGGCATGTTCTTTCAGCCAGGTCCGCAATCGGGCCTCGACCTCGGCAACCTGTTTTCGATCAGTCGAACCGCGGACGCCAATAGTGACCGCCGTCATCGGTGCGACATCGAGCACTTCGACGGTCGCATCCGCGCCGGGTTTTCCCAGCGCTGTCGTCTGATACAGAAACGCCATGTCTAGTGACCGCATCTCGCCCGCCGCGGATTTCTCCATGGTCATTTCGACGGGGGCGGTCATCTCAATGTTGTTCTTCTGGATGTGCTTGAAGAGTTGGTTGAACGCCCGGCCTTCATCGCCATCTTTGGCCCGCGCGAGGCGATAGGCGGGGTACCGTTTGATGCCAATCTCCCCGGCGGGCATCGGTTCGGGGAAGCCTGCGGGAAGCGGAGCCTCTTGGGCTGGTTCGAACTTCAGTAGATCGCGAGCGGCTCGGAGAGCATCGCGGAGGATGTTCGCGGCCTTCTCCGGCGATTCGGCGGACAGTCGCTCAGACCGCGTTTCCGCCTCGGAGAGTTGCGCCACAACCACAGGATTGAAGGTCGCTTCCGAACGGGTCGCCTGCACCGCTTGGCGCAGCGTCGCCAGACGCTCGGCCGGTTCGGTCAGTACGCGGGCGTTGTCGAGTTGGGCATCGATTGCTGCGGCCAGTCTGGTCCGACGGACGGTTTGTGCGGAAGGCTGAGGCTGGTTGATTTCGGGTTTCTCCACGGGGGGAGCGGCCATGGCACGCGAATCGGAACCGGTCGCGGTCCAGACGATGGACAGGACCAAGATCAATAGATAAAAGCGCATTGAAGTGTTCCTGAGTGTTTCACGGCGTCCCAGTGCACGTCGTTGACGCATTCTAGCAAGACGTCAGTCCCCGGCCCGTTTCGAGGTGTCTCCATGTCCCGTTCTTCCCCCGCCCGGCTCTCGCGACGCGAGTTGTTTGAACTGTCTGCCGGGCTTGGTTTGGCCGGGACTTTGGGGCTGCAGTCCCTGGCGTGGGCGGAGCCGTCCGCGCTGAAGATCTCCACGTTTCGAGCCGATGTCACACCGCCGGAAGGGCACCCGCTGTGCGGTGGGTGGATCACACCCGTGAAGACGGTGGAAGACATTCAGGAAGCGCTGGGCGTGGTGATCACCGGGGCGGGAGCGCCGATCGTCATCTGTGTCGTGGACTGGACGGGGATTCTTAACGACGCACACATCGCCTGGCGAAAGACTCTGGCGGAGGCGGTCGGGACGACGCCGGATCGGGTCGCCGTGCAGTGCGTCCATCAGCACGATGCACCGTTCGTCTGTACCTCGGCTCGCAAGCTGTGCGACGGTGTGCCGGGGTTGGAGAACGCCGTGGTGCAGATGGATTTCTTCGAGCGCGTGCTCGAACGGGTGGCCGAGTCGGCTCGGAAGTCGCTCGCCCAGCAGCGGCCGCTCACCCGAGTGGCGACGAGTCAGGCGAAAGTCGAGAAGGTCGCGGGAAATCGACGTTTCATCGGGGCGAATGGAACGGTCGTCGATTGGCGCGGCAGTTCGAGCAAGAACCCGGTCCACAAGGAATTGCCGGACGGACTCATCGATCCGTTCTTGAAGACGGTGGCTCTCTACGATGGAGACACACGCGTCGCCGCGCTGCACTACTACGCCTGTCACCCCATGAGCCACTATGGACAGGGGGCGGTGACGAGCGAATATGTTGGTCTGGCTCGCAAGCGGACTCAGACGGCCGACCCGACCTGCCAGCACATGTATTTCACCGGGGCCTCGGGGAATATCGCGGCGGGCAAGTACAACGATGGCACGCCCCAGGCCCGCCTCGACCTGACCGATCGCATCTACGCCGCGATGCAGGCCTCTCTGGCGAGTCTGATGCCGGCGCCTGTTGACTCGGTCGGCTGGCAGACCGTCGAGATCCTGCCGCAGCCTCGGGCCTCGTTCTCGACCGAGTCGCTGGAAAAGCTGATTCGCGACCCGTCCGCTGGACTCGCGAACCGAATTCGCCCCTCAATGATGCTGGCCTGGTTGAACCGCTGTGCCGAGAAGAAACCGGTCGTCCTGTCGGCGCTGCACTTGGGGAACACGTCGCTGCTGCATCTGCCGGCCGAGTCGTTCCTTGAGTACCAGCTTCGGGCACAACAGGCCGCACCGGGCCGCTTCATTGCCACGGCCGCGTATGGCGATGGGGGACCCTGGTACATCCCCGTCAAAGAGGCCTATCCGCAGGGTGGGTACGAGGTGAGCGTCGCGTTTTCCGAACCGGGAATCGACGATCTGCTCACGTCGGGGGTGGAAAAGCTCGCCCGCAG
>JAIXZD010000139.1 GCA_027489895.1 Planctomycetaceae bacterium
ACGCCCGATGCCGGGCAATCGATGAGGAAGCAGGTGACGTCGTCCGAGGTATAGGCGTTCGTCTGTCCGCCCAGCGAATCGAGCAAACCACGAATCTGCGGTTCCGTCCGCTTCGAGGTCGTTCCACCGGCCACGGTATGTTCGAGCACATGGCTCAGCCCGGCCCCGAGGTCCTTGCCCTCGTACGCGCTGCCTGTGTTTTGAACGTAACACCGCACCGTGGCGACGGGCGCGGCGTGATTCTCCTGGACGATGACCGTCAGCCCGTTGGTCAGGCGGGCGAGGGTGATCCCCTTTTCGAGCCGCTGCTTCAGAGCGACCGTGTGAACGATCGCTGCCGTCGTCTCGCCCGAAAGCGAACCGGTCGGCGCGGATGGCGATTCGACAGCCGGCTTGGCCGCTGGCTTTGCGTCCGTTGGTTTCGCATCGGGAGCTGGTTTAGCCGTGGCGGCTTTCGTCGCTTGCGGCTTGGCGGGAGCCTTGGGGGCCGCCGTCTGGGCGACTGCCAGCCCCCCGGCGACAACAATTCCAAGCCATCCGCACAGTCCGAGAATCCACTGTCCACGTGTCATCCGAGTCACTCCCTTGATCAAGACGTAATCATCCAACGCGGTTCGCATCGGGCTCAGCCCGCGTCTGCGGTTCGAAGATTGTCAACACCCCATGAACGGGTTGCATAACCTGCGTACGATACGCGCTGGTCCCGCGAGATTCTTTTTGACTTCCGTCTTCAACGCGTGTTCGACTTCCACGGCTGTTCAACGCATTTCGTCACGAATAAACCGCCCTCATTCTACCGCATCGAGTTCGCTGATGTCGTGGTAACCGCACAACTCAATTTCGTCGCCGTGGTCCCGAGACAGTCGGCGAAGTTCGCTCAGACTTCGCCGACGCCATTCGTCGTTGTCCGCGCGTTGCTTCGCAATGGCCGAGACGGGATGGTCGTCTTGCGTCAACTCGGCCCGGAGATAATAGGCATCGCCGACATGGAGCAGCCAGCGGTTCTGTTGGCGGATTGCCACGCCGCAATGCCCGAGCGTGTGGCCGAACAGCGGAATCAGCAACACTTCGGACGAGAAGTTCAGATCCACAGGTCGGGCTTCAAGCCCAAACCATCGACGTTGCGATGCCCCATACGTCTGCCAGTGCGGCTTGTGTTCAAACTGGCTCGGAACATACCGCCCATGTCCTGACTGGACCTGAGCCAATTCCTCCGCGGCGACATGCACCAAGGCCTGGGGAAAGTCCGCCAGACCGCCAACGTGATCGGGATCGCCATGCGTGAGAACAATGTGGCGAACGTCTTCTGATTGCAGTCCAAGCTGCTCAATCCGCCGGACTGCTGTCTCGGGTTCGTTGAACTGGAACCCGGCCATGTCGATCAAAGCCTGGCCCAACCGTCCCATGGGATCGCGAACGTCAAGCAGTCCGATTCCGGTATCGACCAGCGCCAGGCCCTTTTTGTCTTCCAACAGCAGGCAATGACAGGCGACCGGGGGATAGCCCGTCACCCGCAGAGTTCCGCAGTTGATGTGATGAACCGACGTCACCGTCACAGACCTTCCCTGCACACTCCTGCTATGGGGGCAGGGTGTTCGCCCCCCCCCCAGTGATCGCGAGTGAGCCGCCCCCTGGCAACGCTCACCCCGCGATCACGTCCGGAGTCAACCACTACTTGGGCGTGGCGACGACTTTCATCGTGTTGATTTTCACCGGGGTCTTCGGACGGTCGCCGCCATCCGTTGGTGTTGCCCCGATTTTCTTCACGACGGCCAGACTCGCCGCATCGGCCGTCTGACCAAACGCCGTGTACTGCCGGTCGAGATGCGGGACCGTCTCCAGGCAGATGAAGAACTGCGAACCGGCCGAGTTGGGATCGCTCGTCCGCGCCATCGACAGGACGCCCGGAACGTGCGTCGTGCCGTTGAATTCGGCCTTGATCGTGTAGCCCGGACCACCCGTTCCCGTTCCCTGCGGACAGCCGCCCTGGATCATGAATCCGCTGATCACACGGTGGAAAATCAGCCCGTCGTAGTAGCCGATCTTGGCCAGCCCGAGCAGATTCAGGCAATGTCCGGGGGCGACATCGGGCAGCAGGTTGAGCGTGATCGGGCCGAGCGTCGTATCGAGGACGACCTGGTAACTGTTCTTCGCGAAGTCGATCTCTTTCTGAGCAACTTCGACTTCCGCCTTCCGATTTTTGGCACCGAACACGAGCGAACTCCTCGACATTTCACAAAGGATGGGTTTGACAGTGGGCCGACGTTTCAACGAACCATCTGTCGGCAGGTAAACCATAGGACGGGCACGGGACAAAGCCGCCGCGCCGACCACTCCGACCGACGAGACTGTATCGCCCACCGGTTCTCCAATGAAGTGACCGGACCTCGCCAACGGTGTCGGCTCATTCGATTGCCACTGTTGCCTCGAAGTTAGCGACTGCACCACCTCAGTGGCGAAGGTAGACCGCGTTTGCTGACGCGACAGCGCACTCGTCCTACTTCAGCTGCGGAATCGGCCCTGGCGCGGTTACCTCGCACACCACGCGGAATCCGTGGGCCGGGCTTTTGAAGTACGGCGAGATCGCGTCACGAAAGGAACTGGACGCCGCCTTGAAGAACCACCCGCCCCCGCGCAAGACCCGAACATCCTCGAGTGAGGTCTCGGGGCCGGGGGGATCGATGGCGGGGGACCGGTCGTAATAGTCGGCAGTGTGCCAGTCGGCACACCACTCCAGGACGTTGCCGTGAAGATCGAACAGGCCCCACGGGTTGGGCGGGTAACAGCCTACCAGCCGCGTTCGTTGCCACCGGCCTTTTACATTGGCATTGTCCAGCGACAGTGTCTCGCCACACGAGAACCGACTGGTCGTCCCCGCCCGGCAGGCATACTCCCACTCGGCCTCACTGGGCAACCGGTAGGTCCGACCTGCCGCTCGTTCCTCTGGAAGCGAAGACAACCGCGTGCAAAACGCTTCGGCATCAAACCAGGAGACCATCTCAACCGGAAACTCGGCGGTCGACTGACCCGCCACCAGACCCCGCCCCTGCCCTTTGTCCGAGAAATGGCTCGGGTTCGTTCCGATCACCCGCTCATACTCCGCCTGGGTCACCTCAAACTGGCCCAACCAGAAGCCCTTGGTCAGGCGAACCTTGTGCTGCGGCCGTTCGTCGGGTTCGGCAAACCGGTCCTCGTCGGGCGCCCCCATCAGAAACTGGCCGGGAGCGATCCAGACAAACCGCTGCCCGATCGAATTGGACAAAACGGGAATGCTCGGCCGGGGAAACTGTTCGCTCCGATGAGACCACCACCCGCCGACCAGACCGATCGCGACTGCACCGATCAACCCGGCCAGCACGAACGCGCGTCTCGGCAACCTCGCAACTCTCCACCACCAATGCGGTTCCGAATGAAGAGGTGCTCCGACTGGTTGTGTCGCCCCGGATTGCATCGCGTTGTCTGGGGTGCCTCCCCGTGCGTCTGTCGCCATTCGGCACAGGTTAACAGACGACCGCGGCGCGAAACACGCCGGGACATGGCCCCCCAAGGTGCACGCCTTGTTCAAGCTGTCTCCAGGCGAGATGGATTCATAAGCCGTGCGATGCTTGCACCGTTTCGGGGCAAGCATGCCAACCACCATGCGGCGCGGCCCTCACCAAGACCGTGTAGTTTTTTAAATCGACGACGAAGTCCGTCGAACCTCGCTCAACTGCCTGCCCCGCAAAGCCGGTGAAGGCATGGCACGCAGCGAATTCACGCCGTTGTCTGGGGTTTCGACACGCGAAGTCCCTTCCCGGTGCAGCATCAGCGGTTGCCCTGCGACTGACAGCGGCGTACTATTGGGCGATTGAGTGAGTGCTGAAACGGTGTGTCGACTGTCGACGGGCCGGATTCGGCGCTCGGCACTTGAACGTTTTTGGTTTTTGAACGGGGGCGATCGGATTCGACTGGATTTCCGCAGGTTTGGGTGGCATGCCGTGGTTGATCAGTTGGCCACGTAAAAAGCTGATCACAAAATGACTGCTAACAAGAGCTTTGCTCTGGCTGCCTAGTTAACTAGGTTGCCCCGATTGAGGGATCCCCGTCTGAGGAGCCCGGAAATCGGTCGCAAATTCAGACTGGCGTCGCGTCACCGCCGGTTACGCTCGACGTGAGAACCCTGTCATCGGCTGGCTCCGGAAGTTCCTGTCCGTTGGAACGACCGCTGTGAGACTTAAAGACGGACTACGCATGTAGAGGCTCACTCCAAAGAGTCACAGGACGGGGGTTCAATTCCCCCCGCCTCCACTCAATTCAAAGGGCGTCTGAAGATTCTCATCTTCAGACGCCCTTTGTCATTTACTCACAGGCATTTATGTCGATCTCGTCGACTCAGAGGTTCAGTTCAAACTGATGGTGATGATCTCGGGGGCGTAGCGGAAGCTATTCATTCATATGTACTTAGGGAGTTTAATTGTCCCTTTGCCTTGATGAACCAAAAAGGATGTTTGTTTGCATCCACGCCATCCTAAATTGAAGGATTTCATGTCAGCACGCACCCGGAATCGGTATGTCGGACCTGTGCGGTTCTCAGAAGTACGATTCACTTCCTCGGTCGAGTGGACCGATGCAGTTTGCGGTTAAGTCTATCCCGACTTCGTGCGATCCCACCGACGCATATCGATCCAAGGAGCGATTGCTACACGTGCAGAATCTGCCACCTCTGGCGAAGACGAATCGTACATCCGATATGCTGGATGCCACGGCGTTTCCATTGCCAGGTGATACTGTACACTTGAGGCGGTTAAATCTCAGTTTCATCTTCATCGTAGACGCGGATCTGGAAGGCTCGCAGCGTTAACGAGGTATTATAGTCCATCAGAAAGGGAGCGAGATGAGCGAGTCAGAATCCGAAACGGGTCGGCTCCCGAAGACAAAGAAAAAGTCTTGGTGGTTCGAACGGATTATCCTCGGGACGATCATTTTCTCGGTGCTTGGCTTGGGGGGAATTGCGTGGTACATGCGGCGTTCTCTTGAGCAGACAGTTGCCAGCATGCAAGCCCGCACCAAAGAAAGTAAGCGTCCTTCTAGCAGACTCCAATTTTCCAAACCGCGTTTTATCGGCGCGACAACCGATGCGCCGGCTCTTTTGTTAGACTTTTTGGCCCCTTCTCCTCAAATCGGTTCAGGTCAGGAGAATCTGACTGATCTTGGATTGCTGCAACGCGAATTGATCCGACAGTCGTTCCTGGTGACGGCGCGCGAGGACTTCGGCGTGCCGACGCGGGATGCCGTCCTGGGCGAAGAATTGCCCTGGCTGGACGCCGTGGGCATTGACGGAATGCTGATCTCCTCCACGCTCGTGTCGCAGAGAATCCTGCAGATAACGGTTCTCACTCGTTCCAACCAGCGCTCTGTTGCCGAGTATCTGCTGCGGGCTCCCGACCACGACACCATTCCGCATCTCACGTCTCGATTAGAGTCGATGTCCCGAGAAAAGTTTCCCGAGGTGCTCAAGCGACTCGGATTCGTGACTCGCAAAGCAGAGCAGGTCGCGCCGGCAGAAATCCCGGTTGATATCGCAGAGCGTTCACAAAAGCTGAGCTGTCTGTCGCAATTCGCGGTTGTCCGTGCGCTGCATGGTCGGCGACGCGCGGCCGGAGAATCGCCGGAAACACTGACCGCGCTGGCCCGCGCCTACGCCAACTTGGGATTATTGACGGAGACCCACTGGCACCCGGCGCATAAAGTCTTCAAAGCACGCGCCTTGCTGTATGCGGAACGAGCGGTCAATAAGTATCCGGGGGCGAATTCGAATTATACGCGGGCCTATGTGCGTGCGCTGATTGGTTTGCATCGGGACGCCCTGGAGGATCTTCAAGCCGCGGCCGCATTGTTGTCGCCTGACCCCTCCACAACCGGGAAGCCGGAATGGGCCGAGACAGTGGAGGCCTTCTGCAAGTTCGATCCTCAGCGACTGGCCGCGGAATCCGTTGGGCCACAGCGCCCGCTGGCGTGCTACCTGCAGTTGCTGTTCGCTGAATCGACCCAGTCACCGGTGTTGCGTCGCCAGGCAGCACAGGCCGTTCTCGAAGCTGACCCCGCGTGCGTCCGCGCACTGGATATCGTCACGGAGTGTGCGGTCCTCGAAAACGCGCGAGAATTGATCACATCCGCTCCGCAGTTATTCGGCAAAAGCCTCTATGTCGAGATGCGAAGCATTCCCGATTTGCCAGAGAACATTCAGGAGCTCCTGGCCAATCCGCCTGAAGACCCCTTTGGCGAGATGTCGCACCGCGTAAAACTGATGCAGGCACTGCAAGGTTTCGAGATGTTGGAACAGGAGAGCGGCGAACCATCGCTAGCCGTTGTCGGCCAGTTGTTGCGCGAGATGTCTTTCATTCAGGTGCGACGGGAGATGTCTGCCCGGCGCGAACTGTTATTTGAGGACACGAACGAACGCCTGCAGCAGTTGCAGCCGCTGCTGGAGAAGCACCTTTTCCGGAGTCTCGTCAATTTTAATCCGACGAAAGACCCTGGGGGATTTTGGGCTTATCGAGAGTTGGATCAGCAGACTATGGCCGCTCATATCGAATCAACCGAGGAGCCGGTAATTGTTGCGACGCAATACCCCCCGATGATCGACAAATCCCTCGCGCATGCCGACCGCGTATTTTTAGACCTGCTCTTCAAGACGCGCAGGGAGAAGACGGACGTTGGCAAGCGGCAAGCGGCGCGTGACTTACGAGACGTCAGTCCGCACGCGCCTGCCACCATCGCCGCGTCGATCGAGCACGACTGGGACTACGGAGCGGCTCATGCCGCCAAGTGGGAACAGACATTTGCAGACAATGCGCAGGTGCAGGGGGCATTGGGCAAGCGCTACCTGACATTGAAGCAATTTGGGGATGCCGAGCGTTGTTTGAAACGCCAGTTGGCGGTCCTTCCCTCTCAGGATTCGTACCGGCAGTTGGCGGTATTATACAAAATGCAACGGAACGACGCGGAGTGGGTCAGCCTGCTGGAGCAGTCATTAAGTTCGCCGGCCATCGGGCTGGAGCATGTCCGGTGCCGCGTCGATTTGGCGAGTCATTATCAGCGAGTAGGAGACGTGCCGGCCGCGCAAGTCCATGCTGATCTTGCCGCGGAATCCGGCGCGGACTGGGCGCTGCTGTGTGCCGCTGACATTCACGAGCAATTGCAGGACTGGAATGGGGCGGAGGAACGACTGAAACAGGCGTCAGACCGGTTCGCTGAAAAGTCCGTTGACTGGTATTTCTGGTGCCGGCGGACCGGGCACGGCGATTTGGAAGAAGCTCGTCAGCGGGCGGAAAAAGTCGTTCCCCTGCTAGAGAGTCACAGCTACACCAGGCAGAAGTTCCAGGCCGCGTTGTTTCACGATCTCGAAGGCCGCCCTGAGAAGGCCCTGGAGATCCTGAAGGCGGCAGCCAAACAGAGCGACGACCCCTACGTCAAGCTGCATGCGGCGCTCATCGCCGACGAGCTGGGCCAAGCAGGCGAACGCGACAAGCTGCTCGCTGATACGATTCAGACGACCGAATTCGCGAAACATTCGGCGGGAGAATTGGCGCGCAACTTTCGCGATGCGGTCGTCGGCAAGAAGAAAAGGGCGTTCGATCCGAAGATTAACGAGTGGCGGTTGCGCAAAACGTCTGCTGGGGAACCGACGGACTGGCACTATTTGATCGGGCAATTCCTGGTATTGCGGGACCGCATCGACGAAGGCATCCCCTATTTGCAGCAGGCAGCCATTTCGTCCCGGGGTGACATCCCGGGAGCGACGCTGGCCGGCGTCGCATTAGCTCGTCGCGGCGTCAAGCGCGGAACCCTGCTCGCCGCCGAAATCGATCCCCAGACGGACCGCATCTTGGAACTCGCCAGACAGGGGACGGAAGAATTGAAGAACCGGCTGTTCGGGCGGGCACAAGAAACGGTCGCCCAGGGATTGGCGATTGACCCGGACTCGATCGACATGCTCTATTTGCGCGGGCGGATCGCTCTGGAGCAAGAGAGCTTCGAAGGGATCGACGCGGACCTGACGCGTTGCCTCGAACGCTATCCAGACGTTCCCGAACTGCTTCGAATACGCGCGTGTGGACGGTTGGGAGCGGGAAATCTTCCCGGCGCCACTGCCGACTTCGAGAAACTCGCGGCGTTCGATGCGGACGATGAATCGCTTTACATCTTGCTGGCCGACTGCCACGAACGGGCCGGAGCTTGGGATAAGGCCGAGTCGATGATGCGGCAACTTTCCGAGCGCGAACCGAAGAACTCGTTGAAATGGTATCTCTGGTGCCGCCGCACGGGGCGCGGGGATTTGAAATCGGCACAGGCGCTGGGTGAAAAGGATCTGAATTTGATCGCGGCGACCCGGACCTCGGACTGCCAGCTTCAGGTGGCCTCGTATTTCTCTCTGGAACATAAACCTAAGGCGGCGCTGCCCATTTTTCTGGAAGAGTTCAAACGGGATCGCCTGCTCTCTCAAGCCATGCTGGTAGTTCTGATCGAGCGAGCGACGGGAACAAAGAATTCGCCGGACACGGATTTCGGATATTTGTTCGAACTCGCGTGCGCTCGCGAGATCGGCGAGTTGATCGGAGGCATTTATGACTCTCTGGTCGCGACGCCTCCGTGCCCCCTCGATCCGCGCGTCGTCGAATGGCTCGTGCGTCGGACCGAACCGGGCCAGCCGACAGACTGGCATTACGTATTTGGCCGGCTTTATCAGTCGCTCAATCAGCCGCAGGAAGCGGAACAATTCTTCAAGCTGGCCGCAGCGTCTCCTTATCACACCAGGCCTTCGTGTATCCTCGCCGGTGCGGAACTGGTTCGCTTGGGCATTGAACAAGACCCTCGGAGGGCGACGGAGCTCGATGCGGAAAGTGCGCGCGTACTGGCGGGACTTCGGCCTGCCTACGGCGAGCTAGGCCGAAAGGAGTACGACCAGGTCCGTCAACGAGTCGACGAGGCTCTCAGAACACACCCGGACTCGATCGACGCGTTATATCTCGCTGGTCAAATGGCATTTGCAACGGATCAATTTGAACAGGCACGAGACCACTGGACGCGTTTTCTCGAACGCGTTCCGAACTCGACGGAGGTCATCTGCCTGCGCGGGCGGGCGTATGAGGCGCTGGGGGGATACTCAACGGCGATTGAAGAATACGAGCGGGCGATCCAGCTCGACGAGCACTCATACATACCGTACAACAATTTGGCCTATTTGTACGGGGCCTCCGAGGATCCGAAAGTTCGCGACGGGGCCAAGTCGGTCCAGTACGGCCGCATGGCAAAAGACAGGGCGACCCGGGGTGCAGGACACTGGCAAGCCAATAACGCATTGGCAGTGGGGTTCGCGGAATCCGGCAATTTTCCCGAAGCCATCAGGCACGCGCAATTAGCTCTTGATCAAGCAAGAGCCTATCCGTCGCTCGATTGGGAAATTATCTCAAAAGAGCGGCTCGCCCTGTTCGAAGCGGGAATCCCGTACCGCCGCCCCCCACGCCGGCCAAAGCCTTAAGCCGCGAATGGCGCGTGTATGATTTTATTTGTCGGAATTATTCCGATGTTGGAGCACGGCATTGGCGTCGCGTCGCAGTCGGCGTTGCCTTTCGAGAAACGTGACCGTACTTCACGTCTGTCATATCGACAGCGGTGCCCAGTCCGACTTCCTTGACGCGTCGGTCCGGCGCGCTGCGGTTATCTGCAAATCGGTCCTTCGTCGCATCGGTGTAACCGACCGAGGAAGATTGCGACCTTTGAAAAATCACATCGGCCACATCGACCGATGTCGATAAACTGTGCGATCCCCAAAACTAATATGATGGAGGTTTGCATCATCTGATCAGATTCCGGATATGGAAATCCCATTTAAACAGTTCAGTGACAAAAGGTTCAATTGACGTCCTCTTGCATCCACCTCGAAAACGAACAGCCTTTCACCGATGTCGGTGAAAGGCTGTTCGTCTTTTTCACGATAAGAGTTGCGCGTTTGGTAGAGACGACACCCGGAAAGTCAACTGATTTTGGGGGGCTGCGAGTGAGGCAGTCCTGTGCGCGGATTAGCGACGTCGAGCAACTACGTCGCAGCGGCAACACCGGGCGTCTTGGTATGCGCGTGCTGCGGGAAGTCGAAGGTCAACACGAGCGGATCCGTTCCCGTGTTCTCGATTTCCACACCGCCGTTTGCAAGCGCCGCCTGAGTGATGAATCCGATCTCGGGATAGATCTCGCCGAGAATCATGTTTTGGTGATATCGCACTTCGAGCTTTCCGACGCGGCCACTTCCGCCGTTCGTGTGGAATAGCGCGGGACACTCGGGGTGGAATTTCGTCTTAGCGCCAGGCTGCAAGGTGAGTCGGAGAATCGAACACTTCTGATCGCCGAGGAAGTCACCATAGACGATCCACTTTGCGTCAACTCCGTGGCCTTGAAATTCTACGGCCGGGATTGCCGGACGCGAATTCTTCAGGACGAAGTTCGGGTCCTGATTGGCTGCAAAGTCGAACTTTTCAACCAGGTAATCCCAGTCCTGATGCCGGGCCTTGGGATAGTCCACTTCGCGGCAAGCGTAAAACGCATCCGCTGCGCCAATTCGTCCGTCAAGCGTCAGGTCCTCGGCCAGGAAGTGCTCGTCCATCGTGACGTGCAGTTCGTGTGTGCAAAGGTTCGTTGGTGAATGCAGCACACCATTCGGCATCACGAAGCCGTCATCAATCTTCATCATCACGTGCGGAGCCAGGTGGCGGATCCCGTTATACTGGCCCGTTCCCCAGCGCTTCATGCAGGCAAGGAACTGCTCCTTCGTCACGAACGCGTACAGCCCCATCGCCGTCGTGTGGTAATGCGACGCGCTGACTCCGGGATTGTCAAAAGAATTGATGTCGTACACTTCCCACTTTGACCAGTGGAGATGATCTGGAATCGGATTCAGATTGTCGAACTTCTTCGACACAATCGGCCAGGTCGTGTTGCCGAAAAGCTCTTTTGACAAGGCTGTAATCTTGTCTCCGATCACAGCCTTCGGATTGGCAGCGATCAAATCCTGCAGCGAGATGACTTGCCCGTTCGAAGTGAGGACATGCGCCTCTCCTTCGCGGAACGGTGCCTTCTTTGTGCGCGTATCGATGACGCCTGTCACGATGGGAACGGTACAACACATCCAGAGTTCATCGAGACCGGTACCGTTCATGTAATCTGGATAATACGATCGCGCGTCCAGACGAAGGCGTTTACCCGGAGTACAAAATGTGCGGCCGGCGTAGCGGTGCAGAAGTTGCAAAACCCCGCCGTGCTTGTTCAGGCAGTCATCGAGAATCGAAGCCGTTCCACCGCCGGTTCCGTCGATCACATCCTGTTGGGGGTACTCGTGCAGTTTATCCGCGAGAACTGAAGTCGAAGAAACCATGCGTTTTGCTCCTCAATGAGCTCAAAAAAGGAGTGTCGGCTCCAAAACATCCTGGAGAGACGAAAGATGTTTTCATTCTGCGAAAACAGAACGAGGCGGGCGCAGGACCGATTTTTTTGGTCGTAGCGCCGCGAGGAGTGTAGGGAAAAAACTGACGGGAAGGAATGGCACGTGAATTGGCGTAACTCGCACGAGGGGAAGGAGATCGACCGAGCGGAGATTCCGGCTTGCAGCACGCAATTCGAAGTACCGTGAGAGGGCATCACGGGTCGCGAGAGAGAGCTCGTTGAATCTGTTAGCGGATGTCCGCTTCAATCAACCATCGTTGGACGCTCCGGTTTAATCGACCGACACGTCGCATTGCGGGCTTGGCCGATTCGGTAGGCCGTTGGCCGACGCCGGATTCTGGCTAGCCAAGCCTCGATCCCGCCAGGGGTTAAGCTGATTAACCATCAACCGACACCGGTCACCCCAAGTGGAAATACCATCGACAAAAGGTTCTATTGGCGTCTTCGTGCCTCCACTCCCTCAAATCCCCTTGCCGTGGCATGCCTTTTGGCATTCAGGACAAGGGGATTTTGAACTTCTTTGGAACCAATGGGAGTTCGCAATGACCGCGTGTGCTTCCCTGTCGTCTATGCTCGATCAAGCTTCGAGACCGCGTCATTCCCCAAGTCGAAGACTGGAACCTCGAACAGAATCTCTCTCAGATCGGACGTCTGTTCGGGTTTGATTCGGACTCGCCAGTTGCAGTGGTCATTGATGCGAGTGCGAAGAGGCAGACCGTCGGTTGCGGAAGGCGCCTGCTTGCCCGAAGGGGGCAAGCCCCCGGGGATCTGAAAGGAGACCGGCAAGACGGTTGCCGCCGATTCGAGCGACGTGCGCTTGACGGTGAACAGGCGACTGTCTTCGTAAAGAGTCTCCGTCTGCAATGAAGACGGACCATTCCGGCTACGCTCCATTCCAATGGCCATGTCCACCAGGTCTTCTCTTCCAACCGGTGAGGTCCGAGCACTGCGGGTCATGTCACAGCGGAGTGCGACGCGCAGGACGGTACCTTCCGGGATCGATTCCGGAATCGTGACCACGCCTTCAAAGCGTCCGCCAATCACACCCGGCAGCGTCTCCAATTGCATGCGGGAGCGATTCCACCGGTGATTCACCCACAGCAGGCGAAAGTAGATCAGCAGGAAGAAGCCCACAACTCCCAAGAATGAATAGACGAGAGTCGCATTCTTCAGTGAGGCCAGATAGATCCCCAGCGGCGCGACGACGAGGCCGTACAATGCAGAGGCGATGATCGTGATCCACAGTGCCGCGCGGTTCGACAGGCGAATCGACTTCTCGGCCCAGTCCGACTGCCACATCCACGGCTGTTCCGGATTCTGTCGCATCCGCCGCCGCATGACCTGCGTGGACCACAGATGCCAGGTCAGCCCGATAAAGGTGAGCAGCCCCACTAGGACCGGCCCGCAGACCATCGCGATCAGCCGGGCCAGTTCTGCCACGTGCCACGGCTGCCCCTGGATCGCAGTGGAGGCATACGACAGCAGTGGTGTGACGTATCCCAACCCAATCAGGATGCCGAGGACAGAGACGCACTGTGCGAAGAGGCAGATGGCGATTTCAACGAACCGGGGCATCGGTGACTCTCCATCAGCGAGATGCCTGTGAACAGTGCGCCAGACGCTGGCACATGCCGCAGTCCTGCCGGTTTAGGAATCACGCGACGTGGGGACGGCATCGCATGGGATGCTCCTTTATACGGGAGAGGCCGTTTACTTGCCGCTGATCACGCCCTTCTCGCGCAAACGCAGGCGGGCCTGGGTGAGCGTGGCGAGGGCGAACCGGCCGATGTCGTCGCGCCGCTCGGCGTACTTGGCAGTTTCGAAGTCGCTGCTGTCGTACAGTTTAGGGTCGAGGTACGGCGCGGCAATGCGGGTGACGGCCCCCTTCACCACCGGGCAGCCGCGGTCGGCTTCACTGCAGACCATGATCGCCGCAAACCCGGAGCGCGGATTGGCCGCGTCGTCGTAACGCTTTGAAAATTCAAGCGTTTCGTGACGGATGCCGGTGCCAGCAGCAGCAGCAAAGCGGACGCGATAAATCGGGTTTGCGCCGCCTTCGTGGCCGCGCGGCGCTTCTTCACCAGTTGGTTCGATTTCCACGCCGATCGCACGGAGTGCGGTGATTGTCCGGGCATTGAAGGCGCTGGGTTCGGTCCCGCCGGAAAAGCCGGTCACTTCCGGCAAACCGCAGTACAGGCCCGCGAGGGAGATCATTGTTGAGGACAGAATACTCCGCCGGGAATTGCCCGTGCAGACGCAGACCACCGGCAGCGGCTTCCCCGGCTGATAGTTCTCGACAATCCAGTCGACGAGTTCCGCGCTCGCTTCGCGGTGGGGCTGGTCGATCTGGTCGAAGCCAGTGGCGAGGAGTTCGAGATGTCGCTGCAACTCGGGGTGGAGCAGGCGACGTGACGCGGGGGTTTCCGCGGACAGGGCCGCTTGCAGTTCGTTCGCATCCATCACGCCATCCTCCCCGGCCCAAGTCAAAAACGTACGTGAGTCAAACACAGGTTCGGCAGATTCAACGGTCAGTCGCAGTGGCGATTTCAGCGCCCGAGCGAGAGTCGCCTTGGTCGATATGTCCGCCTCGGGGGCGGCGGCACGGGGCAAACCTGCCAATTGCACCAGCGACAGCGTCTGAGTGAATGGCGTCGACTTTCTGGTCGGGGCAGGCTCTTGCGCAGCGCTCCGACTCACGCCTGGCGACAGGGGGGAAATGGCCGCGATGCAGAGGACTGCCCAGGAGTGAGCAACAAGCAATCGTCGTTTTACGATCGGTTTCGGCACGACAGAAGCGGACATCATTGACTCTCTCCAAGTTCGATTGAGGGCCATTCCACCGAACGGCTCAGGACAGGGGGCAAATCGGCTATAACGACGAACAAATCGCCTTCAGCCGCCTGAGGCCACGCGCATCGACGCAGTAGCACACCCGTGGACCATCGACCTCACCCCGAATCAACCCGGCAGTTTTCAGCACCTTCAGGTGCTGGGACACGGTTGCCTGTGCCAGCCCGATCTCGTCCACAATCCGTCCGCACTGACAACTCTGTTTGCGGATGAGGAACTTGAGGATCTGCAACCGGGCAGGGTGGGCGAGTGCCTTCGCAAACAGCACGAGATCCCGCTCGGCATCTCTCCCCTCAACGGGGCGCAAGTCGGGCGACGGATCATCCGGCGGACAAACCGGCGAGCAATCGACGAGAGGGAGCTGACTGCGAATAGCCATCGTGGATTTACGATAAGACCATCGACACGACAAATCAACCCGGCGCCCCGAAAACCAAACGTGCGGTCTCCGATGTCCGAGAGCTGTCAAGATCGGGGCAGCCGGAAGCGGTAGCGCCCGGAGGCCCAGCGATTTCCGCTCGCAACAAGCGCCGCAATCGATCCACAGCAAATTCGCCCAAGACCAAACCCATCCACTTTGGAGAGTCGATCAGGCGACACGCGCGGTGCCGGCGAGCGGCAGGTGGTTTGGGGCGGGCACCGGTCCCGGCGGAAGCGTGCCCGAAGCCCCCGCCGCCGCCACGGCGCTGGGATAATCGTACCGCTCGAACACCGGCCGCATTCGCTCGTACACCCGTTTCTGGATCGCTTCGTCCAGCTTGAACTCGTTCTTCTTGTGCTTTTGCAGCGTTTCGAGCTGGGGCTTGATCTTGGCCTCGAGGTGCTCGAAGCCCGGTAGTTCGAGATGGTCGTACACCGACTTCAACTCGCCCAGAATGTCGCGTTCGAGGTCTTCGAGCCGCAGTTCGTGGAACTGATTCGGCGCGAGCTTCTGGCGGTCGCGAGCGACGGTCTCGAAGCTCAGTTCCAGCATTCCCAGCACGCTTTCTTCCCAACCGGTCTGGTTGGGGACGGCGAACCCGTTCTCGCTGAAAATCGTCCGCCGCAGATGCATCGAAGACATGTACACCCGGTACGGGTTGCGGACGATGTAGACGAACTTGGCGTCCGGAAACAGTTCCCGTAGCAGGGCGACGCGGAAGGTGTGCGTGGGCGATTTAAGAAGCAGTTGCTTGCCGGGATAGTTCACCGTCAGCCGCTGCAGAAACCACATGAACACGCTCTTCCAGCGTTCCCGCACCGCCTCGGGCACCTGCCGCATCTCGAGGTAGTCGTGCCAGAGATGGTCGTGGGTGTGAAACGCGGTCATCAGGTAGGGCGAGATCAAACTCGTCACAGCCAGCGCGACTTCGTCTTCCTGGGGCGACGTGGGGGTGACTGGCACGTCATCCATAGGCCGCGTCTTCGGGAACAGCGGGGCCAGCATGGGCCCGATCAGCTTCTGGGTGAGCAGGAAGTGACCAGGGAAAGTCACCTCGTACCCATTCGGGCAGGCGAAGCGCGGATCCTCGGAGAGCAGGTTGTGCAGCAGGGTGGTGCCACTCCGCCAGTGACCAATGATGAATACCGGGGCAGGGACCTCCGCCCGACTCACGCGACGGGCATAGATGGCCGCATCCATCAGTTCGAACAGGCTGTTGGACAGGCAGCCCGCGGAAATCGACAGCAGACGGCCGGTGTGGCGGAAGTCCATGGGTGGACGCATCGCCAGCATCTTCAACCAGTTCGGGAGATTGAGCCCCTGCCACATGGAAAAGGGCTGAGATTTTTTCTCCGAACGGTCAGACATGCTTGCTCTCGACTTCCGGAGGTCTTTTGGGAGTGAGTGATGCCGGGAAACGGAAGGGGCGAGCGGGCGCCACAGTCCCCGCACTCACTCTCGGGTATCGACCGCCCGTCGGACTGGCTCCAGATTCGTTCGCCGACCTCTTCCGACCCCTGAATCTGCAAACACGGGAATCATGGAACCAGTCGTTACAACCCACATAACTTAGCGGTCTCGGCGACCAAACTCCAATCGCCCGGCCAGATAGGCTGCAGTCAGGTCGCCATCCGCCGGGTCAGAGGTAGTTCGCAAGGCTCAACTGCATCGTTTGGGCGGCGATCTTGAGGGTCGCTTCAAAGGTTGTCTGAAAGGTCGTGATCTGGGCGATGACATCCGCCAGGTCAGCGTCAAACTCCTCGGAAAGAGCCGCCTTGGTGTCGACTTCCGAGTCTTTCAGGCGGTTTTCCATGTCGTCGAGCGTTTTCAGTCGGCCCCCGATTTCACCGCGAATCTGATTGACTCGGGCGATTTCCTTGTCGATCAGGCCATTGAGACGCGTCAGCTCATTGTTGTCGCTGCGATTGAGCGCATCTTGAAGACGGGCCAGCAGGTTGAGGCTGCCCGACCCTTCCTTGAAGTTCGGATCGCGGCCGTCAAGAGCGTTGGTGGACGGTCCGGGGGACGTGCCGTCGAGGCCCAGGGCCGTGGCGATTTCATTACCGTCGACGGTCAACGCGCCGGCCCCGGAGTTGTCGGTCAGACGGATTCCGTTTCCAACAGGTACCTGCGATGCGACGAGGTTCCCGGGGTCCACGGCATTGATCCGGTCGAGCACGTCCTGGACCGTCACCGCGGTCGCCAGGTCGACCGAGGCCGTCGTGCCGTCCCGGCGGGTGATCTCGAGCTTCAACCCGTTTCCGACGGGAACGCCCCGACCGAAGTTCAACTCGGAAAGCGGGGTGGTTGCGGTCGTTGTCCGGATGCCGAGCAACTGGGCGTTGGTCCCGTTGTTTTCGCCGATCGAGAAATTGGCTCCGTTCAAGCGCGTACGAACGTCGAGCCCTGTGCCGGCCGCGTTGATCTCGACCGAGAGCCCCAGAGAGGGATCGCGGAGCAGATTCTGAAGGTCTTCGACCGTGCTGGCACTGGAGATGTCCACCGTTTTGGTGGTCGCACCATTGACGATTCGCAGCCCATTCCCGGCCGTGGCGCCAATCCCCGTGCCGCCATTCAGGCTGGCAAGCAGGGTTTTGCCTGTTAGTTTGGGGTTGAGGTCACCCCCGGTGATGGTCGCGGCAGCGGCTGATCGAATGCCCAGATCGGCCGCGACGAACCCGCCGTTCACATCGGAGACTGTGACCGTTCCCGAGGCGGGGGTGATCAGCAATCCGTTGTTGGCGGGATTGATCCCGACGGTGACCGCGCTCGCGGGGAAGGCCGCTTCGATGGTCGCCTTCAGGTCGGCCACGGTCTGGACCTGGGTCAGGTCGATCGTCTGCGTGGGCGGCGAGGCCGACAGACTGACCGAGATCGAGCCCAGGCGAACTCCCTGCCCCGCATACAGGTCGCTAAGACGGGTCGACAGGGACAGTGCGGGATTGACGTCGCGACCAATAGCTGGGCTGAGCGCGCCAAACGCAGTGACGCCATCGACATTGTTCGACTGCTTGACGCCCAGATCGATGAACGAATCGATCGAGAAGGCGTCGCCTTCGTAGCGAACTGCGTTTTCGCCCAGAAGCGAAAGCGGTGCTTGGCCGTTCTCGCTCCCTGAAAACAGATATCGTCCCCGGAACTGCGTGTTTCCCGTGTTGATCAACTGTCGGAGAACGGTGCCCGCCTCGGTGGCCAGGCCTTGCCGCTCTGCGGAACTGACGGAGTCGCCGATGCCACCGGTGATCAGTTGCTTCGCCTTGTTCAGCCCGTCGGAGACCGATTCGAGGGCCGATTCTGTGACGCTGAGAGTCGCTTTGTCAGCGTTGATGTTCGTGAGCATCTGCCCTTTGCGATCAAGCAGCTTTTGCAGACTGATGGACCGGATCGCGGAACTGGGGGCTTCGCTGGGGATGAAGTACCGCTGACCTGTCGCGACCATCTCCTGATACTTCACCAGTTGCTTCTGTCCGGACGCAATGTTTGACCGGAGGCGATCAGACACAAGGGTGCCCGGAATTCGTCCTGGTAGCAGCGGTCCCAGGTCCATGGGGTAGCTTTCCTGTGATGAAGGCGACCTGCGGATCAGGTGGCGGGGCGTCCCAACCGTCTATGCCTTGGTGTGGATGGGACTCAGATGCGGAGCAGCGCGTCGAACATCTCGTCGACGGTGGTGATTACCCGTGCGGAAATCTGGTACGAACGCTGAAACTTGAGGAGATCGATCATCTCTTCGTCGAGGCTGACCCCGGAGTACTGGGCACGCTGGCTGGAGAGTGAATCGTGGTACTGTTGCGATCCACTGGTGAGGGCGGATTCCGACGCGGAGGCCTGCGCCAGCGACGAGATCATGTTGTCGTAGTACGTATCGAGGGAGATCCCGCCCAGGCCTTCGATGGGGCGGTCGATCAATTCGGCAAGCCGCGCGGCGTTTTGACCGTCTCCGGGCCCGCCACCGGCCAGGCCCGCGGCAAACAGGCGGCTGTCGTTGACGATTTGCGAATTCACACCAATGCTCGCGGAATCGGTGCCGGTGAAGAACGAGTTCAGCCCGAGGGCGGCGAGCGTTCCGCTGGTGTCGTTGGCGAACTGCAGTTCGTAGCCCGCTCCGGCAGTGAGCGTCAACTTGCGGTCGGTGGAGATGGTCGCGGTGACGTTGGGCACGCCTCCCAGGTCGGCCGCCAGCGAAGCAAGTGTTGTCTGGGTCCCGATTCCATTGAGGTTTACGTTGATTGTGCGGGTGGTGGAGATGCCAGTCGACTTGTTGAGCACCTTGATGTCGAAGCTGCCATGGGTGGGCGTGAACGTCAGGTCGGTCGCATTCAGGGCCGCCGTGGTATCCGAAACGGCATGGTTGCTGGTCAGTGTGTCGTAGCCCTTGAGGCCCTGCCCCGACGAGTGCAGTTTGTTGAACTCGAAGATGGTCGTCCCGATGTATTCATCGAGGCGGTCCAGAAACCCGCCAAGTACCTGATCGCGGCCATGAACAATTCCGTTGAGTTCGCCGGCGGTTCCCGTGAGCGGCTGATTCGTTTCGGCAACCTGCACGTTGGTGATGGCCGACCCGCGGTCCGAGGCGGCCACAGTTTTCAGATGATGTACGCTGCTGACAAGCACCAGGTGTTCCGAGCCGAGGAACACGTCGACCTGGCCATTGGGCTGATCGACCGTGTTGATGGGCAGAATCTCGGAGAGTCGACTGAGTGCGGCCAACCGCTGATTACGAAGCCCACCGGCATCGCTCTGCAGAAGGCCCGCCGATTCGAGCGCCGTGATTTTGGGATTCAGGTTGTGAATCTCGTCGATCAGGCGATTGGCTTCGCCAACCAGGTCGTTCACCTTGACGCCCATCGCGGAACGGATGTCATCGATGCGGGATCGGAGATCTTGCACCGCGGTCGCAAACTGAACGCCTTGCCGAACCACGATCTCGCGGGATGCGCTGGACTCTGGCTGGCTGACCAGGTCCTGAATCCGATTGACCAGGTTTCCGAACTCGCTCGACAGGCTGGTGTCGCTGAATGTCTGGAGTGTCGATTCAAGCTGCTTGTAGATCGACTCGCGGGCCTTCGCCCCCTCCAAGTCTCCGTTGGCGGTTTGCAATCGCTTCTCGAGAAACCGGTCCAGTTGCTGTCGAATCCCATTCGCGGTGACGCCATTCCCGAAAATCATCGATCCGCGTTTCGACGGATACGACGAACTGAGCGACAGCTGTTCCCGCACGTAGCCGGGCGTGGTCGCATTCGAGATGTTGTTCCCTGCGACCTGAATCCCGGCGGAGAAAATCTCCATCGAGCGCGAGGCCACGGATAGGGACGAAGTCAGCGACATGAGACCACGAAAAGCTGGACCAGAGACGGCCGGGGAAAGGGTGACGCGTAGACCGGCAACGGCAGCCAGTCCACCCGACAGGCCCACCCGGGGAGAGGCGGTGCCAGGGCGCATCGACTCTTTCGCTACTTTTCGGCCCCGGAGGTTCTCGCGATCGCCTCAACGGCCGTCACAGTCGCGAGAATCGGCACAACAGTCCGTCATTCGCGCTACGAGCGTTAGAACCGTTACAGGTTAAAGGCGGTGGTTCCCCTCCGAGGGGAGTAGGTCACGCCTGTTCACTGACCTCTTTTGTTCAGATAGTGCGTAGAAGATTTTAAGGAGCCGTGAAATCTCCAATTCCTGATCAAGCCCGGTTTGTTTCTTCACGCCCCCCCCGCTTAGGTACAGTAATGCGAATATCGGGGAATCATCGCGAGTGCGATTTCCCTTTCGCACTAGGCTCAGAGGACGTTACGGAATGCGCGCACGGAACTCGGTGAAGGTCTGGATTTGGACAACGGTGATAAGTGTCGGGATGCTGACCAGCTCCGTCACGTTGTCACCATCGGTCGCGCAGCCTTTGGGGACAGCGCCCGCACCGACCGGGGCGAGCGATTCGCGGTGGCAGGCGCGGGCGGAACTCCTTTCCAAATCCTACGGGGCGATGCCCGGTGGGGCCGGCCGGTTGTATTCGACGGCCTACAACCTCTATTGGAGTCGTCGGTACGAGGAAGCCGCCGTTCACTTTACGGCGGCGACGATGCTGGGCGACGACGCCCGGGCGTGGATGTACAAGGGCTTGAGCGAGGCGGCGCTGGGCGATACGGAAAACAGCGTCGTGTCGATTCGCCGAGGATGGCAACTGAACGATGCCGGACGCGGGGCGGGAGGCTTGGGACGGGCCCTTGAACGCGTCCAGGGGCAGCAGCGAATGTGGCTGGAGGGGTTGCGGACCGAGCCGGTACAGACCGACCTGGCGGATCGCGCCATGATGCTGGAGATGCAGAAGCGACTGGCCCGACTTGAGGCCCAATTGGCCGATGCAAATCGGAAGTTGGCGGCGGTCCCCGCCCCTGCGGCTGCTCCCGCACCTTCTCCCGCGCCAGCTGTTCCCGCGCCAGCCGTCATTCCGCCGAAACCTCGCGAAATGGCCTCTGTCACGGGCAAACCGGGCGTGAAGCCGGCCCCGCGCCGGGTTCCGGTCGTCAAGCCTCGGCCCAAGCCGGTCGAGGCAGGCGACCCGACTCCCATGGTGACGACCAACCCGGCGGCAAAGGTCACGTTGAAGGGAGCTGGGGCGACTTTCCCGGCGAATCTCTACGCCCGCTGGTTTGGAGACTTTCAGGCCGCGTTTCCGGAGATCGGGATTGATTATCAGAGTCAGGGTAGCGGAGCGGGTGTCCGCAACTTCATTCAGAAGCAGGTTGACTTCGGGGCCAGTGACGCCGCGATGACCGACGAAGAAATCGCGCAAGTTCCCGACGGAGTAGTCCTTGTTCCGGTGACTGCCGGAAGCATTGCGATCGCTTACAACCTTCCCGAAGGTCCGGAGTTGTTGCAGTTGTCCCGTGATGTTTACGCGGGAATCTTTCTGGGTGAGATCACAAACTGGAACGACCCCAAGGTCGCGGCCTGCAATCCGGATATCACGCTTCCCGACCTTCCGATCACGGTGGTACGCCGCGGTGTGTCGAGCGGGACGACGTATGTGTTCACGCGGCATCTGTCGGCCGTTAGCCAGGCGTGGGCCGATGGTCCGGGCGTGGGGACCACCGTCGCTTGGCCCGTGGGCGTGCCGGCCAAGAAGAACGCCGACATGGCCGACCGGATTCGTCAGACGCCCGGCGCGATCGGGTATGTCGAGTATGGGTTCGCGACCGAAGCGAAGCTGTCGGTGGCGGCTCTTGAAAACCAGGCCGGGGCGTACATCACCCCGCTACCGCAAAACACGCAGGTGTCTCTTGGTGAGATCGTATTGCCAGCGAACCTGCGGGGATTTGTGTCCGACCCGAAGGGCGACGCGGCGTACCCGATCGTCAGCTACACCTGGCTCCTCTGCTATCAAAAGTACGACGATCCCGAGAAGGCGAAGGCCCTCAAACAATTGTTGAACTACTGCTTGACCAAGGGGCAGGTGGTGTCCAGCGACTTGGGCTTCATTCCGTTGCCCACGGAGGTAGTGCAGACGGTCTCGGCGTATGTGGAAGAGAACGTGGGGCGGGCCGAGGTCGTCAGTCAGTTTGTTTCGACGCCCCCCGAGGAAGCTCCCGTGGAGCCGATGCCAGACGCAGGGGCGCTGGCTGCGATCACGTTGCGTGGGTCGGGGGCGACATTCCCCTCGAAACTGTACGAGCGCTGGTTCAGCCAGTTTGCGAACGATAACCCGGGCGTGAAGGTGGAGTACCAGAGCCTGGGTAGCGGAGCTGGCGTC
>JAIXZD010000117.1 GCA_027489895.1 Planctomycetaceae bacterium
GCAGCCGCTGGGGCGTCCGCTCGTAATGCTCCATCCCCGAGCTCGGCGCATGAATCACCAGCACGCCCAGTTCCCGCGCCCGTGAGACGATGCGATTCATCACCGGGGCCAGCACATTGACCCGGTGTGCCGACATCCGGCAGGTGTGATCCTCCCACATGTCGCAGACAATGATCGCCGTCTCCGAGGCCTTCCACTCCGCCACCCGGTGCGTCACCTCCCACCGCGCCGCCTTCTTCTCGGCGACAGGCTTCCCCTCCACCGTATTTCCCTCAACCGCCTTCCGCTCCCGCAGCGTGAGCGATAGCCGCCCCGGCACCTTCGGCCGATTCGGCAGCACGTCGACCACCGCGGTCGGTGTGTCCTCCGCCCGCACCCGCCGCTCGCCGCTCGCCAGCCCCAGCAGCGCCAGTACGAAACAAAGCCGCGCTACCCCTCGTCGTGACTTCAACCGGTCAACTCGCGCCCGACACATGGCCCAAACTCCTCGACATCGCTGAAGATCGTCTCACGGAAGAACAGCTCACACCCAGCACGAATCCTTAGGAGCACTTCACCCTCCTCACTTCACCCCCACCCCCACCCCCACACCCCGCGGCGCCAAACTCCGATAATCCCCCAGCAGCAGCCCCAGCACGACCACGATCCCCGCCAGCAGCCACCACGAATAGTGCGACTCCACCTCCAGCTCGCTCGCTCCCGCCACCTGCGCCGCCTTCGCGCCCACCTTGAGGTTCCGCAGGTCCGATTCTTCCAGATCGTTGAACTGCATCGCGAACCGCCCCAGCTCCCGCTCCCCTTCACGCAGTACATAGAGACCGGGGTCGTTCGTCCCCGTCAGCTCCACCGTCGGACCACGCGGCACCGCCCGCGTCACCCCGTTGTGAATGAGCGTCAGCGGGGCCGAGCCTTCCGCCTGCGGATCGATCGCCCCCTCATACAGCCGAAACCGCACCGTCTCGCCCAGACGATAGTTCCACCGCGCCAGTCCCGGCAGCTCCGCCCGTCGCAACTCGATCAGGTTCGTCAGCAGGATCGGCCAGTCCGGGGCCTCCGGCAGATTCGAGCGGGCCAGATCGATGTTCAGCAGGTACCCCACCGTCCGCGTCCCCGTCAGCCGGGCCAAGAGAGGCGTCTCCCCGGAACTCACCAGCGGCGTCACATTCGCCAGACCCGACTGCGCTCCGCCCCAGATCACGCCCCCCAGCACCACCCCCTCGAGCAGCGGATGTCCCTTCTCCAATAAGTAGGGACCCAACAGGTCCTTCGCCGCCTCCCGCCGCGCTGCCTCCAGCGACACCGGACCAATCCCCAGCCACCACCGCGATTCCGATTCCCCAGGCCGTTCCCCCGCCGGCCCAATCACCAGATGCGCCGCCTCCACTCCGCCCATCTGCACCGCAGGCAGAGCCTCTAAAACCCGCTTCACCCGCCCCGCACCCATCCCCTCCGGCAGCGTCACCGCCACCGTGACCAGCCGCGACTTCGGCTCCACCAGGTCCACCACACTGTCCAGCCGCAACCCATCCCCCGGCCGATTCGCCTCGCTGTTGTTTGACGTTCGCCCCCCCAGCGACACCGTCACCTGACCCACGCCCCCGGGCAGCTCAAACAGGCTCGATTCCGACCCTCCCGCCGGAACCGAAATCCGCTTCCGAAACAGCTCCGTCTGGTCTCGCGTGCCCACAAGATCGGTCGCCTGCACCCGCTCCGAAAAGTTTTTGACGCGCACAAACAACTCGCCTCGCCCCGCTTGCGGATCGAACGTCCACCGGCTCGCCTCGATCGCCAGATTCTCGACCCGCTCACCCAGCGACACGATCTCCAATCGCTCGGGCAGCGACTTGCTCTCCGGCACCACATCCGTCAGAAACAAAACCGAGGCCTCCGGCGTCGCCAGTTGCAGCGCCAGGTCCCACGCCGATTCAAACCCATGCCGCGGCGACTGTGGCGACCACCGCGCCAGCGCCGCCCGCGCGTCGTCCCAACTCGCGGCCGGGCCGACCAGCATCGAAGGCCGGACCCCCGTTGTGATCAGACTGACCACCGCCCCGCGCGACGCCGCCTCCACCCGCCGGGTGATCTCGCTCACCGCCGCCGCCCGTGGGTCATGCCCGTCCGACTGAGCCGACATCGAGGCCGAGTCATCCAGCACGATAATCAGATGCGGCACGCGGTCCGCCTCCCCAATCCGCGGCCCCGCCAGCAGCGCCGCCAGCAACACCGCCGCCAGACACTCGAGAATCAGCGACGTGGAAACCGGCAGCCGTTCCCGCCGTCGCCCCGCCTGCGACTGCCGCGTCTCCACTGACCAGAGATGCATCCCCGCCACGACCAGCGTCGGAAACCGCCGCTGATACAGATGAATCACCAGAATCGCCGGCACCGCCAATAGCGCCAGCAACCCCCAAGGATTGGCAAAAGTCATCGCACCCCCACGTCGAACCCGACTTCTAAACTGAACCCGCCGCTCATCTACCGGGCACGACCCTCCTTTGCCTTTTTTCCTTTTCCTTTTGCCTTAGGCACCGCCCTATCCCACCCGCGCCACCCGGTGAAAGTGCAGCGCTACCTCCCCGTCCACCACGCGCCGCAACCCCTCCACCAGGCAGACCGGCTCATGGTCCGACTGGCCCCGCTGCATGATCTCTTCCAGTGATGTCCCCGGCGGCACGGTAAACGTCGACTGGTGGATGATCTGGTTCCCCGCATCCAGCTCGGGCACGATGAAGTGGATCGTCGCCCCGTACGTCAGCATGCGGTGCTGGTAGGCGTCTTTGTAGGGTGTCGGGCCGGGGTAGGAGGGGAGCAGCCCATGATGCAGATTGATGATCCGTCCCCCGGCAAGCTTCCAGCAGGTCGCCGCTGGTAAGACGCGCATGTACCGCGCCAGCACGATGTAGTCGACCTCGTACTGGTCGAGCAGCGCCACCATCCGCTCGTTGTCCGGGTTGCCCTTGTCATCGCCGATGTTGTGCCAGTCGACCCCGAACTGCTCGGCCACCCCCTGGCAGTTCGGCCGATTGCCCAGCATCACCGCCGGAGTCGCCAGCAGCCGCTTGTCGCGAATCGCCCGCAGAATCGCCAGCGGCGGCTCTGCTCGATAGGTCGCACAGATCGCCACCCGCGGCATCCGGCTCTTCGCCGGCCGCGCCCACGTCCGGATCGACAGCCCCTTCTGTCGGCCGATCTCCGTCATCGTCTCCCGCAACCGGTCCAGCGTGTGCGCCTCGTGCGGCCAGTCCATCCGCAGATACATCGCGAAGATCCGCTCGCTGTCATGGTCGTACATCTGGATTTCCGAGATGTTCGCCCCCACGCTCGTCACGTAATGGACAATCGGATCCGCCAACCCGCGATTATCCGGCCCCACGGCCGTCACCGTCACCTGCATGCTGTTCCCGCCTGAAAACCCTGATTTGAACCACCAAGGCACCAAGACACCAAGAAAAGACAGAAGAAGCAAACGATGCCCCGCGCGGGTCCAACCCGCCAGGCCAACATATCGTCCCTTCGACCTGCCTTTCCTTCGTGCCTTTGCGTCTTCGTGTGAACGAGCCCTTTGGAACCGGTCCCCGCCAAAAAACCTTGGTGCCTTCGTGCCTTGGTGGTGAAATTCGCCCCCCGTCGCACCTTCCCCGATTGTCCCGCCCCGCGGCCTCTCCTACAATCCCCGTTTTCCTGCGGCCCACCCGGCCTCAGGGGTCAGCCACCACCGTGCGAGCGCAGTTTAAGGACGAATGAGTCATGGCGAAGTTTCTGTTCACCAGTGAATCGGTCAGCATGGGGCACCCGGACAAGGTGTCCGACCAGATCTCCGATGGCGTCCTCGATGCCTTCCTCGCTCAAGACCCGTTGTCCCGCGTCGCCTGTGAAACCCTCTGCACGACCGACCTCGTCGTCGTCGCCGGAGAAGTCACAACGCGCGCCGATGTCGATCTCGTCAAGCTGACCCGCAACGTCATTCGCGACATTGGCTACGTCGGCAGCGACCTGGGCTTCAGTGCCGACTCGGTCCAGGTCTTCGTCGCCCTCCACAGCCAGAGCGCCGATATCGCCATGGGCGTCGACCGTGACGGCGCGGGCGACCAGGGCCTGATGTTTGGCTACGCCTGCAATCAGACCGAAGAGCTGATGCCGATGCCGATCGCCCTCTCGCATCGCATCATCAATCTGCTCACCGAACTCCGCCAGAAGAACGTCGTCGACTGGCTCCGCCCCGACGCGAAAAGCCAGGTCACCGTCGAATTCGATGGCCACAAGGCGATCGGTGTGCCCGCTGTCGTCGTCTCGACCCAGCACAGCGAAAAGGTCGATCAGGCCGAAATCTCCGACTTCATCAAGACCGAAGTCATCGCCAAGACCGTCCCCGCCGAACTTCTCTCCTCGGCCACCAAGTACCACATCAACCCCACGGGCCGGTTCGTCATCGGCGGGCCCCACGGCGACACCGGCCTCACTGGCCGCAAGATCATCGTCGATACCTACGGCGGCTGGGGTCGTCATGGCGGTGGGGCGTTCAGCGGCAAGGATCCGACCAAGGTCGACCGCTCGGCCGCCTACATGGCCCGGCACGTCGCCAAGAACATCGTCGCCGCCGGACTCGCCGATGAGTGCGAAGTCCAGCTCGCCTACGCGATCGGCGTGGCCGACCCCGTCAGCGTCCGCGTCGATACCTTCGGCACCAACAAGATCGCCGAAGAGAAGATCGGCACGCTCGCCCGCGAGATGTTCCCGTTGACGCCCAAAGGCATCATCCAGTATCTCGACCTGCGTCGGCCGATCTTCCGCAAGACCGCCTCGGGCGGACACTTCGGTCGCTCGGAACCCACCTTCTCGTGGGAATCGACCGCCAAAGCCTCGGAACTGAAAAAAGCCGCCGGCCTGTAACCCACTTTCGTAGCGGAAGCCGTGAGGCTTCCCCAGGCCCCCTACGTCAAAAGATCAGACAGGTCAGGCCCCGCCTGACACGACCCTTTTGACTTTTTCCCTTTGACTTTTGACGTGCGCAGCCTCCCCTCGCCGACACGGATTCGTCGGCGGGGGCCTGTTTCCTTTCGAGACTCATCATGCCGGCAGGGACGCCGCTTCGATCGCTCGCGTGGGCGTTCCGTCTCGGAACCAGCCAGCTCCGCGTCCTGGGACGTCAAGCCGCCCAGGTCGCGGCCGTCTCACTCTGGGTGATTCCCACCTACACGGTTCCGGTCGTCCTGCTCGCGCAAGGCCTCGGACTCGTTCCCGCGCCGCTTCGACCCGTCACGCTCTTCTCAGGAGCCACGCTGCTCGCTGCGATCGGCGTCTGGGGCGCGGTGCTCGCCCAGCCCATCCTCGCCCGCCGGCGACAGCCCGTCTCGCCCCGACTGGCCGCATTTCTCACGATCCACCCATTGCTCGCCTGGCTGCTCGCCGCCTGTCCCCCAGGCTACGGCGCGGCCGTCTACGCCTCGGGCCTCCTCGCCGCCTTCTGCGGCTGGGCCGCCGCCCAATCCGCTGCCCAATCCGCTGCCCAGTCAATCCGCCAGTCTGTTCCCGCGACCGACGCACCGCAACTCGACTCGCGTCTGCCGACAGCCTCAGCCGATTCGCAACCCCCCGCACCGCCTGGCCAGAGCATCCCCAGCGCCGCCGCTCATCGCATTGACGGACCGGAATCGCTGACAGGCCCCCACTGGCTGGCCCGGCGGGCGTCGACTCTCGATTCGAAGTCGACGCAGTCCGCCGGATCAGAACCAAAAGAGTCCGCTGCGCCCGACGTTCTGCCGCTCATTACCGCGCGTCAGCAGGCCGCCCAACCCGGATACCGCCTCGAGCGATGCACGGCAGGCTGGCCAGACCCGTCCCAGTCACAGGGCAACGCAGGGCAGGGGGGGGGAATGCTCCCGCAATCAGGCGACCCCACCCCCGGCGAATCGATCTCGGGGTCGCTCGTCGTGCGGTTCGCCGCTCATCAGAAGCAGCAGGTGGTCCACATCCCCTTTTGGCCACCGTTTGCATCCGCCCCGGCCTTCGAGTGCGAAGCA
>JAIXZD010000505.1 GCA_027489895.1 Planctomycetaceae bacterium
AAGGGCGACCTCGAACAGCTCCGGGCCGGTTGCGGTGACAGTGTTTTCGCGGGGTCTGGTTGCGACGACGGGGGAGACGAGCTGGCGGCGATTGGCGAGATTGGTGGCGACTGCGCGGACCTCGGGAGAGGGATCGGCGAGGGCCGCGAGGAGGTCGGGCTCGGTCAACTGGTCGCGACCGAAGAGAGCACCCAGTGCTCGTGAACGGACCGCCGGTTCCGCGTGTGACTTGGCGACATCGCGCAAAGGCGCGGAATCGGAATCGCGCCGGGCGGCTTCGATGAGGCGGAAGCGGGTGTCGATCTCCCAGGGTGTGGCTGTGGCCGGGACTGTCAGGAGTTGGTCGGGGGTGAGTTCGCCCAGGGACGGCATGGCGGCAGGTTTAGGCGCGTCTTTGCGGCGGACGCGCCAGATGCGGCCGCGATCGTCGCCGTCGCGTTCGTCGGCGCGGTTCTGGAGCTCCTTGGGGACCCACTCGGGATGCTCGATGACGGCGCGGTACATGTCGACCACGTAGAGGTTGCCGTCGGGGCCTTCTTCGAGGTCGACTGGTCGGAACCAGGTGTCATCGGAGGCGAGAAACTCCTGGTCACCCATCTCGCGGGCCTTGAAGGTGGCCCCGGAGCGATCGAGATAGGTGGCGTGGACGAGGCTGCCGGTTGGCTCGCAGGTGAGGGTGACCTGTGCGCCGGTCGTGACCGATTCGGGGAAGGCGGGGCCGCCGCGGAACATCAGGACGCCGCAGGCGGCGGTGAACTGGCCGGCGTGCGTGGTGGAGGTGGTCCAGGCTTTGGCGATGGGGTGGACGCTCGATTTCTCGGCGGCGGGGGCGGCATCGAAGACGAGGGCGGGCGGGGCGTAGGCGGGGTTGCGGCGGACGAATTCGTTTTCGAGGACGACGTGCATGCAGGGGTTGCGGTTGCTGCAGATGAACCGCTGGCCGAAGGAATCGAAGGCGAGGCCGAACTGACCGGCTCCGGTGATGGTCTCGGCGAGACCGGTCTCGGGATTGAAACGGAAGTCGAGCGAGCCGAGTTCGATGACGCCCTGGTCACGCTTCCATACGTCGCCCGCGACGATCTTGCCGCCGCGCAGGCCGTTGGCGATGTAGATCAGCCCATCGAGTCCGAGGCGAGGGTGGTTGGCGCGAAGTTGCGAGTTCTCCTGGGCGAAGCCCTTGAACCAGACCTGTTTGTCGTCGGCGACCCCATCTCCGTTGGTGTCACGCAGCCAGGCGACTTCACCGGCGAGGGTGACGACGACGCCGCCTTTCCAGGGGAGGACGCCCGTGGGGAAGAGCAGCTTGTCGGCGAAGATCGTGGCGGTTTCGTAGAGGCCGTCACCGTCGCGGTCGGTCAGCTTTTTGATGCGGGAGATCGGTTCACCACCGTCGCGCGGGCCCCAGGGGTAGTCGCGCATTTCGACGACCCAGAGGTGGCCGCGTTCGTCGAAGGCGATGTGGACGGGGTCGACGATGGCGGGTTCGGTGGCGACCGGTTCGATCACCCAGCCGTCCCAGAGCTGGAAGCGGGCGACCGATTCGGCGACGGAGAGCGGGCCGGACTTTTTAGGTTCTTCGGCGGCGGAGAGGCTGGGGGGTAAGACGAGCGCCAGAAGACTGGCGAAGAGCACGGCGTGAAGCGCGCGGTTGTGGGAGACAGCCAGCATAGCGTCGATCCTGTGGGCGGGGTCCGCGGTTGGGCGGACGGGCGGGTGCGACGAGCGACGATCGCGGATGTTCTGGTTAACCGATAAGCGGGTGAGAATGCAACCGGGCGGCTGGGCCGCCCGAAGGCAAAAGTCAAAAGGCAAAAGTCAAAAGTGCGCAAGCGTGGTTGGGGGGGCTGGGACGGCAGGCTTGTCCCTGAGGCGATGCACGTGTGGCACTCTGTGGGAGAGCGTCGGGGAAGCCTCACGGCTTCTGCTACGGTCTGGAGGGACGGTTGGGAGATTCAGTTGGGGGCGGCTTCGAGGGAGGCCCAGTCGACGAGTTCGATCGGGGGGCGGATGATTTTGGTGAAGGTGGAGCGCTGGACGGCCTGGTGGCCTTTTCCGCCGCGGCTGACGAGGGCGTACTTCTGCTGGCCGAGCACTTTTTCCTGGTCGCCGCTGGTCATCACGTGCAGGGAATCGCGGGCCTTGGACATGAGGGCCGCGCCGAGGAGCTGGTCGCTGTCCTTGAGTTTGATGCCGCGGACGCCCTTACCCGCGCCGGAGAGGACGGGGACTTCGTCCAACGCAAAATGGATGACGACGCCCTTTTCGCTGGCGAGGAAGACGGAGGTCGCTTCGCGGCAGAGTTCCACGCTGACGAAGGCGTCTTTCTCGACGAGCTTGCCGAACTTGCGACCGGCTTTGGTCGAGGCGGTTCGGAAGGGGCCGAGCGGAATCTTCAGGACCTGCCCGCTGCGGGAGGCGGCGAACACGTAGGGTTCGGGGGCGGGTTGGTCTTTGGATGGCTTGTCGGCCGGGGTGAAGCGGGCATCGGTGGTGATGGCGGCGAGGATCTTCGCGCCGTCGCCCAGCCGGAAGTATTTGGTGATCGGCTCGCCGTAGCCTGAGGAGGCGGGGATCTGGTCGACGCGGAGGGTGTAGGCGAGGCCTTCGCTGGAGAAGAAGACGATGTGGTCGAGGGTGCTGGCGGGGAGGACGTCGAGCACTTCGTCGCCTTCGCGAACGCGGGTCGCTTCGACTTTGGCGATGCGGCCAACCCGCTTGATCCAGCCGTCTTTGGTGAGGACGACGTTGGTGTTTTCGCGGACGATGTAGGCGTTGGGGTCGAACTCGGTCACTTCCTCGCTGGAACCCAGCCCCGTGCGGCGCTTGTCGGCAAAGGTGTCGCTGAGGGCGAGGAGTTCTTTCTCGATCTCACCCCAGAGGAGTTTTTGAGAGCCGAGGATGCGGGTGATCCGCGCGGCTTCGGCCCGCTTTTCCTTGAGCTCTTTGCGAATGTCTTCGATTTCGAGCGAGGAGATGCGGTAGAGCTGCAGCTCGAGCACGGCGTTGGTCTGTTCGGCGTCGAGCGGGAAGGCCTTCATCAACTTGACGGCGGCGTCGGCTTTGCCATCGCTGGCGCGGATGATCTTGATGGCGCGATCGAGGCCATCGAAGACAATCTCGAAGCCTTCGAGGATGTGGATTCTTCGCTGCAACTGGGCGAGCAGGTACTGGAACCGGCGGGTGACGGTGATCAGCCGGAAGTCGAGGAACTGCTTGAGAATCTCGTTGAGGGGGAGGCGGCGGGGAACGAGGGCCCCGTGTCCATCGGGGATGAGGCAGGTGGCGTTGTAGGCGAAGTTCGATTCGAGGGGGGTGTGCTTGTAGAGGTAGGCCATGACGGTCTCGGCGTCGGCCCCGGGTTTGAGTTCGAGGACGATGCGGAGTCCATGCTCTTCGTTGGACTGGTCGGAGACGGCGAGGAGTTGGGGGAGCTTGCGGGCGGCGATGATGTCGCCAATGGTGGCGAGGAGCGGGTTGGTTTCCAGGCCGTAGGGGATGGAGGTGATCACCAGACGGTCGGCGACTTCCTTGCGCTTCTCGCGGTCGTAGGTCCATTCGGCGCGGACCTTCATCGCGCCGCGGCCTTCCTCGTAGACGAGGCGAAGGTCTTTGCGGTCGGTGACGACGCGGCCGCCAAGGGGAAAGTCGGGGCCTTTGATGAACTTCATCAGGTCGGCAACGGTTGCTTCGGGTTCGTGAATGAGGTGGACGGCGGCTTTGAGTACTTCACCAAGGTTATGGGGCGGCATGTTCGTCGCCATGCCAACGGCGATGCCCTGGGTCCCGTTGACGAGCAGGTTGGGGTATTGCGCGGGGAAGACGACCGGTTCGGTCTTGGTGCCGTCGTAGTTGGGACGCATGTCGACGGTGTCGAACCGCAGCTCGTTCATGAGCGGTTCGGCGACGCGGCGCAAACGGGCTTCGGTGTAGCGGGCCGAGGCGGCGGGGAGACCCATCACCGAGCCAAAGTTGCCCCAGCCTTCGACGAGGGGATAGCGGAGGGTGAAGTCCTGGGCGAGGCGAGTGAGGGCCTCGTAGGCGGCGGCATCGCCATGGGGGTGGTAATTGCCGATGGTGTCGCCGCAGATTTTGGCGCACTTGACGTACTTGGCGTCGGCGGTGAGGCCCAGGCCGTCGTACATGACGTAGAGAATGCGGCGCTGAACCGGTTTCAGTCCGTCGCGAACGTCGGGGAGTGCCCGCGACATGATGACGGACATCGCGTAGTTGAGATACCGCTTGCGGGTCTCATCGGAGATGGAGACGTATTCCACGCGGTCGGCGTCTTCGCGCGGAAGAACATCCTTCGTGCGGGGTTCGTCGGCGGAGGTTGAGTCGTCGTTGTGTCCGTTCGCCTGATCCATTCCCGTCCGTCGCTCCGTCTGAAGTCAAAACGCCTGAACCGATGAGAAGCCTGAACAATTGCGTTCACCGTCCCCCTACGGGTTCACAGGGGTTGTGAAACTGTAGCGGCTGTAGCGGGCGTGTCGATTCCGGCGACCCTTCCCGTAGCGAAAGGGGTGTGGGTTTTTCCCGTGGTGCCCGTCCTGACGGCTGTGAGGGCGGACTGATCGGAATATCCGGACCGGTGGGCACATCCGCTTTCCGTGGCTCAAACGCTGCGACGGGCAACGCCGATTTCCTACACAGACCTGCCGCAGGGAGCGGATCGGGTCGATGAACCGCCTTCGGTTTGGCTTCTGGCAGCGGCCGGCCGAAGGATCACTTTCCATGGAGGGACAAGCCCATGCGAATTCCAGTCACGGGGTTGATCGCCAGCGCGATTTGCCTCGCCGCCCTTGCGGCAACCGAAACGGCCCAGGCCCAGCAGCAGGCCGGGGCGTACCAGCAGTCGAATCAATACGCGCAGTACCAGTACCAGGGGGCGTACAGCCAAGGCGCCCAGCCGGCCACGTTCCAGCACCACTCGCAGTACAACATTGCAGGTCAGTACTGTCCGCCGGGGAATGCGTTCGGTGGCTACGGTAGTGGCCCGGCCGGGACGGCGCTGGGTGCGCCGGGCGGCCGCTACCCGCAGCTCGATGCGTCGCTCTACCCGTGCCCGCGACAGGACATCCCCGCGGAAGTGGGCGGGACGCTGATCACGAACGCGGCGCTCTACCCGCACGAGATGCTCTACGAACACAAGTACAAGGCGCTTTACCCGCCGTACTATTACCGCACGACGTGGCGGTACGGTTTCCGCTGGACGAACTGCCGGACTCCGCTTGGGTTCAGCGTTCCCACGCTGGAACGGGTGAAGATCGCGACGAAGACGAAAGCGGTCGGGACGTGCGTGAAGGTGGAATACAAGTCGCACATTTCGCCCCTGTCGATGTTCTGGCCCACGGATGGCTGGGATAGCTGGCGGTTCACGAACTAGGTCGAGGCTGGCAACAGCCCCTCTCGGATGACGCCGGCTGGTGTCGGGCGGATTCCTGAACTGAGTTAACTCCGGGTGACCCCTCTGTCGGTGGGTCACCCTCTTCAGGGGATGCTGGCAAGAGTTCCAGGTCCCCCGCGATTCGTGTGACCACGGACGCGATGGAACGAACAGTCCCCTGCCTGTCAGGAGCATCGATCATGAAGCTTTCCCGTAAGTTTGCCTGTGCGCTGGCCCTGAGTGGCCTGGTGCTGGGCTCGTCGTGGACCGTGCTCCACGCCCAGGATGCCCGTCAGGCGGGGTATGCCCGTCCGGCGGGGCGGCCTGAATATGTCGCTCCGACGACGTTCCACCGCCCCTGCCCGACCGGAAACTGCCCGCAAGAGGGCTATGAGTACGGTCCAAACTGCCCGCCCTATGCCGGTGGCTACGACTGCCCGACGGGCCAGTGTCCGCAAGGCCAGTGCCATGGACCGTTCTGCAAGGAAAAGTACGGGGCGCACGACACCTCGACGCTTCCGGGCAAGCTGAACGCCCACGACCATCGGTTCCGCCAGGCGCTGTACCGCGGGTTCATCAAGGGGGCGAAGCTGACCTACTGCATTCCGCTGAAGGTTGGGGCGGCTCTGATTCCGCATGTCTCGTACACCGCGGTGCAGCCGGGCTACATCGACCCACGCGACACGGGTGCTAACGTCTATGCGGCCGAGGGGTATGGCGTTCCGGTCTCGGTGCCGATGGCGCCTGTCGTGAAGCACCAGTACAACTACGGCTGGGGTGTGCCATCGTCGCGATTGACGCGAATCGACTCGACGTACGACCGGATGTATCCGAATACGTGGACGACGCAGGCAGGCTCGCCGGATGCGATGGGGTCTCGAGCGGCGCATGTTTCGGTGCCGACCGACACGACGCAACTGGGTGTGTATGGCAAGCATGTGCCGACGTGGCAGCCCCCGGCGAGCCTGTTTGGCGGGACTCCGCCGGCGATGGCCGTGCGCTACAGCCAGGGCGCGGCGATGGGTAAGCCGGTGATGACGACGGTGGCCCCGGTGAAGTCGTCCCCGGTGGTGAAGCCGGTTCCCGCGCCGACCCCGGTCCAGCAGGGCATTGAAGTTCCGTCGCCGTGAACTGACGAATGAGATGAATTCGAAACGAGAGGCTTGTCCCTCGCTGCCCGAACCCCGGCATCCTGTTGATGCCGGGGTTCTTTCGTTTTCGGTTGGGGGCCAGGTTTGATTGACCACCAAGGCACGAAGGCACCAAGGGGAAGCGCGTGTTGCTCTGGTGGGTTGAACGTTGGGGGAACTCTCACGAGTTCCGCTACGGCTGGGGGTGAGTGGCAGCCTTGTGGAGGGGTGGGAGGGTGACGATTGGTTTCGTGTCTGGATACACTCCTTCGAGGTCGTGAACAGGGCGTGGTGGGGCCTCGAGGGAGCAGGTCGCCGCGCGGGCTGTGAGGCGGTCTTGGCGGGAGCAGTGCGGATGATGCGACAACCGTGGACGAGCTGGGCGAGTCGGATGACCCTGGGCGGCAAGCTTCTGGCGAATGTCCTGCTGGCGATGGTGGTAATGTCGGGAGGCGTGACCGCGCAGGCCCAGACGTCCAATAGTCATCTGGCTGTGTCGAATGATGGCAAATGGCTGGCAGTGGCCAATCGCGACAATGGCAGTGTGACCGTGGTGGACCTGGCGAGTCGCAAGGCGGTGCGCGAAGTGGCGGTGGGCGAGCATCCCGAGAGCGTGCTGTTTGTCGAGGATGGCGCGAGCGTTGTGGTCAGTCTGCATGGTGCGGACGAGATCGTGTTTTTTGAGCGCGAATCGGGCCAGGTGACCGATCGGCTGCCCGTGTTCGATGAGCCGTATGGTCTGTGTACCGATGGGGCGAGCGTCTATGCGACGCTGGAAACTCCGGGTGAGCTGCTCGAGATCGACGTGTCGACGCGAAAGATTGCCCGGACGGTGAAGGTCGGGCCGATGCTGCGGGGGATTGCGTTTTCAGCGCGCGATGACCGGATCTATCTGACGGAGTATCTGACGGGGACGGTGCATGCGCTGGACCGCAAGACGCTGACCGCTGTCGATACATGGCCGGGGGCGTCGAGCGAGAATCTGGCGCGGCAGATTGTCGTGCATGAGCGGCGGGGGAAGGCGTATGTGCCCCATATCCGGTCGCGCGTGAATGTGAACCGGGGGGAAGGTTCGGTGACACCCTATGTAGCGGTGGTGGATACGGCCCCCGTGGAGGGGACACCTGAGGGGCGACGACGGAAGCCTTTGCCGATGGATTCGATCGTCGGGGCGTTTGTCGTGGCGAACCCGTGGGAGGTGGCGCTGTCGCCGGATATGGCGACGTGTGTGGCGGTGTTTGCCGGGACGGACGACATGTTCGTGATGGATGTCCTGGATGATGATTACAAGGAACTGCAGGTCCGGAAGATCTCGCGACTGGGGCACAACCCGCGAGCGGTCCGGTTTTCACCGGATGGCAGCGAGTTCTATGTGCTCAACGCGCTCGACTTTCAGGTGGCCGTGTTTGAGACCGCGAGCGTGCGGAAACTGGCGACGATCGATGTCTGCAAGGCGCCGTATTCCGCAGAGATGCTGGAGGGGAAGCGGCTGTTTTACACGGCGCTCGAACCGATGGTGGGACGCCGCTGGATCTCCTGTTCGAGCTGTCATCCCGATGGGGAACCGGATGGCCGGACGTGGCAAAACCCGGAGGGGCTGAGGAATACGCAGTCGCTGGCGGGCATGGCCTGGACGCATCCGATCCACTGGTCGGCCGACCGCGATGAGGTGCAGGATTTCGAAGAGACGATCCGCGGTCCGCTGATGCAGGGACGGGGATTGCTGGCGGGGCGATTGCACCCTGGGCTGGGGAAGCCGAACTCGGGACTGTCGGACTCGCTGGATGCCCTCGCGGTGTATAGCAACTCGCACAAGGTGCCACTGTCACCCCATGCGAAGAATGGGTTGAGTGAATCGGCCCAGCGCGGTCGGACGCTCTTTTTCTCGGCTCAGACGAAGTGCGCGGAGTGTCATTCAGGGCCGTTTTTCGCGGATTCGACGCGGGAGCGGCCGCTGAAGCTGCATGATGTGGGGACGGGGGCGGCCGATCCCTCGGAGAAGATGGGGCCGAAGTATGACACGCCGACGCTCTTGGGTCTGTACCGGACGGGGCCGTATCTGCATGACGGGCGGGCGAAGAGCCTTGAAGAGGTGCTGACGACGCTCAACCCGGACAACAAGCATGGCGTGACGAGCCAGTTGTCGCCGAGCGAGGTGGCGGATCTGGCGGAGTTTTTGCGGTCGTTGCCGTACGAGGACCCGGTGGCGGCGGCGAAGTCGGCGGGGTTGGTGCCGGTGGTGAAGTAGATGGGGTTGAGCGTCTTGGGAAGCCTCACGGCTTCCGCTACAGGGGGCGTCATACGAGGAGCATGGCGTCGCCGTAGCTGAAGAAGCGGTAGCGGTTGTGGACGGCGTGCTGGTAGGCGCGGAGGATGAGGTCGCGGCTGGCGAAGCTGCTGATTAGGACGAGCAGCGTCGACTTCGGGAGATGGAAGTTGGTGAGGAGCGCGTCGACCGAACGGAACTGGTAGGGCGGTCTGATGAACAGATTCGTCTCGCCTCGGTAGGGTTGGCCGGGCAAGCGAGCGACGGAGTGATCACCCGTTGCAGCGAGGGCGGCCGTTTCGAGTGTGCGGACGGAGGTGGTCCCGATGGCGATGATCCGGCCACCGGCGGCGCGCGTCGCGGCCAGTTGAGCGGCGGTTGATTCGGGCAGCTCGCACCATTCGTGGTGCATGACGTGCTGGTCGAGGCGGTCGACCGAGACGGGGCGGAATGTTCCGATGCCGACGTGGAGGGTGACGAACGCTTTGCCGACGCCGAGGGCCTCACAGCGGGAGAGCAGTTCGGGTGTGAAATGCAGACCGGCGGTGGGGGCGGCGACGGAGCCTGCGACCTGGGCATAGACCGTCTGATAGCGGTCGCGGTCGGCGGCGACGGGCTCGCGGTCCATGTAGGGGGGGAGCGGGACGCGGCCGAACTCAGCGAGCCAGTCGAAGGCGGAGCGATCTGTCTGAGGGGAGATGGGGCGCGCGGTCCAGCCGCCTTCGTCGTCTTTGGCGAGGAGTTCGAGCTGGAGGGGCACGTGCGCAGGGTTTGCGACATCCGCCGGGGTGAGGGAGATCGTCTCGCCGGGCTGGAGCTTGCCGCGGGTCTTGCCGAGGATCGACCAGATTCCGGGTGACGTTTCCCGGATGAAGAGGCCTTCCCAGTGGGCGCCGGTGGCGGTGCGGTGGCCGATGAGTCTGGCGGGGACGACTTTGGTGTTGTTGAGGACGAGGAGGTCGCGCGGGCGGAGCCAGCGCGGCAGTTCGGAGATGTGGGAATCGATCAGTTCTCCGGTGGACCGAATGACGACGAGCAGGCGGGCTGCTTCGCGATGGGTGGGGGGCTCGCGGGCGATGAGTTCGTCGGGGAGGTCGAAGGTGTAGTCGGAGATTTGGTCGGACATGGGGTTTGGTGAGGTGAGGGCGGTGAATGGGGGGAGGGCGTTTCGCCTCCGGGCGCTAACGCTTCCGGCTCCCAGTGTGTGGGGTGGACTCGGAGGTGATTGTGGACGCGGTATCGTAGAGCGCGTCGGGGGGGATCGCATCTTGGGGCGGTGTTGTCGGGGGAGACGCGCGGGTAGAATGCGTCCATGAACGCTTCCGAATCGATGGGCCCTGAGTTGGCGAACCGTCTGCAAAGCAATCTGGCCGATGTTCGACGCCGGATCGAGGCGGCCTGCGCTCGGTGTGGTCGTCCTGCCGGGAGTGTCACGCTGGTTGCGGTGACGAAGTACGCGGACCTGGCTTGGGTGCGGGGGCTATTGGCTCTGGGCGAGACGCAGTTGGGTGAGAATCGCCCGCAGCAGCTCGAAGATCGAGCGGCTGCGCTGGGGGCCGATTCGCAGCGTGCGGGTGAGCCGGCGTGGCACCTGATCGGGCATTTGCAGCGGAACAAGATTCGGAAGATGTTGCCGATCGTTCGACTGATTCACTCGCTGGATACGGTCAAGGTGGTGGAAGCGGTGGATCGGATCGCGGGAGAGATGGCGCTGCGGCCGCGAGTGTTGCTAGAGGTGAATGTGTCGGGCGAGGCGAGCAAGGATGGGTTCACGCCCGAGAGTCTGACGGCGGACTGGTCGCGGTTGTGCGAATTGCGGCAGGTTGAGATCGCGGGATTGATGACGATGGCTCCCTATGCGGAGATCTCTGAGGCGGCGCGGCCTGTGTTTCGGCGGTTGCGAGAGCTGCGAGACGTGTTGGCTGCGGCGCCTGCGAGCAGGGAGCGGGGGTTGACGCTGGCGGAGTTGTCGATGGGGATGACCGGCGATTTCGAAGTGGCGATTGAAGAGGGGGCGACACTGGTGCGGATTGGCAGTGCGTTGTGGGAGGGGTTGGACGGAGACGGGGGCTGAGGGAGGCTGGCGATGGCGCGGGTGGGTTGTGCGGCTGGACGAGCGAGCAGCGGTCGCTGGGGTGTTCTGGTTGAATCGATCGCTGGACCCTAAGCCTCCGGGCGCTAACGCTTCCGGCTCCCAATAGCAGCTTCTGGTTTCGGAGATCTCGGGCGAGCCCCAGGCCTCTGCGAATGAACCTGTTCCATCAAGAAATGGCGAAGTGATTGGCCTGAGAGTTGCATTCGCGGCCCGGCTCGACGACTCTACCGGGCGCGCAACCGACTGGCGGAAAACTGGTGGGAAGACGTTTCGGGCATTCGCGCGGAACGGGCTGGCGGGGTGCGGTACGATCGGCGAAAGGAATGCCATGGCGGAAACCGCAGCTCAGCCCGCGTTGAACCCGTTCCGAATCTCCCTGAACGCACCCGCACTCGGTGCTCTGGCGACCGACGTCGCGGCCGAGATCAAGGCGTGGAGTTCGTCCGATCGCATCCAGAAGTTCTGGCATGGCGACCCAAGCGTGTGGTCAGGGGCCGACGAAAACAAATGGGTCGGCTGGCTGGGGATTGTCGAGTCGGAACTGGCCCAGGTGGAGGTGCTGGAGCAGTTCGCAGCCGAGATCCGGGCGGCGGGATTTCGCTATGCGGTGACCTTGGGGATGGGGGGCTCGAGCCTTTGCCCCGATGTGCTGCGTCGGACGTTTGGCACGCAGTTGGGTGCGCCCGAGCTGCTGGTGGTCGACTCGGTGGTGCCCGCCCAGATTCGCGCGGTCTTGCGGCAGCTCGACCTGCGGTCGACTGTGTTTCTCGTGGCGAGCAAGTCGGGCAGCACGATTGAGCCGAACACGCTCAAGCAGTTTTTCTTCGACGAAGTGGCCAAAGCCGTGGGCCCCGAACGGGCGAGCCGGCATTTTGTTGCCATCACCGATCCGGGCACGAAGATGGAGCAGATTGCGCGGAGCGAGCAATTCCGTGCGATTCTCTACGGGCGGCCGGATATTGGCGGGCGGTACTCGGCCCTGTCGAAGTTTGGGCTGGTTCCGGCGGCGGCGATGGGTCTCGATGTGCGGAAGTTCCTGACGAGCGCCCACGTAATGACGCAGGCGTGTCGCCAGCAGGAAGAAAACCCGGGCGTGGCGCTGGGCTGCGTGATGGGGGTTCTCGCCAAGCAAGGTCGGGACAAGGTGACGGTCGTCGCGTCGCCAGGGATTGGCCTGCTGGGGGCGTGGATCGAGCAACTGATCGCCGAATCGACCGGGAAAAAGGGGATCGGGATCGTTCCGGTGGACGGCGAGATCACCGGCCCGGCCGGCCTCTATGGGGCGGATCGGCTGTTTGTGTATGCCCGGCTGGTGACCGCGCCTTCGGCGACACAAGAGGCCGCGATTGCGGCGCTGGAGGCGGCGGGGCAACCGGTGGTGGTGATTGATGTCCAGTCGGAATACGACCTCGGACAGGAATTCTTCCGCTGGGAGATTGCGACCGCGGTTGCGGGGGCGATCCTCAACATCAATCCGTTCGATCAGCCGGATGTGGAAGCGGCCAAGATCGCGGCCCGCAAACTGACGAGCGAGTACGAAACGTCCGGGCGACTGCCGGAAGCCCGTGTTCTGGCCACGGGGATGGGGATTTCTCTCTACGCTGGCGAGAAGTATGCGGCGCAGTTGACGCGGGACCAGAGCGATGTGACGTCGATGCTGAGCCGGCATCTCGCGTCGATTCATGCGGGGGACTACTTCGCGATCAATGCGTATGTCGACATGAGCGAGCAGAACATTGCTACGCTCCAGGCGCTGCGGCATAACGTGCGGGCCGCGAAGAAATGTGCGACGACACTGGGGTTTGGGCCGCGATTTCTGCACTCGACCGGTCAGCTTCACAAAGGCGGAGCGAACAACGGGGTGTTTTTGCAGATCACCGCGGATGACGCGCACGACCTGACGATCCCCGGTCAGAAGTTTTCGTTTGGAGTGCTGAAGACGGCTCAGGCGCAGGGCGATTTTGAAGTGCTGGTGGAACGTGGTCGACGCGTGCTGCGAGTCCACCTGGGGAGTGATGTGGAGCAAGGGTTGGAGTGGTTGGGGCAGACGATTGCCGCGGTGCTGTAGGACTGGGGACGATTCCTAAGGACGATCTCAAGAGTCAAGGTAGATGGCTTGGGGCAGGCTCGGACGAGTCTGTTCGAAGGCAGTCAGGCACTGTCCCGGCAAACTGGCGGCAGTCGAATAACAGCAACGAATTTCAGTTTTGACATAAATGGTCGGCATGGGCCCGATGGAAGGATGCAGCGATATGGCCGGTACGGATTGGACGCAGCTTTCGATCAACACGATTCGCACCCTGTCGATGGATGCAGTGCAGCAGGCGAACTCGGGGCATCCCGGGACGCCGATGTCGCTCGCCCCGGCTGCGTATCAGATCTGGCAGCACAATCTGAAGTACGACCCCGCCGCCCCGAACTGGCCGGGGCGGGATCGGTTCGTGCTGTCGGTGGGTCATGCCTCGATGCTGTTGTACTCGGTCCTGCACCTGACCGGGGTGAAGCAGTGCGATGCCAAGGGAGCGCCGACAGACGAGTTGGCCGTCTCGCTGGATGAAATCAAGCGGTTCCGGCAACTGGACAGCCGGACGCCCGGTCACCCGGAGTATCACCACACGTCGGGCGTGGAAACGACGACTGGTCCGCTGGGGCAGGGCTGCGGGAACAGCGTCGGAATGGCGATCGCCGAGAAGTGGCTGGCGGCCCGCTACAACAAGCCGGGGTACGAGCTGTTCGGTTCGCGGGTGTACACCCTGTGCGGCGACGGTTGCATGATGGAAGGGGTGACGGCGGAGGCGGCGTCGCTGGCCGGGCACCTCAAGCTGGGGAACCTCTGCTGGGTGTACGACTCGAACCATATTACGATTGAAGGGCACACCGAGCTGGCGTACTCGGATGACCCGGTCAAGCGGTTCACCGGGTACGGCTGGAATGTGACGACGGTCGCGGATGTCAACGACCTGACCGCGCTGCAGAAGGCGATCGATCTGTTCCACGCGACGAGCGACCGGCCGACGCTGATCGTCGTGACGAGCAAGATTGGCTACGGGGCGCCGAATAAGCAGGACACGCACGGGGCACATGGTGAGCCGCTGGGTGACGAGGAAATCCGGCTGACGAAAAAGGGCTATGGCTGGCCCGAGAATGAAAAGTTCCTGGTGCCCGAAGGCGTGCGCGAACACTTTACCGCTGGGATTGGTGCGCGGGGGGCGAAGGCTCGGGCCGAGTGGGAAGCGCTGTTTGCCAAGTACAAAGCGGCGTTTCCGCAGGAAGCAGCCGAATTGACCACGATGCTGGCAGGTGAATTGCCCGCGGGTTGGGACAAGGATGTGCCGAGTTTCCCGACGGACGCCAAGGGCATTGCCAGCCGTGATTCGGGGGGCAAGGTGCTCAACGCGATCGCCAAGAACCTGCCCTGGCTGCTGGGCGGTTCGGCCGACCTGGCGCCGTCGACCAAGACGCTGTTGGGGTTCGAGGGGGCGGGGCATTTCTCCGCTCAATCCTACGGCGGTCGGAACATGCACTACGGCATCCGCGAGCATGGGATGACGGCGATTCTCAACGGGATGGCGCTGTGCAAGCTGCGGCCTTACGGGGCGGGATTCCTGATTTTCAGCGACTACGCCCGCGGTTCGCTCCGGCTGTCGGCCCTGATGGGCGTGCCGACGATCAACGTGTTCACGCACGACTCGATCGGGGTGGGCGAGGACGGTCCGACGCATCAGCCGATCGAGCAGTTGATTGGACTGCGTTCGGTTCCCGGGATGATCGTGATTCGTCCGGGCGATGCGAATGAAGTGGCCGAGGCGTGGAAGGTGACGATCCGGCAGACGCATCATCCGGTGTCGCTGGCGCTGTCGCGGCAGCCTCTGCCGACGCTGGATCGGACGAAGTTCGCCCCCGCGACCGGTGTGGCCCAGGGGGGATACATTCTGGCCGATGCGCCGGGCGGGAAGCCGGATGTCATCCTGATTGCCACGGGGAGCGAACTGCACCTGGCGGCGCTGGCGTGGGAGCAGTTGACGGCCGAAGGCGTGAAGGCGCGTGTCGTGAGCCTGCCAAGTTGGGAACTGTTCGATGCCCAGCCGCTGGAGTATCGCAACGCGGTGTTGCCGCCGAGCGTGACCAAGCGGGTGGCGATCGAGCAGGGCGGCGTGTTCGGCTGGGAGCGGTACACGGGGCTGACGGGGATCATCATTGGGATGACGACGTTCGGGGCCAGCGCCCCATTCAAAGACCTGCAGAAGAAGTTCGGCTTCACGGTGGAGCATGTGGTGAAGGCGGCGAAGTCGCTGTAGCAACCTGGAGTGGGGCAGGCCGGGGAATCGTGAACGCACGCGTCCCCGGAATCCTGGAAGTTGGGGGCGGAATCGCCCTTCACCGATTTCGGGAGGGTCGATACAGTCTGCCCATCTCGCCTGATTGATTCAGGCGGGAACCGCGATTGGTTGCGGGAAGTGAGTGGTCTGGCCGCCGTTTGTCCCTCTCGCCGTTTGTTCTTCTAGGTGTTGAGCGTGAGTTACAGTCTCGCCCTGATCGAAATCGGCAATCTGACGCCGTCGCTGCTGGTCGCGGATTACTGCGCCAAGGCGGCTGGTGTCCATCTGCTGGGCATCGAAAGCACGGATGGTCCGCAGCAGTGCATTAAATTTGCCGGGCCGACCGCCGACATTGTCGCGGCGGCTGAAGCCGGGGCCGAACTGGCGCGGAAGATGGGCGCGGAAGTGCTCGTCAGCGTTCTGGCCGCCCCACTCGAGGTGGTTCGCCGCCTCGCCGATTCCAAACCTGCCTTCAGTCCCCTGTTGGGGATGTACGATTACCGCCGTCCACGGGAAAACGCCATGAAGACGTCTGATGCGATTGGTCTGCTGGAAACTCAGGGCCTGGTTGCCGCGCTGCATGCGACGGATGACATGCTCAAGTCGTCGAACGTGACGCTGCTGGGCAAGGAAAAGATCGGTGCCGCGTACGTGACGATCATGGTCAAGGGCGACGTGGCCGCGGTGCAGACGGCGATTGAGACGGGCAAGAGGACGGTGGAGCGGCTCGGCGGCAAGCTGATTCTGGCCGATGTGATCGCCCGCCCGCATGCGGAACTGGCGGCGCTGCTGCCTACGGAAGTGAAGCCGTAAGCTGTCGGCGGGGGAAGCGTCACCGCTTCCGCTACAACGCTGAGTTCGCCGGGGGAAGCGTTACCGCTTCCGCTACAAGAGCCGTAGGGGAAGCGGTGACGCTTCCTCGACGTGGCGAGTTTGTTGGCTATGGGAGAAAGCCGCGTTCGCGGAGTTCCTGGATGTTGTCTGGGGCGCTCCGCTGGACGCGTTCGAGGGCGTATCGAAACACGGCGAACCCGGCGAAGACCTTGGGGGCCGTGAGGATGGCGACGCTGGCGTCGTCGTCGCGATCGAGATCCCGGGCGAGTTTGGCGCAGGCTTCCTCGACGTTGTCGGTCACCACGCGGGCTTCGCCCTGCTGATTGGTGAACCGCAGGTTCGTGAAGGCGGCGGAGCGGGCGAGCAGGAACCGCGCGGCCGCGGAATCCTCGGCGTTGTCGAAGAACTCGCGGAATTCGGGCGGGCCACTGTCGGGCGTGATGATCAGCGGCCGGGTCACTTTGACCTCGCCCCGCGTGACGCTGACGAGCCCATCGCGATTGTCCTGCCCGTCGCAGACGAGGAAGTAGGGCAGTTCGGAATCGCCGAACGTGAACAGGGAGTGCGGCACATCGCGCAGGATGCGGACTGCGTCCCACGCCCGCTGAAACCGGGCCATCATGTCGTCGTCGGACCAGGGAGACATGCGTCCTCGCCGGGCGGGAATGTCGGGATTGTCGAATCGGAATGGCAGGCGGGGAGAACGGATGACGGCCTAACGTCGGCGGTTCGCGAGGGCCTGCCGGATTTCTTTCTGCGCTTCGGTCTTTTTGATGGCCTGCCGCTTGTCGTGCAGCTTGCGGCCTTTGCCGATGGCGAGTTCCACCTTGACCAGTCCCCGCTTAAAGTAAACGGCGAGTGGTACCATCGTCATTCCGGCCTGAGCGGCCTTGGCGATCAGTTTGGCCAGTTCCCGCTTGTGGAGCAGGAGTTTTCGCTCGCGACGCGGTTCGTGATTGAGCAGACTCGCCTGGGGGTACTCGGGAATCTCGCAATTGACGAGCCAGAGTTCGCCGCTTTGAAGCCTCGCGAACGCCTCTTCGAGCGAACATTTTCCGGTGCGGAGTGTTTTGACTTCACTCCCCCGCAGCGCAATCCCGCACTCGACCGTTTCGAGCAGGTCATACTCGAAACGAGCCCGCCGGTTCGTCGCGACCGGCTTGCGCTCGAGTTCGTCACCAGTGGATTTCGACATGCCAACGTCAATGGGTAGGGGGAGTTTGCTGTTCGAGACGAATTGTAACAATCTGATGAAGAGGCGGCGCGGGGAGCGGGAGGGAAGTTGTGTGGGGGTGGTCCAGGGCGGATGGGCGTCTTGGGAACGCTCACGCGTTCCGCTACGGAAGACGGGGGCTGCCGATCAGGGGTAGTCGATGCCGCCTTTGGAGAGGGGTTGGCAGCGGAGGATGCGCCAGGCGGTCAGCCAGCCGCCGCGCCAGGCACCATGTTTCCGGATGGCGAGCAGGCCGTACTCGCTGCAGGAGGGATGAAACCGGCAGCGGCCGCCCAGCCA
>JAIXZD010000471.1 GCA_027489895.1 Planctomycetaceae bacterium
GCCAACGGCGCCTGTTACGACTTTCTGGCACATCCCTCGTGCCTGGGAGTAGTCGATCCCGAGTTTCGCGCCATCGACATGATCTGCGATCTCGTCGCGAAGGCTGGTGACAACGCCCGCCTGGTCGATCTAGGCCAACTTGCCCAGCGTGCCGGGGCCGCACCATGACCGGCCCTGTCGAGTCCGCCCCTGTCGGCAAAGAACCGGCCGCGAACCCCATCGCGGCGACCGAACCTCCCACCGGAGCCATGGGGCGAACAGTCTCACGACGCACCCGGCTCGACAGTTTCCACGATGCCTTTCGCGGCCTGGGCGACCTCCTTCGATCGGAACCCAACGCGCGGATTCATCTGCTCTGCGCGGTGCTGGCGGCCGGTGCGTCGTTCCTGTTTCAGATCTCGCGGCTCGAAGCGGCCCTCGTTACGCTCGCGATTGGTCTGGTCCTCGCCGCCGAAGCCTTCAATACGGCCATCGAGCGACTGGCCGACGAGATATCCCCCACCAGGAACGAAGGGGTTGGCCGTGCCAAGGACCTCGCAGCAGCCGCCGTGCTCCTGACCGCAACGACTGCGGTCGTCATCGGCGCTGCGGTCTTCCTCCCGCGCGTTGTCCCGTAGCGCAGGGTGGGACGATTGGTGGCGATCCGGGCTCCTCGCACGACTCAACGCACCGGCTACATGATCGAGAAGTAGTTCTCGACGGCGAAGTCGAATGCCTGCGGCGACATCACCTTGGGCAGTTCGTGGTAGTTGCAGTAGTTGCGGACCTGCAGCAACAGGTCGCGCGGCTGGCACGACCGGAACGGCCGGTTGACGGGAAGGTAGTGCCGGTCGATCAAATCGTCGACGGCCGCGCGGTCGTAGCGGAACCCCAGCGAGGGCGACAGCCGTTCAAACAGCGACTGAAACTCATCGCGAGTCGGGTCTTCGACTTTGATCTTGTACGGAATCCGGCGGAGAAACGCGCCGTCCACCAGGTCCTTCGGCTCGAGGTTGGTCGAGAAGATAATGATCTGGTCGAACGGCACCTGAATCTTTTTGCCGCTGGGCATGTTGAGATAGTCGTATCGCTTCTCCAGCGGCACGATCCAGCGGTTGAGCAGTTCCGTGACGGGCATTCGCTGCCGCCCGAAGTCATCGATGACGAGCGTGCCGCAGTTGCTCTTCAGTTGGACGGGCGATTCGCAGATGCCCGTCTGCGAGTTCTGGCGCACTTCCAGTTCCGCCATGGTCAGTTCGCCCCCGACCACAACGGTCGGCCGACGAATCTGCACCCAGCGGGCATCAATCCCCGTGAGGTTGAACAGCCCCTCTTCATTCGCCTCTTCGACGACCAGATGGACCGCCGGATCGAACAGCCGCATCACTTCGCCATCGATGCTGATTGCCCGCGGAATCCAGATCGACGACCCGAAGCAGGAGGTGACCCGCTCGGCAATGCTCGTCTTCCCGTTGCCTGGCTCGCCAAACAGAAACATCCCCCGGCCCGAGTTGATCGCCGGGCCCAGCTTGTCGAGCATCCGCGTGTTGATGATCAGGTCGGAAAATGCTTCTTCGAGATCGTCCTGAGTGCAGTGCTGTTTGGCGATCGACTGCGCCGCCATCGCGGTCAGGTAGTCGCGCAGCGAGACAGGGCAGGCCCCGAAGTAAGTGCTTTCCTCGGTGTATCGCCGAGCCCGCTCGCGCCCGAGGTCTGTCAGGTTGTACTCGTAGTCGCCCATCGTCGCGGTGCCGCGATAGGCGACCAGCTGCTCGCTCTTGAGCCCTTTCAGCAGCGGTTCGATCAGATTGAACGGCAGGCAGGCCTGGAGGGCACACTTTCGCCCGGACGCCGATCCCCGCGCCAGCAGGAACTTGAGGACCAGCTTTTCAATCTCTTCGAGCGTCAGCCCCGTGGCCTCGATCGACGTCGGTTCGCGCGGGACGAAGCCATCGGGATGATGTTCCGGCGCACTGTTGAGCAGCGTGTTGACGCGGTCAAACAACTGGTTGAGGTAATGCCCTTCAGGAATCGCCCCCGCCGGAGCGGCCCCTGTCCGCCCGTCCTGCCCCCCGCTTGCGCTCGACGGTGACGGTGAGTGTGTCGGCGCCTTCGTGGTGGCCGGTGGGATTGGTTCGGGCAGCAGGTCGGAGAAGTCCAGCCCCAGCGAATCGAGATCGGAGGGCGTGGCGATCTCCCCCTTGGCGCGGCCCGGCGAACCGGAGTCGCGGGTCAACCCCGAAAACTGCTCGAGCAGCGCGAGCGTTCTCCTGGAAGTCGACGAGTCGGCCATGACGCATTGCCGCAAGCGGAAGGGACAAATAGACGCGGGTTCGCCCCGGCCTCGACCGGGGGCATCCCTTCGAACGCTAGGTCGCAATTTCGGTCCGGTCAAATCGCGAACCCTCTGGACGGGACGGAAACCAGCAGTGAGGCGGCTCTGCTCGTTACAACCGGTCTGTCTCCTCCGGGCACTGATGCTTCCGGCTCCCGTGATGACAACGTTCGCCTGGAAAACGGCGACAGTCGCCCCCGTCTTCCGGTGAGTTTCTTCCCGGCACTGCGCGGGTCCGATAGGCTGAAGGGATGGATTGTCATTGACGTCTCATCCGCAGAGAGGACTGACATGTTAGCGCTCATCTCGTCCACGATCGCGAACTCAATTCGCAGGCCCGGCATCCCGCTCATGCTCGCTCTCGTGCTGGCGGTTCCCGCCTGGGCGGCCGCTGTCGCCTTCGTCGACGAATACAAAAGTGGAATTCCCTGGCCGGAACCGAAGGTGATTGACCCCGGTCCAATCGGCGGCCCGCCCTCCGATGCCACCGTCCTGTTCGATGGAACCTCGCTCGACGCCTGGAACGGCGCCGAAAACTGGCTCGTGGCCGATGGGGCCTGCGGGCCACACGGGAAGGGCGGTCTCACAACCAAAGACTCGTTCGGCGACGTGCAACTGCATATCGAGTTCGCCACGCCCGCCGAGGTCAAAGGGGCGGGGCAGGGGCGCGGCAACAGCGGCGTCTACTTTCTTGGCAAATACGAAGTCCAGGTGCTCGACTCGTACGACAACCAGACCTACTTCGACGGGCAATGTGGCTCGGTCTACAAGCAGAAGCCGCCGCTCGTCAACGCCTGCCGGAAACCGGGCGAATGGCAGACCTACGACATCCTCTTCACCGCACCAAGGTTCGATGACCAGGGGCAATTGCTGAAGCCCGCGGCTGTCACCGTCCTGCACAATGGCGTTGTCCTGCACAATCACTTTGAATTGCTCGGCGACACGGCCTACGACCGCCCGCCGGCCTACACCCCGCACCCGCCGACCGGACCGATTCATCTGCAGGACCACGGCGACCGCGTGCGGTTCCGCAACATCTGGGTCCGTCCCATTGTCGAACCGGAACTGCCACAGAAGTAGCCCGACTTTGCTCCGCACCCGCAACTCCTGAAGGCGCACCACGATGAAGAAACTGCTGGTTTTGACCGACTTCTCCGACTTTGCCCGCTCTGCCTGCGATCAGGCCGTCTGGCTGGCGAAACGCCTCTCCGCCGAGGTGACGTTCCTGCACGTCGTCGCCGATTTTCGCGACCAGATCGCCGCGCTGCCCGAATCGGAGCAGTGGACGGCCTCTGGGGCCGATTTCGATTCCCTCGCCGGCTCGCTCCGCGACAAGGCCGATGCGCGTCTCGCCAAGCTGACCGCCCGATACCAGAAAACCGGCGTCAAAATCGTGGGCAAAACGGTCCTCGGGAAACCATACGTCGAGACGATTCACGCCGTGCAGACACAGGGCTTTGACCTCGTGTTCGTGGGGACGCGGGGCGAGAGCGCGATCAAACGGTTCCTCGTCGGCAGTACCTCGTCGCGGCTGATCCAGCACTGTCCCGCGCCACTGTGGGTCACGCATCAGGACAGCAAGCCGCAGATCACCTCGGTCCTCGTGGCGGTCGATTTTTCGCCCGCGAGCCTCGTCGCACTGAAACGTGCGGCGACGCTGGCCACTGCCTGCAAAGCCAAACTGCATGTCGTCCATGTGCTCGATACCGCCGACCTCGAGGCCCTCACCGACCTCATCACCGAAGAGGTTCCCAAGCTGACGCGCAAGCAGGTGCAGCAGTCGGCCGCCAATCATCTGCAGGGTTGGCTCAAGACCCATTTGCCCGAAGGCGTCAAACACGAATTGCACGTGGCTCACGGCGACAGTTGGCGGATGATTGGGACGGCCGCGACGCGCGTCGATGCCTCGGTCATCGTGCTGGGAAGCGTCGGTCGTGGCGGTGTTTCAGGGCTGCTCCTCGGTAGCACGGCCGACCGCGTGCTGCGAACGACCAGCGTGTCGGTCCTCGTCGTGAAGCCGGACGATTTTGAAACCGGGATCGCTCCGCCCCTGGTCTCGCAGTGGTAGTTTTTGGAGGTGCTCGTCCTCTGCGAAACTTGTCCTTTTCTTTTGTGCAGTCGCTTTCCCGATCGAGGCGCAGGTCGTGACGTCCCCGTGGCATTCTGTTGTCGGCCATGCCGACCAGATCGCGATGCTTCGCAACGCCTCGCGCCGCGGTAGGCTGGGGCACACCCTGCTGTTTGCCGGACCCCACGGGATCGGCAAACGCAAAGTCGCTCTCGCGCTGGCGCAATGTCTGTTCTGCGAGCGACATACCGAGGTCGACCTCGAAGCCTGTGGCGACTGCCCCGCCTGCAAACAGGTGCAGGCGGGAACCCATCCCGACCTGCTGTCTGTCGGCCGACCGGAAGGCAAGTCGAACATCCCCATCAGTCTATTGCTGGGTGATGACGAGCAGCGGGGCAAGGCCGGACTCTGTCACGACCTCGCTCTCCGGCCACTGGCTGGCACCCGCAAGATCGCCATCATCGACGAGGCCGAGTATCTCGGAGACGAAGCAGCCAACGCCCTGCTGAAAACCCTCGAAGAGCCGCCACCCGGCGCGATTCTGATTCTCACCGCCGATGCGCCGGAATCGCTGTTGTCGACGATCCGGTCGCGATGTCAGGTGTTGAGATTCGCGTCGCTGTCCACAGACGAGCTTGTTCCGCTGATCCTGGCTCATGGGCTGGTCGCCGATGAGCCGACCGCACGGGCGATCGCCCTCCTCGGGGATGGCAGCCTGCGTGAAGCCCGCACGCTCGTCGAACCGCAGTTGCGTGCCCATCGGGAGACGCTGTTCACCGCACTCGCCCAACCGAAGTTCGACCCGGTCACGCTCGCTCAGACTCTGTGGGCGGCCATAGAAGACTCCACCTCCGACGTGCCCGGCCAGCGGCTGCAGTCGCTCTGGATCGCCCGGTTTGGCGGCGAGTTTTTCCGGCAGGTCTTGCGTTGTCTTGCCGGGCATGCCATCCCCTCGGAAGAACCGCGAACCTTTGCCGGGCGGCTCACCCTCACCACGCCCGATGCGATCGACCGCGTCGGGTTGCTGCTCGACCGCTGCTTCGCGGCTGAAGGCGAAATCGACGGCAACGCGACCGTCGCACTCTGGCTGGAGGTGTTTCTCCAGTCGCTGGGCCGGATCGCGCGGAGTGGCGAGTAATGTGCGGCCGCTACAACCTTAAGACGAATCTCAGCGACGTGGCCCGCGAGTTTCGCGCCCTCGTGCAACGGGAACTGCCGCTCGATCCGCAGGTGGACAGGCCGCGCACCAACATCTCGCCCACGCAGTTCGTTGCGATCATCCGCGAAGATGCTGCCGCGAGAACGCTCGTCGTGGCCCGCTGGGGTCTCGTTCCCGCGTGGTCGCGCGACACCAAATTGGCCGCGTCGATGATCAACGCGCGAGGCGAGACGGTGGCGGACAAGCCTGCCTTCCGAACCGCCTTCCGCAAGCGACGCTGCCTCATTCCCGCCGATGCCTTCTATGAATGGCAGGCGATTCCCGGGACGAAACTGAAGCAACCGCTGCTGATTCAGCGCAATCCCCCAGGCCTGCTCGCCTTCGCGGGACTGTGGGAAACCTGGCGCGATCCCGCGTCACCTACCGCCGAACCCGCGATGCTCGAAACCACCACGATCATCACCACATCGGCTAATGCGCTCATGGCCCCGGTTCACGACCGGATGCCCGTCATTCTGCCGCCCGAGCAGTGGGACGTCTGGCTCGATCCGCAAACCGACCCGGCGATACTTCAGCCGTTGCTAGTCCCCGCTCCCGATGACGGCCTGACGCTCTCGCTCGCCAACCCCGACGACCTCCGTCGTGGTGTCTGGTAACCCGCGTGCCCGATTCTTCGGGTGAACGCCTCAGGACAGCGTCGGCTTCATCCTCGCTTCGGTCCCCTTGATCTGGGCCAGCCCCCAATCCGCCACCGCCTTGAGGACGGGAAACAGCGACTTCCCTTTAGCCGTCAGGCGATAGGCGTCGCGTCCGGCCGACTCGGGGGTGGGCTGTTTCTCGGCCAGCTTGTGTTCGACCAGTCGGGCCAGACGGTCGGCGAGGATGTTCGTCGCGATCTTCTCGGGGGACGCGAGGAACTCCTTGAACTGCGACTTCCCACAGGC
>JAIXZD010000186.1 GCA_027489895.1 Planctomycetaceae bacterium
CCCGGCGGCGGCGGCGATGGTCGTGAAGGGAACCAAAAACGGCAAACCCAACGTCAAGCAGGGGGCGGAGTCGCTTTTGGCGTTCGTTCAGAGCGAACTGGATCGCGAGTTGGCCGCGGCAAAGGAGGCGATGAGCGGCGACAAGAAATGGGAGGCCTTCAAGATCAACAAACGGGTCTCCACAAGGTTCCGGGGTTACGCGCTGCCGGACGGATTCGCGGAATCGCTCAAGTCGCTGGAGAAGGACCCGGTCGTGGAGAAGGAGCTCAAAGCGCAGCGGATTTTGTCGACGGCCGAAAAAGCACTCGATGGTTCGGCGGGGGGCCGCCGCAAGGCGCTGGGCCTCGTCGAAAAGCTACGCAAGGACTACCCGGAATCCGAGGCCGCGCGGCTGGGCGAGCAACTCGTCCCGCCCGCGTAGAGTTAATGATTGAGGGTCGCGTTCACGGTGACGGTTCGAGACGTCGTTATGGGGTCGACGTGAGGGACAGTCGTGTAAGGCTACGGTGCTTTCGGCGATGTGAACGCGCACGGTGGAAAGCTTACGCTTTCCGCTACCGGGGTTGGCGTGCCGTTGGCCTGGTTGGATTCAGATCAGCTGAACAGCTTGAGCAGCGGTTCTCCGGCGAGGATTGGCTTGGAGAAGCCGTCTTTGCCGAGCTTCACGTCGAGCGGGACGTCCAGCGCGTGGTAGATCGTCGCGGCCAGGTCCTGCGGGCGGACGGGTTTGTCTTTGACGTACGAGCCGGTCTTGTCGGTCTCGCCGTAGACCATCCCACCCCGGATGCCGCCCCCTGCGACGATCGCCGAATAGCAGGCCGGCCAGTGCTGCCGACCGGGGTTGAGGCCAGGAGCATTGATCCGCGGGGTGCGGCCGAACTCGCCGGGGACGACAACGAGGGTGCTTTCCAGCAGGCCCCGGTCCTCAAGGTCGACCAGCAGCGCAGAGAGCGCCTCGTCCAGCCGGGGGAGGCACCAGCCCATGCCGTACGAGCCATCGCCGAACGCGCTGCCCATCCCCATTTCGCCGCCGTGCATGTCCCAGCTTGAGCTGGGAGCACCGCCGCCACCGGTGGGGGAGGCTCCGGTCCAGCCGTTGACCGTCACGAAGCCGACGCCCGATTCAACCAGCCGCCGCGCGAGCAAGAGGTTCTGTCCCAGCGGATGCATTCCATAACGCTCGCGCGTTTCCACCGATTCGTGCGAGAGGTCGTACGGCCGCACCGCTTCGGCGCCGCTGGTCAACTCAAACGCTCGGCCATACAGGCTCTCCCAATCGGCCGTGACGGCGGCCTTCGCACCAGCGGCCAGGTTGCTGGGATTCGCTCCCGGAGCCGAGTCGAGTCGATCCAGTAGAGTGCGTCGGACGAGCATCCGGTCGGATGTCACGGCCCGTTGCAGCTCTTCAGGCGGGGCGAACTTGGGCATCGCGGGATGGTTGGCCGCGGAACCGACGAACATCGGGCTGTATGCCATCCCCAAGTGCCCGGCGTTGCCGATGTTCGGTGCGCAGAACACGGGGTCGCCCACGCATTTGATCAGCCATACGTAGGGGGCGGCCGTCTTCTGGGTGGGGCGGACCTTGGCGAGGATCGACCCGAGATACGGGGAATCGAGCGGAGCTTCGGCCTGTCCGGAGAGCAGGTGATGCATCGCGTCGAAATGGTTGCTGATGTTGCCGACATGCGTCATCGAACGGATCAGGCTGAACTTGTCGGCCAGCGGCGCCAGCCGGGTGTGCATCTCGTTGATCTGCATGCCGGGGACGGCGGTTGCGATCGGCTGGTAAGGGCCGCGAATCTCGGAGGGGGCTTCGGGCTTGAGGTCCCAGGTATCGATATGGCTGGGGCCACCGCACAGCAGCACGAAGATCACCGACTTGTGGGCCGCGTCCTTACCGAGGCCCTTCGCGGGGTCTACCTGGGCGGCCACCATCCCGGGCAGCCCCATCGAAAGAGCGCCGATCGACCCCGCCTGCAGAACCTGCCGCCGCGTCGCACGAGAAGGCTGACGGGAAACCGCATCGGACCAGAGTGACATCGCCGTGCCCTTGGATGGTGATTTGTGACGGACGTGCGCTGGAATCGCGTGTGAAGTTTGGCGACCTGAGAGGCAACCTGAAGTGGCTTCGTCACTGTCCACGCCTTTGGAAGCATACGTATCTTATTGGCGGCTGTCGATGGGTTGTTGTGGGAGCAGGAAGCGAAATAGTCCAGTTTCCGCGCTGGGCGTCCTTCTACCGAGGTCAGCTGCGCAGGGCAGGCACCCGGCGTTCCCTCCGAATGCTTCTCCGCCCGTTGTGACGCCGCTTACTTGGGCATGGGCCAGAGGCGGACGGACCCGTCTTCACTGGCCGAGGCAATCTGGCTGCCGTCGGGCGAAATCGTGATGTTCCAGATGCCCAGCCGGTGCCCAACGAGGGGCGGGAAGGCCTGTTTGGATTCGACATCCCAGACGATCACTTCACCCGGAATCTGGGGTTGATCGTTGGACATTGTGCCCGCCACCAGGCGCTTTCCATCGGGCGAAAAGGCGAGCGTATGCAGCGAGGTGTTTCCGCCGAGAAGTGTGCCCGCGTCAGACCCGTCCTCAAGTCGCCAGAGTTTCACTTCGTTGCCACGCCCGGCCGTGGCGATCGCCTTTCCGTCTGGCGAACAGGCGACGGCGTACGCAGCATTGGAATGAACCTCCCAGGCCCGCACGCCAGTCCGAGTGGCGAGCTCCCAGACCCTGGCCTGTCTTTTGGCGATGGAGATGAGCAGCGACTGATCCGGTGTCAGTGCCAATCCCAGGACCTGGTTATGTTTTCCGAGGTCCCAGTCGACCGGCAACGGCACTTCCGCGTTTTCCCACTGCTTGATCTGACCCTGATCGTTGCCCGCATGCACGAAGCGATGATCGGGCGACATGCCCAGCGACCGCGTGCGTCCCGGTTGTGTCCCAAGGGTGGTCTCCTGACGAGAATCCAAGTCCAGCATGGTCACCTGCGTCTCTCGGTACCGGGGGGATGTGAAGACCACGTACTGTCCCGTCTCATCGGCGGCAAGTAGCTCGACACGTCCAGACTTCAATTGATACTCGTTCTGCAGCGAGCCATCTGTCGTGGACCGGACTTCCAGCTTGCGAGTTGGAATACCTGGGACGACTCCTTTTCCTTCCCAGACGTAGGCCACATCCAGGATGGGTTGAGGTCCAAACTCCATGACAACCGAGCCCTCATCGGCTGACGGTGCCGCGACGGCCCAGCGTTCTGTGCGCAGGTAGTCGACCCGCCGGCTAAAATCACTTGTGTCCCAACGCCCTTTGAGCTGACCGACCGCTTCCGCGGCAAACTCCCGGTCGAGCGCAAGATGCGCGAGTTTGGCGGCAGTGCTCCAACGAACAGGAGAATCGGGGGCGGCGAACTTGACCCAATCGCGCAGTCCCTGCCGGACGCGCGGCCACTCAAAACCATCGTCGGCAAATTCCCAGATCTCTCCATTTTCAACCGCTATCATCGCGACGACCGCATAGACAGCCTCGCCATTTTGCTCGCGCGTTTGTTCAGAGAATTCTTCGGCCGTTTGCAGCAGGTCTCCGTCATTCCCGTACCACCTTGGAAGCAGATACTGGCAATAGACTTCAAATACTCTTAAGAACTGCGGATCGACATCCAGCGAGCGATTCAACAGTTCCTGCATGCGACTTCGCGGGTAGCCCTCCAACACACCAACGCTCATCCAAACGTAGTAGAGACAGGGATCCTTTGCCGGAGCGTTCTCCAACTTCTCCTCCGCGGCGGCGAGAAGTTCCTCCGCTTCGGTTAAAGCCGCCTGCATTTTGCTCCCCGCTCCGGGAGCAATCGTGTCCGCAAATCCTTCGCCACGAGCGGCCCAAGCGGATGAAAGCAACGCATCGGCCAAGGCAATACTCGTCGTCGCGGTCGGCTTTGCCAGATGCCACGCCCGGAGATGCGCCACCCGTTCGGAAGCGCGCTGGAGGCTCAACTTGCCATCCTCTCCTCGATCCACTTCGCTCAGGGCTGCATAAAAGTCGACCAGTTGATATCGGCCGAATGAAAATCTTGGCCGTTCGCGTCGCAGCCGATCGGCGATCTTTTCGAGTTCCTCCCGTTGCTTCTCCAGCAACAGTCTTTCGATGCGAGCACGGAAGCCACGTGCCTCATCATTGAACGAGGTCTGCGCCCGGCCCACCGAAGGCCACATCCCCGGGACGAACATCAGCAACGTCGCCAGCCATCGCATTTTCATAGTCTGTCCTCGGGCCATCTTTCGCATCAGACTTGCGTTATGGTACCATAGTGTCAGCGGACAAACAGGTGGCTGAAGGTCCGACTGCGATTTTGTTTTGGACTCCACCGGGGAGTGAACGCCCTGATGAACCGCATGTCTATCTGCCTGGTTTGGCTCGGTCTCGTCGGCACGGTGGCCTCCGGTGATCCGCAGGTGCCAGCTCGGAATTTGATTAACTGGGGCAGTCTGGATGGGAACCTGCAGGATTCCGGATTGCCGGCCGGTTGGCAAACGCACCCGGCGGGCTTTGGCCGTTATGACTGCTACACCGTGTCTGCCCCTTCGCGACAGGGGACGCGGAGCTTGCGTTTGTCGGCCCAGGAACCGTGGGTCAGTCTCGTCACCGGTCAGCATCGGTTAGAGCCGGGAACGCGCCAGTCCGGTCAGGTTTGGGTGCATTTGCCTGCAGGGGCAACCGGCGACGCCTGGCTGCGGATCGACTATCTCAACGACGCCGGTGCGGCCCTGGGGAGTTCGCCCGTGGCAAAGCGCCGGATTAGCGATGGCACCAACGACGGTTGGCATTTGCTGAAAGTCGAATCTCGGGCGGAAGATTTTCCCCTGACGACGCAGTTCCAGTTGATTGCGGCCGTTCACGGAGGCGGGACGGTGTTCTGGGACGATTTTGAGCTGTACTCGGTGACGGACCTCGAAAGGTAAATCGCGAATCCGACGTCCACACCACAAAGTCCGTCATAACTGTTAGCCCGTCGTACACGAAACGGGCGGATTGGCGAGTGTTCGCCGATCAGGCAGGAACAGTTGCGACTGTTCGATGCCTTTTTGAGCCAGAGTGAACTTCCATGAAACTGGCAACGAAGCTCATCTGGGGCTATCTCGCGGTCACGTCTGTGATTCTACACATCGTGTTTATCGGCATCCTCTTGTGGCTCATTCCTGCGATGAGCGAGGGTTGGAAAATGGCCGAGCAGTTCAAACTCGCCCAGCAGGGCAAAGCCGCCAAGGCCACGGTGAAGGATGTCTCAACATTGAAGGACGGTGAATACACCTACACTGGTTACGCGTTGGAGTACCGGGGTCAGACGATGTACGCCGCCGGGGCGATCGATCAATTCAAGGTCGGAGATCAAGTGGCGGTCGTCATTCAAAAGCCCGTTTATGCCCCGATCAAAACGATGATTGTGATGGTCATGAAGAACGGGCCGTGAGACGATATGGAACACTTGCAGGTGTCCGACCGCTTTTTTTAGAGCAGCGCATGCCGCGAAGGCACCCACGATGGACGCGATTGAGTTCAACTGGCGACTGGATGTGCCACTCATTGCGGCCGTGGCGATCGGTGCAATCTGGAATTTCAACCTTTGGGTCAGAAAGCAAGACCCTGAACAGTTCGACGGTCTTGCGGTGCGTCTTCCGTCAGCGCGTGTCCGGCTGATTGCCATGTCGGCCTTAATCCTGTTGGTCTGTTGGCTGGCGAATGTTGCAGTCTGGCCGCTCTTCGTTGCGGCGCTGGCCGTTGGGTGCCTGTTGTTGGTCCTCGTGGGGAATGAAGAAGGCGGCGCGATGAGCCTGATCTCGGTCGGTTGGCTGGTTCGGGAGTGGTGCTTTGGATTTCCTCACGTCATCCTTCACCCGCCTGTCGCCCCAGAGAACGCATCCGCCAAAGCAACTGAGATGTCGGGATTTGTCGGAAAGACGGGCATAACGATGACGCCACTTAATCCGACAGGAGACGTCGAAATTGACGGAATGAAGATCGCGGTCTCATCGGCTGACGGTCGATTCGTCGAATCGGGTGCCGAAGTCGTGGTGACGTCCTTCCGAAATGGTTGGCCATGCGTTCGGACAAACGATGTAACAGATGGCAACCCACTGACGCATCCTGCTGCGGTGACCCGATAAGTGACGTAGGGCAGGCCATTAAACGCCCCAAGGCCCATTCAGCGAGGCGTGCGATGGATGGTAACCCGAAGCGTTAGCGAGGTACCCGGCGTGGATCTCGAATGACGCGTGATCGGCGAGGAGAGCGGGCGGCCCTCGCTGACGCTTCGGATTACCAGGAAATCACGCCCTCCACGGATTGTTTTGCTCCGGGGCTGCGGGACCGAAGCCACAGCACGACGAAGGCGATTCCGATGAAGTCCCTGCCTGCCCTACATGCCGGCCGACCGTCGCGGGCAAGCCCGTTCCCCGGACGCTCAGATCCCAACAAACCCAAAAATCAAAAAGGGAACACTCGGTGATTTAAGCACGGTGATATGATGGGGTCACATCTCGGACGCTCACCACAGCATCTGGTGCCTACTCCCGACCGGTCATCATGAAACAGCCGAGTGATCATCACCTGCTTTTCTGGGCTATGTTGCCTATGCCCTTTCTGGCTGCGCTGATCGCTATTGCGTTCGGGGTAGAGGCTGTCACTTTTGGCGCGGTGTCGTTCCCATCTTATATCGCTGTTGTCTTGGCTTCGTGGATATTCGGCGCGTTGCTCTTGGTCACCATGCTCTACTATCGCAATCGACGGAACGACTGAACATCAACGACAAGCCAAAAAGTTTCTCTGACACACCGGGTGACGGGTGCCTCAGCGGCGTAGGGCAAGCGTGGATACGACCCACGGCACACTCAGCGTGACGCGCGATAAATGGTAGCCCGTAGCACGAGCGAGGGCCCCGGCTTGGATTCCTGATAATGCGTGATCTGCGAGGAGAGCGGGGTCCCTCGCTGACGCTTCGGTTTACCGAAAGTATCACGGCCTCGACGGAGTGAATTGCTCACGGGCTGCGGGACCGGAGCCACAGCACGACGAAGGCGATTCCCCCGAAGTCGTAGGACAGGCTCCTGCCCTACGCGATTGAGAAACGGATTGAAATGGCTTTCCTGTGAGATGCCTCCTTCAGTCAGAACTCTCACTCGCCACCTGTCGGCCACCGTTGCTCAAAACTCGAATGACCCCGTACAAGGCGATGACTCGTAATCGCACCAGGACGAGAATGGGGGCAAACATCAATTCGATAATGCCCGCGTCGATGAGAACCTGCTTTGAGTATTTGATCCCCAGAAGTACGCAGACCAAACCGATGATTGCGGCAAAGGCACCGGCTATCCAGGTGACCCACATCTGGGCGGCCGGTTTGTAGGACTGCACCTGCCTGACGAGAATTGCCTGCTCTCTGGTCAGGTCGGGGAAATCGGGTGTCATTTGATGTCCACAGTCGACGGTAGAACCGAACGATTACACCCGGGACTGTAGCACGACTCTACAGCCGGAACAGTCTTCGCAGGGCGTCGAGGAGGCCGTGCTGGGCGCCGGCGTGGGCGTCGTCTTTGAGGGCTTCGAGCGGCGGGTGCAGGAGCTTGTTGACCATGAGCTCGATGGCGCGTTCGATTTCTTTGCGGTCGGGTTCCAAGTGCGGCAGCCGGTGAAACAGCCGGTTGGTTTCCAGTTCGACCGTTTGCTGCCACTGCTCGCGCAGCCGCTTGACGATGGGGCCTGTGGCGCGGTGGTTCAGTTCACCCAGGAGCAGATCGGTTTCTTCGTCGACGATTCGCAGCGCCCGCTCGACTTCCTTCTGCCGGGCTTTGCGATTCTTGTCGCAAATCGCCTGCAGATCGTCGATCCCGTAGAGAAACACCTGGTCGTCCAACTCGCGAATGGCGGGGTCGAAATCGCGGGGAACGCCGAGGTCGAGAATGAAGACCGGCTTGCGGGCCGTCTGCTTGCGGATGGCGCGAAACCGATCCCGCTCGACGAGCCGCACTCCGGTCGTGGCGACGATGACATCGGCCTCGGCGAGGGACTGATCGAGCTGGTCGAACGGACGGACCTGGCCCCCCCATTCGTGCGCCAGAATCTCCGCCCGCGTCTGGGTTCGGTTGGTGACGAGGATCCGGCTGGCCCCCGCCTCCTTGAGGTACCGCAGCGTTTCGGTCGCCATCTCCCCGGCCCCGATGACGAGAATCGTCTTGTCGTCGAAGCTTTGAAAAATGTTCTTGCCGAAGTCGCCGACCGCGACGCTGGCAATCGAGATCCGACCTTCCGTCAGAGCCGTTTCGGTTCGGATTCGTTTGGAGACGCCCAGCGCCCGCTGGAACAGCGCATGGGTGAGCGGGCCCGTCGTGGCATGCTGCCGGGCGAGGGAATAGGCCTCTTTCACCTGCGTGACGATTTGCGGCTCACCCAGGACCATGCTGTCGAGACTGGCGGCCACCTGAAACAGATGCCGGATCGCGTCGGGTCCGTTCCGCTCGAACAGCGAGTTGAAGAACTCTTCGACGGGCAGTTGATGGAACCGCGCCAGGAAGTGGGCGAGCTCTTCATGTGAAGGCGGGAGATGCCCCGGTTCGTGCGCGGTGTAGACCTCGACCCGGTTGCAGGTGGAGAGGACCACGAGTTCGCTCGTCGGGAACTCGGCCCGCAACTGTTCGTAGGCGCGAGGGAGATCGGCGGGAGCAAACGCCAGCTTGCTGCGAATATCGAGCGAGGCCGACTGATGGTTGCAGGAGAGGACGCGGAGGTTCATGCGAGGCCCCCTGTCGAGGAGGAAGCCAGTACGTGCGTGGAATCGGTCGTGGTGGAAGACGTCGGGGCCTTCATGCGGGAGTGGTTGCGACCGGTGATCGCCTGCATGCCAACGACCGCGAGAATCAACACGCCCGAGGCCGCGGCGGCGAGAAAGGCGACCTGTTTGCCCGAGCTATTGCGGTTTGTCACCAGGCGACCGCAGAGCGCGCCGAGCACCAGCCAGACCGCACTGCCCAACACAACTTGCGGGTCGCGAAAGACGGCGGTGTCGGAGCCGGGGGAGAGACCGAGAACGATGCCGGTCGCCACACCGAGGGTGAGGAACCCGAACCCCAGCCAGACCGACCAGCGCGTCACCCCGGCCAGCGACTCGAGACTGGGCATGCGCCAACCGGCGACTCCGCTCGTTCCCGCCCGCAGGCGGCGATGTTGAACGAGATACATCAGGCTGGCGAGGAATGCGACGGCGATGCCCCCGAACCCCAGCGCCAACCCCGAAGCGTGCAGCATCGTCCACCGTCGTCGGCCCACCTCGGCCAACCCGGTCGTGTGTTCGCTGGTGGTCATGAAGTACGTCGCCGATACGAGCGCCATCACCAGCGGCAGCGCGAACACCCCCACGGCCAGTTCGCGATCGACCAGAGAAATTGCGAGGTACGCGACCACCAGCAGCCAGGCGAGGACGAGCAGCCAGTCGTGGGCCGAGCCAACCAGCGGCGGCAGCCCGGTTTCCTGCGTCCGTCGGACCAGGTAGATCGAATGGGCCAGCAGACCGGCCGCGGCGAACGCAAGCGTGACAAACCGGCTCCAGCGTGTCCGTCCCGCGAACCGGGCCAGCTCGAGCACGAAGGCCACGAGATAGCTCGCCAGGAAACAGAAGACGGTGACGCGAAGGAGGGTCATACCATGGCCGGGTCAGGAAAGGACAAGAGACTTCAGTTTACCGCGAACCGGACCTCAGAGAAACGGGCTGTCGCGTCTGTCGCGGAAGTCGTGAGACTTCCAGCACGCGGATCGTCGAACCTCCGGGCGCTTACGCTTCCGGCTCCGCCATCAGAACAGAAATCCGGAAAACGGCGACTGCCGCCCTCGGAACGATCATCAAGGTTCGATGCGTGTTCCGCACGCGGAGGCTGTGGTAGACTCCCGAAGTTCGCCCACTGTCTGAACTTCAGAGGTGTTGATATGCAGTCGGTTCGTAAGGCCACCCGCTCCCCGTTCACGTCGCTGGCAGTTCTGGCCGGACTGGCACTTCTGGTCATCGCCCCCGAGGCGATGGCTCCGCAGGCCCTTGCCCAGGATGTTCTCAAGGGCCATACCGACCCGGTCTACTCGGTCGATTTTACGAGCGACGGGACGCGGGTGGTCACGGGCAGCTTCGACAAAACGATCAAACTGTGGGACGCCGCGACGAAAACGCCGTTTCGCACGCTGATCGGGCATACCAATCTCGTGCTGTCTGTCGCTGTGTCCAAGGACGGGACGAAGCTCGCATCGGGCGCGCTCGACAATACGGTGAAGCTGTGGGACCTGCCCCCCGTCAAGGAATTGCGGGCCCTGCCGGGGCATGCTGCGGGGACGACGGCTCTGGCGGTTTCTGCCGACGATACGCTCTGGGTGACCGGCGGGGCCGATCTGGTCGTTCGGTTGTGGACACCTGCCGAGGGCAAGCCGTCCAAGGACCTGGCCGGGCACAAAGCGAAGATCACACGGGTCGCCATTCGAGCCGACAAGGCGCAGGTCGCCTCGGCCGATGAAACGGGCGTGGTCAAGGTCTGGAACCCGGCCGATGGAGCGCTGCTCGCGACGATCGGAGCGCATCAGGGCGAGCTGACCGGCCTCGCGTTTCACCCCAACAACCAGCATCTGCTGACGACTGGTAAGGATGGTCTGCTCCGCCAGTGGCCGACGACGCTGCCCGCTCAGCGGGCGATTCCCGGTCACGCCGGCCCGTTGACGGCCGTCGCCATTCACCCGAACAACACGCAGATTCTCTCGGCCAGTCAGGACAAAACCGTCCGACTCTGTAACGTGGCCGATGGTGCCCAGGTGCGGACGTTCGATGGACATCCGGGCATGGTGACCTGTGCTGCGTTTAGCCCGAACGGTGCCCAAGTGATTACCGGCGGCGACGACAAGATCGCCCGCCTGTTCGATGCCGGAAACGGACAACTCGTCAAAGCGTTCCCGGCCCTGCCCGGCGTGGTGACTTGCGTCTGCGTCCATCCGAATGGCTCTCAAGTCGTGGTGGGTGACGACCAGGGCACCCTGAAGGTGTTCAACGCGGCTGATGCCGCCGAAGTGCGGACGCTAGCCGGACATGCGGGCAAGATTACGGCGGTCCAGACGACCCCCAGTCAGGCGTTCTACGTTTCGACTGGCGTCGACAAGACGGTTCGCCTGTGGAACGTGGGCGATGGTGCCCAGGCCAAGTCGATCGACGCGACGTCGCCCGTTCTCTCCCTGTCGATCAGTCCCGACAGCCAGCAAGTGGCCGTTGGCTGCGAAGACAAACAGGTCCGACTGATCAATCTCAACGAAGGAGCGATCAAGCAGGCATTCGCTGCCTGCGATCATCCGGTCGTAGGCGTGCAGTTTTCGGCCGATATGCAGCGGCTGGTCTCCTGCGCCGTCGATGGCGGTCGCCTGTGGGACCTGAAGACGGGCAAACTCCTGCAGACTTACACTCAGCATGCTGGCGCGGTCACCGCGATTGCCCTGGCCGCGAACCAGCAGACGGTTGTGACGGCCGGGGTGGACAACCTGCTGCAGGTCGAATCGGCCGTGATTCAGCGGTTGCAGGTGCTCGACCCCGGCGCGGCCACGAGCTTCGCGTTTGCCTCCAACGGGGCGTATGTGCTGACCAGTCATCTTGATGGCGCAGTCAAAATGTGGGACATGGCTGGGAACCAGGCCCGCGTATTCGCGGGGATCGAAGGCCCGGCCCACTCGGTCGTTGCGCGGGCCGACAATCAGCAGATCGCCGCGGCCGGGGACAAGCAGCTCATTCTCTGGAACATCAACGATGCGGCCGTCCAGTTGAAGTATGTGCTGCCCACGCCGATGGCGAATCTCGTCTACACGGCTGACAACAAGCGGGTGGTGGGATCTGGGGCCGACCAGACGGCCCGCTCGTTCGTCTGTGTGCCGCAACCGCCGCTGCCGCAGACCAACGCCCCGGCCCTCATGCCGCTGGAACCGGTGCAGACGATCCCCGCCCAACCGGGGGCGGTCACAGGCCTCGCGGTGACGACCGCCGGAACCCGGCTGCTGTTGGCTGCGGCCGATGGTCAGGTGCGGGAGTGGTCGCTCGTGGGGGCGGAGTTCGCTGCCAATCTCGCGGGACACCAGTCACAGGTCTACTGCGTCGCGTTCTCCCCCGATGGGACGCTCGTCGCCTCGGCCAGTAACGACAAGCTGATCAAGCTGTGGGATGTCGCCACGGCCAAGGAAGTCCGCTCGCTCGCGGCCCAGGAAGGTCCGGTCTATTCGGTCGTGTTCAGCCCTGATGGCAAGCAACTGCTTTCGGGGGGCGGCGACAAAACGGTCCGGGTGTACGACGTCGCGACGGGTGCGGAACTCCGGAAGTTCACAGGGTCCGAGCAAGCGGTCTACAGCGTCGCGTGGCAGCCCCAGGGCGGCTGGGTGGCGGCGACCGGGGTCGACAAGCAGATCCGCGTGTGGGATGCCAACTCGGGCGCGGTGATCAAGCTGCTCTCCGGTCATAAAGACGACGTCTACCGCGTCCAGTTCAACCCGGCGGGGAACCGGCTGCTCTCGGCCGGCTATTCGGGTCAGTTGAACGTGTGGGATATCGGGACAGGGCAGCCGGTGTTCCAGACGAAACTGCCGGCGATCATCTACTCGGCCGCGTACCTGCCGAACGGCCAGCGTGCCGCCGCGACGGCGAACGACGGGAACACCTACCTCGTCGACATCCCGGAAGCGGCGCGATAAGCACGAAAGTCGGCCGCGACAAAAGCTGGTTGAGCGCTGCCCGGCATGGCTCATCAGTTACCGAACCTGGTACCCGCACGCCCCGCGCTTCGTCGAGTGCCACTTCTGGCTTGTCCAGCAGTGATTTTCGAGGAGCGATTCCAGGCTGAACCTTTCCGATAACACATGTCCGCCTCACCGAAAACAGGTTCGTCATTTCGACGAACCGTGGCATGTGCATGAATTGACGTTCTCCTGCTATCGGCGTCGGCCACTGCTTGTCGAAGACAGGGTTCGAGTCTTGCTCGAGCGCGACGTGTACATCAAGTGCTACTGGCGCGTCCTCGCCGAGCAGGCAGCTGGGCGAATGTCCCGACACCTGCGTTGCCAACCGCTTTCGACTACAAAACAGCGGTTGTTGAAGTCTTCGGGACTTCCGGAAGCAGCACACACCGAGAGGTTCACCTCATGCGCAGCCAAGTTTTTTCCCGTTGGGTGATGATCAGCTCGATGGCTTTGTTGGGAGTTGGGCCTGTCCCGCTGTGGGGGGCCGAGCCCCAGAAGGGAACGGTCCAGCGGGCCGAGCTGGGTGGGGGCGTGACGCTCGACACGGTCTACATCCCCCCGGGGAAGTTCCTGATGGGGAGCACGCCGGAAGAGAAGAAATGGGCCACTGGCATCGAAGGCGGAGCACAGGCCGGGACCGATCGCGAGACGTTCGAAGGCGAAAAACCCCGGCCGATGTCGGTCAAATACGGCTTCTGGATGGGTCGCTCGGAAGTGACGATGGGCCAGTTTCGCAAATTTGTCGAGGCGACCGGATATGTCAGCGATGCCGAGAAGCCCGGCGGCAAAACCCAATGCTTCAACCCCAAATGGACGCACTACAATCTGACCGGCCAGATAAGCCAGCCCTGGGAACCGATGGCGGGGAAGAGCTGGAAGGACCCCAATTTCCAGTTTCCGCTGCGGGATGAGTTCCCCGTCGTCTGCGTGAGCTGGGCCGATGGTCGCGCCTTCGGCGAATGGCTGACGAAGCACGAGCGCGAAGCGGGGCGCCTGCCGGAAGGCCTCGAGTATCGCTTGCCCGTCGAGGTCGAATGGGAGTATGCCTGTCGAGGCGGCAGCCAGGAGTGCACGGCCTTCTGGTGGGGGAACGAACTGCACGACGGCGAAGGCCGATTGAATATCTCGGCTGTGGATTTCCTGCCCGGCCGCCAGCGGAAATGGCCGTTGGGCAGCGCTCCCTGGAGCGATGGCTTCGCGTTCGTCTCGCCCGCCGATCACTACGGTGAACGCGGACGGAACGGCTTCGGAATGGCCGACATGTGCGGCAACGTCTGGGAAGTCGTCCTCGACCACTTCGACCCGAAGGGCGGCCACGAGGAACTGCTGACCACGACCGAGGGCTATCGGCCGGTCTGCCGCGGCGGCAACTACTTCGACGTACCGGGTAATGCCCGCTGCGCCGTGCGTCTGGGCCTTGCGGGGCCTAACTACTCCGACTCCCGCGATGGCTTCCGGATTTGCCTGGGCCCCGCCCGCACGGTGCCTGCGCTCAAGAAGTGAACAGGTTTCGAACCTCGCACCCTGTCGCCCAGACCGTCTCGACGAGGCGGCCATGTGCCAGGAGCTTGGGGGCAGTTGTTGGTTGATTTCGAGGAGGGTTGCCAGCAGGCGTTGTGAGTCCTCCGGGCGCTGACGCTTCCGGCTCCCCTCGTGATGACAGGCGAACTCAAATCGGCGAGTGTGCCTCCGTAGCATGCAGGGAGCTTGCCTCTTGCAACTTGTCTTCCTCGACCTGCACGATAAACTCAGGTCGCGCGGATATCGCTTGATGTCCTTCGGATGACTAAACACAGCGCAGTCCCGCTCAGGCGGGAAGGCGAGGTCGTGAGTAAGCCGGCGCGTTGAAACACTTTCCCGTGTTTTGACGCGTCGGCTTTTTCTTTTTCAGGCCAACCGACTGGGCCGGACTGAGTCCTTTACGCCATCGGGTTCCTTATCCAGCGGTATTGAATTCAGTCAACGCAACACCTCCCAGATCGCGGCCAGCACGATTCGGATCGCAAGACAGGCCGTCATGAACATGGGCATTGCGTCGACTCCACTCCGTCCACCACTGCGTGAGCCGCCCCTGGGCGCCTCGCACGCACCCGCATCTGCTAAATCGGCCGGGCGAACTTCACCAGCCAGTCGGAAGGTCCTGCTGGAAGCGCGCCATCTGCGAAAACGATACAAGACGCAATTCGCCGTCGAGGACGTCAGCTTCTCGCTCCAGGGCGGCGAGGTACTCGGGCTGCTGGGACCGAATGGAGCGGGTAAAAGCACGTCGATGTTGATGCTGGCCGGTTTGCTGACGCCCACCAGTGGCGAGGTGTTTCTCAACGGCCAGAAGTTCGACGGCCGGAATCCGGACCAACGGCGACTGCTCGGGATTGTCCCCCAGGAGTACGCGATCTACGAACAGCTCAGCGCGCTCGACAATCTGATGTTTTTCGGCCGGTTGTATGACCTCCGGGGAGCAGTGCTGAGCGCCCGCTGCGACGAGGTTCTCGATCATATCGGGCTGACGAAGAGCGCCCATCGACCAGCCGGAACCTACTCCGGCGGAATGAAGCGTCGCCTGAATTTTGGCATCGCCCTGATGCATCAACCCGCAATCCTGATTCTCGATGAGCCGACGCTGGGCGTCGATCCCGAGTCGCGCCTGCATCTGATCGACTGCATTCATCGACACACGGTCGACGGGGGCTGCGTCCTCTACGCCAGTCACAACATGGAAGAAGCGCAGTCGATCTGTCAACGCGTGGTCATCCTCGACCACGGCCGCGTGATCGCCAACGACACCATTCAACATCTGCTGGCCGGCCATGCCGCGGACATCTATCTGTCGGTGGATCACACGGCGGGAATTGGCGACGAACTAAAGGCACTCGCACGCGTGGGGATGGGAAGCAACCAGGAACCGGCCGTCATCGTGTCGGGCAACACGCCCCATGCCCCCGAGTCCATCAACGATCAGCCGTCAGACAGTGTCCGGGCGACCGCAACCGCGGGCTCTGCCAGCCCGGTTTCATCTCTTGCCGAGAGGCTGCAAGCCACGCTGGGCAAGCTGAACTCGCTGGGAATTCAGGTGTTAAGAGTCGAAACGCGGCAATCGAACCTGGAACACATTTTCCTCAAGCTCACAGGCAACCCGCCGGGCCAGGCCGATCCTCTCCAAGAGGACTCGCACATCTCAACATCGCCTGCAGAGGATGCCTAAGACATGTCGACCTGGTACATCACTCTCAAAGACCTGTCGCTTCTGACTCGTGACAAGCAAGCGCTGGTCTTGCTGTTGTTGCTGCCCTTGCTGTTAATCTCGATCATCGGGATGTCGACTGGACAGTTCCTGACTCAGGACAAAGACCTCGAACGAATCAAAATTGTGGTCGTCGACCAGACGCCTGGTCCGAGATCTCGCGCCCTGATCGCCGAGTTGCAGCAGCGGCCGGAGCTGCTGCTGACGTCGGTTCCCTCACAGGCCGAGGCTTCCGATCTGCTGCGGCAAGGACACGCGTTGATGGCGCTGTCGGTCGGCCCCCAATTCGAGACATTGGTCGACGAAGTTAAGCTGCGGGACATCTTTCATGTGACCAACGAGTCCGCAGTGAGCGGCCTCCAGGCGCTGGACCTCACCGTCACCACCAAGGCCAACTCGGGTGTGATCGGTGAATTGCTCACCGGAGTACTCTATTCGCTGGTCGTTAAGTTCATCGCGCCGATCGCGGCCGCCAAAAACGCGATCGCCCGCAGATGGCTCCCCTCTGCGGAAGAGGGTGACACCACGGCCAGCGACGCGACCTCGCCGGCAGAGGCTCTGGAACTCCAACCCAAAGTGAGCGTTGTCTTTCAGTGGGTGGTCCCCGGCTTCACCGTGATGTTCGCCTTCTTTCTGATCAACATCATGGCGCGATCGTTCATGATTGAACGCGATCAGGGGACGCTTTGGCGTCTGCTGATGACACCCGTCAACCTGCTGCCTCTTCTGTTGGGAAAGACGATCCCGTTTTATCTGACGTCCGTCGTCCAGTGCGCTCTGCTGTTTGTCTGCGGCCGACTGCTGTTTGGAATGCCCTGGGGGTCTCAACCGGCGTATCTGATCCCGGTGATCCTCTGCACATCGGCCGCAGCCGCCTCGCTGGGCCTGTTGCTGTCGACGCTGGTCCGCACCGATCAACAGATCGCCTCCTACGGCACGGCCCTCATTCTGGTGCTCAGTGCCCTCAGCGGCTGCTTCCTGCCGCGCGAGTTGTTCCCGGAAACGATGAAGCAGATCAGCCTGTTCACGCCCCACGCCTGGTCGCTGAAAGCGTTCGACGAAGTGCTGAATCAACCTGTCATCGACTCCGCACTCGTCGCCAAATGTTGCGGCGTCCTGCTTGCCTTCAGCATCGTCTGCTTCACCACCGGTTGGTGGAGATTTCGCTCCACCGCCCAGAACTAACGACGAAAGATGCCTGGAGCCAATGCGAAGAGGTCACCAGTGGACCAGATGCGGCAGAGGGCGTCCGCGTTCCCCGGCAAGTGGTAGCCGAACGGTGTCCTCCTGGTTTTGCCCCAAGACTATTCGGCGCGACCTGATTTTTTTCCGAGCAACCACGGCATCAAGGCGAATGCGGCGAGGGCTGCATAGTACGCTGTGCCGACAACCGGGTCTCGAAACAACAGCGATGCCGTCAGCGATTGGCCCCGCAGGGTCATTCCGACGGTGATTTCCGCCATGAGCATCAGCCCCAAGGCGATCACTCCGATGAAGAACCGCTCGGATGCGCCAAACGCAGTTGGCAGTCGACGGTTGGTCCAACGGGCAGCCCAGACGATCGCGATCAGCATGGCGGGCATCTCGACGAGTTGCGCGGCTTGGTCGCCGACGCGGGGAGCGATCCAAAGGACTCTGACCATGCCCAATACAAACCCTGTACCGAAGACCAGGAGGAAGTAGATCAGGGCTGGTTTTAGAAGCCGCATCGGTCGTCCCGGTGAGCGGAGTTGTCGTGCAGACGAGCCTGGCGCAAGCGAACTCCACGTGGACCACAGGCAGAGGCTTGTGGGCCCCGTGGAGTTGTCGATCAGGATCTGTTCAATCGGGGGCTAAAGCAGGTTGAACAGGTCGGCGGACGGATCGGAACGCAGAGCGTTTGTCGCATGTTCCCAGAACGTGTCGACGCTGTCGAATTCAGTGGCTGGGGCCAGGGAACTCGCGGCGCTGGCAGCGGCGGGGGGTGGAGTGATGCCGGTCACCGGCATGCCTGTGCCAGCCGCCAGGACATACCCGAACCCAAGACTGGCCTGCTGGGACCACGTCCCTGGGAATTGGGTGAGGATCGAATCCCGAATGAGGGTCGACGCCGTGTAGAGATGCCCACCCGTGACCGAGTTGTAAAGCTGCCAGATTTCGACCGTGGTTCCAATCTGGCTGGTGAAGAGGAAGCCTTCGTCTCCCTCGTCCAAATAGCCCTGAGCGACGAGCGCGTCGCGCTCGGCCGAGTTGGTCGTGAGATAGTGCAAGCCCAGGTTCGGGTTGACCAGGCTGTGCAGCGGGACGGAGCCGGGGTACTGCGTCGTCGTGACTCCGATTCCGGTTCGACCGGTGGATTCGTCGGTGTAGCCCTGGCCCAGTGCGGCTTGGAAGTCGACGAATGAGGTGGTGTAGAAGTGATCGTCCGTGGCAGCGCTGTAACCGCGAAACAGCCGCGAGGCGGTGTTGGCGTAGTCGGGTCCGTTAAAGCCGGCTGCGGGAACACCTTCCCCCACGTCCATGCCAAAGGCAAACCCGGTACTGGAATGCTCGACCCAGGTGCCGGGGAACTGCTGCAGGATTGCGTCTCGAACGGCCGCGGAGGCGGTGTAGAGATGGCCTCCCTCGACGGCGTTGTAGAGTCGCCAGATCTCGACGGTGGATCCGGTCTGGGTGGTAAAGACGAAACCTTCGTCTTTCTCGAAGATGCTGCCGCTTGCGACCAGGATGTCCCGTTCGGCGGAGTTGGTCGTGTAGTAGTGCAGTCCGGCGACGGGGTTATACAACCGGTGCAGCGGCACGGATCCGGAGAACTGCACCGAGAGCACGCCGAAGCCCGTGCGATCCGTGCTTTCGTCGATGAATCCGTTGTTGATCGCGTTTTCGAATTCACCAAGCGACGTAGTGTAGAAATGGTCGTTGGTGGTTGGGTTCAGAGCCCGGAACATCCGACTCGGAATGGTGGAGTTGAGGGAGTCAATGATCGTGCCGACACCCTGGTTGTCGGCGATCGTGGAACTCATCGGGGCCGTCAGATTGATCACGAACGTGAGATTCGGTTCCACCTGCAGGTCGCCGGTAATGGCCACCAACACGGTCTTGGTGGTCTCGCCCGGGGCAAAGGTCAGCGTGGTGGCTGGGAAGGACAGGTAGTTGGCCGGGTTGAGTGCCATGCCATCAGCCGAGGCGGCCACGACGGTCACGATCTGCACGCTGGGCGCGGAGAGCGTGATCGTAAATACGGCGTTGGTTGTGCCAGACGTTCCTTCGAGGGCGACGACGTCGTTGATGGTGGTCGAGGGGGGAATCACGATCGGCGGGGCGGGATCATCGTTGAGGATCGTTCCCTGTCCCTGGCTATCGGAAAAAGTGGCATTCACCGCGGCCGTGAGGTTAATCACGAAGGTCTCGTCGAGTTCGATCAGCGTGTCTCCGTTGAGAGTCACGGTGACGGATTTGGTCAATTCGCCGGGAGCGAAGGTGAGTGTGGTCGGCAACAGGGCGATGTAATCGGACGTGCTTTGGGCCGTCCCGTCGGCGGAGGTTGCGATGACAGTGACCGTTTGCAGGCTGGCAGCCGAGAGGGTCACGGTGAACACGGCGTTGATGGTTCCGCTGTCCCCCTCGAGCACCTGGACATCGTCGATACGCAGCGTGGGATCCGGCAGGATGATCGGTCCGCTGTCGTCGTTGACGATTGTTCCCTGTCCCTGATTGTCGGCCAGGGTGGCGTTAATCGGGTTAGTCAGATTGACGAAGAACGTCTCGTTGAGTTCCACGTCGGTGTCACCATTGACGACGACAGTGACAGTTTTTGTGGTCTCGCCCGGGGCAAACGTGAGCGTGGTTGTGGCCAAGGCAGTGTAGTCGGCTGGAACCGCGGCAGTGCCATCGATCGAGGTGGCGACAATGGTCACCGTCTGCACGCTGGGGGCCGAGAGCGTGACCGTGAAAACGGCGTTGATGACCCCCGTGTTTCCTTCGATCAAGACGACGTCATTGATGGATGCCGTCGGTGGAATGATGATGGGTGTGCCAGGATCGTCGTTAAGAATCGTTCCGATCCCCTGGCCATCGGCGATGGTGGCATTCGTGGGGGTCGTCAAGTTGATGACGAATGTTTCATCGAGTTCGATCAGGGTGTCGCCATTGACGACGACGGTGACTGCCTTTGTGGTTTCCCCCGGAGCGAACGTCAGCGTGGTCGCGGGGAAGGCCGCATAGTCGGACGCACCGAGAGCCGAGCTATCAGCCGAGGTGGCGACAACCGTCACTGTCTGCGCGCTGACGGTGGAGAGTGTGACGGTCAACACGGCATTGATCGTGCCTGCATCCCCTTCCAAAACCGCGACATCGTTGATGGAGAGAGTCGGCGGCGGGATGACGATGGTATCGTCGTTGACGATGCTTCCCAGGCCCTGGTTGTCGGCGATCGTGGCATTCGTTGCGGCGGTCAGATTGACGAAGTACGACTCGTTGAGTTCGATCTGCGTATCGCCGTTGATGGCGACAATCACAGTTTTCGTCGTCTCGCCAGGGGCAAACGTCAGCGTCGTGGCCGGGAGCGCGATGAAGTCCGATGGAGCCCCCGCGGTGCCGCTGGTGGATGTCGCGACAACCGTCACGGTCTGCAGGCTGGGGGCGGACAAGGACACCGTGAAGATGGCGTTCGACGTGAGGGCGTTGCCTTCCAGCTGGGTGACATTGTCGATGCTGAGCGACGGAATCGGCACTTGTACCGCGGCCGAAAACTCGGAGGTGTTGTTTTGCGATGGGGTGGTCGAGTCGGCCAGAATTGTATCCAGCGTTACGGCACCGGTGCGGGCCAGCGCCCGGCCACTGGCCAGAGTGGCGCCTGTGGCCAGCGTGATGCTCGCCTGAGCGAGAATATTGCCGACAAACGCCGTCCCGACGCCGATCGTCGCGGAACTGCCAACTTGCCAGTAAATCTGATCCGAAGACCCATTGAGCATGACCACAGCCGAACCGACCGCCGCAGCGGTGGTGAGCGTGCTGCCAATCTGGAAGACGAACAGGGCATGCGGATCGCCCTGGGTGTCGAGCCGCAGGGGCGAGGGACCGGTCAACTGCGCGGACGTATTGAAGTGATACACACCGGGTGTCAGTGTGAGGCCCCCCAGTTCCGTACCGGTCAGATCAATAAAGGGCGTCATCGCCGCGAGAGAGTTGTAGGCCGTGGTGAGATCGGCCTGGGCCTGGGCGGCGACGGCATCGGCGACATGGATGGTCCTGGTGGTCGTAAATGTCCCGTTGATCACGCTGCCTGGGGTGACACCGACATCTCCGATCAACGACGTCGCTCCGGTCACGGTGACTGTTGACGCGGCGAGGATCGAAAAGTTCACGGCCGTCCCCAGAAGGCTGGGAACCACGACGACGTTGCTGCCCCCTGATGTGGCAGTGGCGGAGACAAATCGCCCGTTCGCGACGGAAGCGGGAAGAATCACGTTGAAGCTGCCAAGGCCGCCGGCATTGGTCGTCACGTCGGTGAAACCGAGAAAGCTTTCGCCCTCTCCCGATCCTGTCCCACTCGCGGTGGCGTTCGAGAAGAATTCAACGCGATACGTTGTGTTCGGATGGCTGCTGAGGGTCCCGACGATCGTCGTACTGACGTCGTTGCTTGTGACGCTGGTCAGAACGGGAAAATTCTGGAGCAGATTCGGGCCGCTGTCGGTGTCACCCACATCGTTCGGGGTCACACCATCATCGCTCGAATAGGTGGCTGCGGTGACCAGATCAATTCCAGGCGAGGTCGCGGGGTTGTTCAGCCCGTTGTGGTAGATGGAGTTTCCGAGGATCGTGTTGCCGCTGTTCTGCCGGGTGCTGGAAACATCGCCAAACACAGCCACGCCGGACAATCCACTATTCGCGATGATGTTCCCGGCTCCGGCCGACGTCCCGCCAATCTCGTTATTCTGGACGCCCAGGCCCCCATTTCCGCGCAGGGCAATACCGTGCAGTCGGTTGATGATGGGTGTCACGCCATCCACACCGACACCGATGAAATTCCCCTGAATCAGCGTGTTCTGCGATCCCGTGTTCAGATTGATCCCGTCGGAATTGCCGCCGATGACGTTACGTGCGGCCGGGGTTGTTCCCCCAATGATGTTGCGGAAGCTGCCACCGATTTCGATCCCGAAGGAACCATTCGCAATCAGTCCGGCGTCGCCAGCGGCTGTGGTTCCAATGAAGTTGCCGGTGATCGTATTGCCATCGGACTGCACCACGAGTCCCGTCCCGGTGAAGCGATTGATCACCAGCCCGCTGACGGCGGAACC
>JAIXZD010000356.1 GCA_027489895.1 Planctomycetaceae bacterium
ACGATCACAGCGGACTCCAAAGTGCGGGAGATCAAGCCAAAGACGTCTGTCGCGTCTTCACCCCGAGAATAACCACGTTCGCCGTGCCGCGGGGTCCTTGTGACGCTGGAAACCGCCCCATGGGAAAGAGTCGGCCAAAATGTTGTTCACCCGGCGACTTCGCCGGAAAACGAAAAAACCCGCGATAAATCGCGGGTTTTCGTGGCTTTACCCAGTCTTGTCGGGGTTCAAAGAGTGGAGCGGAGGGGAGTCGAACCCCCGACCTTCGCATTGCGAACGCGACGCTCTCCCAACTGAGCTACCGCCCCGACGAACGAGCACTTTACCGGACACACGCCCCCAATCGCAAGTTCGCCTCGTTTCCGATTCGCTCGATTTCTCTGCCTTGTTCTCAACGGGTTACCAGAATTCGGCGGTACGCTGGTCAGCCTGGTCAGATCTCACCGGGACGTTCAGTTTTTGGAATGGACGTAAGCGGCTTCCTCCAATGATGTTGCGTTGAGTCGAGTGGCCTGGCGCATGAGCCTTAGGGGCTCAGGGTTTCTCCAACCCCGAACAACGTCGGTTCGCCTTCCCCGGTTCGCATTTCCATCGTCGCCAGTGCGCGGTTCCTGTCTAGAATGAAGGCACTGCCGCATGGTGACTCCAGCGAGTCGAGAGAGTCGAACAGCGCGGCATGGAGTGCGTTGGGACATCCGGGAACGGGGCGAACATGATTCCATTCGGACAGGACGAGAAGTATCAGTCGGGCGCGCCGCGCGGGGCCAGCGATGTGGCCGCCACCGATCCGACCTTAATCATCAGCCCCGATACTCGGCGTGCCGAGCGAATTCCGCCCGGTCAGTCGCGGACCCGCAAATGGCCCGTCCTCCACTACGGCTACGTCCCCACCGTCAACAAGGCGGCCTGGCGCTTCGAATTGTTCGGGCTGGTCGACCACCCGCTCCGCTTCACCTGGGACGAGTTTCAGGCCCTCCCCCGCGTCAAAGTCTATTCCGACTTTCACTGCGTCACCCGCTGGTCCCGGCTCGACAACATCTGGGAAGGCGTTTCGGTGAGTGCGCTCCTGGCGCGGGCCGGGGTCAAGCCAGAGGCGCAGTACGTCATTGCGCATGGCTACGACTCGGGCTGGACGACCAACCTGCCCCTCGCCGAGTTCGACGTGGAAGACGCTTTGCTCGCCGATCTCCATGACGGAGAACCGCTCTCCGCCGATCACGGCGGTCCGGTCCGGCTGGTGGTTCCACGCCTGTACGCCTGGAAAAGCGCGAAGTGGATCAAGGCGATTGAACTCGTCGCCGAAGACCGCGCCGGCTACTGGGAACAGGGCGGCTACCACATGCACGGCGACCCTTGGACCGAAGAACGCTTCCGCGACGACTGATCCCGAACGAGTACATTGTCAGCGCTCGTCGCAGGCCGCTTCAGGGCCGGGCCATCGGCAACGCGTGCACATCGTCTCGCCCTTCAACGCGCAGGTACGCTTTGCCGGGGGAAAGCGGGCGGAGCGTCTCAGTTCTTCCACCCGGCCATTGGATGGTGATCTCGACGGGCTTCCCGGCCGTTTCGGCCGTACGCATCCCCAGTCCAAAATGGAGCCGTCGGGCGTTGGTGCTCTGGTAGCCATCCCCAGCGGTGATCGTGCGAACCAGCGGTGTGCCGTCAACAGAGAGTGTCGCCGTGGCCCCAGTAGCATCTCGGGCCGAGCTGGTCGCGACGAGATCGAGCGCGATCCATTCCCGACGCTCCGGGTTCCGCAGGCGATTCTCCAGCACGGCCGCGGGAGAGCCGATGTGCGAGATGAACGCATCTTCGAGTCCGTCGCCATTCCAATCTCCACGCGCCAGCCCCCGGCCCAGCGATTCCCGCTCGAAGAAGGAGCCAATCTCAGGCGCACGCAGTTCCAGAAATCGCCCCGCCCCCAGATTTCGGTAGAACTGCGGCCGCATGAAGTACGGGTCGCCCTTATGCCGCACGTCATCGATATGACCGTTCGTCAGCACGAGGTCGAGCTGGCCATCCAGGTCCGCGTCGAGGCATTGCGTGCCAAACCCCAGCAGCCGGAGGCTCGATTCCCCTAGTCCGGAACCACCGGTGGAATCGACGAATTCTCCTGGACGAACCTGTAGCGACAGGGTGTTGGTCTCATTGAAGAATTTCGTCACGAACAGGTCGATCAGGCCATTTCCATCGATGTCGCCCGCTGCCACACCCATATCGGCCTGGGCACGCCCCTCTCCATTCAAAGCCAGTCCGTTCGCCAGACCCATCTCCAGGAAGAGCGGCGTCTGACCATCAGGCTGCTTCGTCCAGCAGAAGTTCGGTGTCGTGTCATTCGCGACGAACAGATCCAGCCGGCCATCGCCAGAGAAATCGGCCACCACGACGCCCAACCCTTTTCCTTCAACCTCTGACAGCCCAGCCTCTGCCGTGGCGTCCACAAACGACCCATCCCCCCCGTTGACCAGAAAACGATCGGGCTCGGCCGCGAAATGCTGTGGGAGACAACTGTGGGCGCGTCCTTCGCCATCGGGGCAGGTCCGGGTGAACAGATCCGCGCCCGAGAGATACCCGACCAGATACAGGTCGGGGAGACCATCGCCCGTCGCGTCCGCGACCGCGAGGCTCGTTGTCCAGACAGGTGCCCCGGCGAGGGGTTGGGCCTCAAACGTCCCGTCCCCGCGATTCCAGTGAATCACCGTCCATCCCAGATTGGCGACCACGATTTCGGGAAAACCATCGTTGTCGAGATCACCGGCCGCCACGCCCTGCCCGAAGCCCGATTCCGCGGCTTGGGCGAATGTTGTCACCTCCTGCCAGAACGTCCCCTCCCGATTGCGAAACAGACGATCAACCAGCCCCACAGGGTTCGGCGACGGCGGAGTCGAGCGACCCGCGGGCCACTCACAGCCTTGTGTCCACCAGCTATCGATCCAGCCATCGCGGTCATAGTCGCACAGGGCGACGCCTCCCCCGGTGAATTCGAACATGCGCGGACCGGCGGACGTCTGGCCTGGCTCCGGCTGAAACGTGAATTGCAATCCGGTTGTCCCGGCGACATCCACCCACTGAATCCCTCCGGAAGTCGGCGAAGGCGCCTGCGCCGCAACATTTCTGCCTGACCGGCCCGATTCGCTCAGGGGCGTCGCTTCTGGAAGCGGCCAGTCGGAAAGGTCCAGATCGCCCAGCGGTTTCAGGATAGCGGGAACGCGTGCTGTCGCCGGCAGAGAGGCATAGCGGCGCCACCAGCTTTCAATCTCCCGGATTGTTGCGCGCGTCCGCCATTCGGGACGTCCCAGACTGAGCCAGCCCCCCACTTCCGTGACCAGTCCCAGGGACTGGCCCCGCTGCACGACCACTTCCCACGACTCGCGACTCAATGCCTGCCGCGCTGCTTTGACCGCATTCAGATAGCGCGCCAAATCGGAAGCCCGCTGTCTCAATCGGTCCGCCTCGTCACCGCGCGATTCGAAATCGAGCAACCGGCCCAGCGCCACCAGCGACCGGGAGAGATTCGGCTGCCGTCTCAGCGCCTCCCAATGGCACCGCGCCGCTTCACGTCGCAGGCCAGCCCGCTCCGCTGCCACGCCCCGCAGCCACCAGAGACCAGGTGTCTCTTCATCCCCTCTTGTCTCGTCCAGGAGAGCTGCGATTTCATTCCAGTTCCCCAGCTCATACGCGAACCGTCCCGCGACAACGCTCGCTTCGATCGGCGCTCCCAGGCGACGCGCCCTCCGAACCAGATCTCGGCCTCGCGCCAGTCCTTCCCGTTCACCAATCCAGCGACCCACCGCGAACAGCGCGAGTGGGTCGGACGTCGTCTCCGGCACACGCGCAAGCAGCTCGGTGTTTTCGAGGGCATCCTCCTGCAGACAGAGCAGCCAGAGCATGGTGGCCGTATCGACATTCCGCCGAATCAGTTCGAGGCGCGCGGGTTCCGCACGCTGCGATCGCCCGGTCAGCCCAAACAGAAACCCCTGGCGACGCAGTACCTCCACGTCGTGGGGACGAACCACCACGAGCCGCGCCAGCAGGTCATCGGCCTGGGAATACGCTTGCAGTTCATGGACCGCCCGATCGAACCCCTCCAGGCCCAGCGGGGGGAACTCGGCCAGATCAGCAGGCAGCCGCGCCAGATGAACCAGCCCTTCCGCAATTCGCCCGGCCTGAAACGCGCTTCGGCAGGCCAGAGCCAACGCGCGACCGCGCACGTCGCGCGGGTCTGTCCCACGGCTGGCCAAGCGATCCGCCATCGCTTCCGCGGCGACGAACTCGCCCGAAAAGTAGAGATCCTCAGCCGCCTCGATCGAATCTCGGGACGTCCCCAACCAGACCCATGTCGCGCTGGCCACGACCAGCACGCAGACGCTGGCCCAGAAGACCGTCGACAGGGATCGGAAACGGCCCACACTTCGGCTCCGGGAGATACTCACGTCGAGCCGTACAAGTCAGCGCCTGGCAGCTCACCTCCGACAAGCCCCAGTCGATATCAAGCACGGGGCGCCCAGCGTGTAGCGGAAGCAGTGAGGCTTCCCTCGCAACCAAGCCGAGCTTCCGCCGAAAGCCCGCAACCCGAGGGACAGAACCGACCTTGTCTCGCGAGATCGCCATGGCAGCCACACCGCTGTCGCGGAACTCCGGGGTTCCATTCGGCCCGCAATCGGCCCACTACTTCAACTCGAAGCTGAGTGTCTTGGTTCCGCCCGCGGGCACGTCGGCCGTCAATCCACTGGTTAGAGAGTCGCGAAACTTTACCGGAATCTCGTTCATTGCTTTCGCCATTTGCGAGGGATCCACGGCTTCCGTCGGTGGAGCGGGCATCACCCCAACCTGGTACTTCCCGACCGGGATATTGGAAATGACAAACTTGCCCTCAGTCAAAGGTCCTGACGCCGCGAATCCTGTTGAAGGCGACGACAGGCTGACGATTCCCGTTGCAAGGGGTTTCCCTTTCAACGTGACCGTCCCTTGCGCCTCAACGAGGACAACATCCCGGCCGCCCTTCGCGCCACAACCGCCGACTAGCAGCAAGGCCCCCAAGACCAGAGTCACCAACAAGAGCCTGTTCATTCGACCGAAACTCCCCATCAGCCCAGCGTATCCCGTGCGAGGTCAACGCGTGCGAGTAACTCCTCGGGTCATCTCGTGCTTCACGAGATCGAAGCGTTGACCTCAACCCGCATCCAACGTCCAGAAAGCAGCAGGATGGGAACTACCCACCAGAGCTCTTTGGCCTGGACGAATCGACTCGCAGTTGCCTGGCGATGACGTCAACTAAGAGGGTGGCAGTGCTAAAACTCACCCAGCGTCTGGCCATCATCGCGCACGGCGAGTCGCAGTAGGTTCGTGAAGTCCATGTTCTCAGAGATGAATTTCACGGCGCCGTCGGCCATGAGCACATGAACGCCGCCCACGTGGTAAGACGTCAGTGCCGTATTTGCATCCCATGTGTTGTCGGTCCCGACCGCAGTGGTTTTCGGATTGATGGCATACCGAACGGTCGTCGTTCCACTCCCCCATGGAGAATCACTTGCAGTGAACGTCGGCATCTTGGTCGCACTCGTGAAGCCCGACCAACCACCGTAGTACACGCTGCGGTAATCGCTGCCAGCGATCGCCCCCGACTGCTCGCCGACAATCATTGTGTTCGATGTGCCATCTGTGTTGTCCCGCAACTGAAAACAGTCGTTGGGAGCGAGCAGACCATTGTTGCAATAGATTCCACCGTAACCCGTCTGGGCTGAGCAGACTCCTGTTCGCGACGCGGGGTCCGGTGCCCCACCGGCAATTCCCACGTAATCGTGCGTCTGCACAAAATCAAAATTGTTCTTCGTCGGACCGGCGTTGCTCAGCGAACCCAGGGTACTCGATGGGCAATTCATCCCGGCGACCACGTAGTTCTTCAGGACGGCGTTCCGCCCGGTCCCCACGCCGTAGCCACCCCCGCTGTTCGCCGAGGCAAATCCGCCCAGCCCGCCAGAAGTGACCGCCAGATACCCCGTATCCGCCTGATTGTAGATCGGGGCCTGATCGATGTATGGCAGGATCGAGAACCGCCAATTCATGCGAAAGGCCGGGTTTTGCGAGCCAATTGGGAACCTCAGAAAGTTGTCATGGTAGTTGTGCAGCGCCAGGCCCAATTGCTTCATATTGTTTCGGCACTGTGTGCGGCGCGCCGCCTCACGGGCCTGCTGTACCGCAGGCAACAATAGAGCGATCAGAATCGCGATGATCGCAATGACCACCAGCAACTCAATCAGCGTGAACGCTTTTCGAAGCTTTGTAATCCGCATCATCCGATTCTCCAGAAATCTTGGCCCAGTAGCGTCGAACCGGTAGCGTCGAACCGAAAACACAGGCAGAGCCCGAATCCGATGCTCGCTGCCTGAAAAGAGCGACTCCCTGCAGCGTTTCCGCACACAGCAACATCCAACCTGCCTCTCATGGCAGATTCCGTTCCGAAAGGCGACGAGTCGGCGCATTCGGGCTTAGGGTTTTTCCTGTAAGAGTCGCAAAGTGCTTCTCGGAAGGCCTGTTTCGATGTCGGCCAACACTCCTCGGGTCGCACGAACCGCGGTTACGGGCCATCGCCACACCCGTGATCCTGCGAGGCAACCCGGCAGGCTGCCTGTAAACCAAGCGAGCGGATCCGCTCACTTCTCTTACTGTTTGGGCGGGCTCCCGTTGTGGCGTGCCTTACACGAACCGCTTCAGTCCCCGCAAATGCTCGCGCAGTTCCCCGCGATGATCCGGATGGGCGATCGAAACCAGCAGCTCACCGCGCTCCCGCAGCGTCTTCCCGTGGAGATTGACGATCCCATGTTCCGTCGCAACCCAGTGGACATGCCCCCGAGTCGTCACCACGCCCGCACCGGCATTGAGCTCCGGAACGATCCGCGAGATCGCACCACCCTTCGCCGTGGATGGGAGCGCGATGATCGGCTTCCCCTCTCGCGATAAGGCCGCGCCGCGGACAAAGTCCATCTGACCGCCAATCCCCGAGTAGATCTGGTGCCCGATCGAATCCGCACAGACCTGTCCCGTCAGGTCGATCTGCAGGGCCGAGTTGATCGCCGTCATCCGCTCCAGCTTCCGAATCAAACCCGTGTCGTTCGTGCGATCGCACGGATGAAACTCGACCAGCGGGTTGTCGTCGACAAACTTGTACAGCGCCCGCGACCCGCTGATGAAACTCGTCACCGTCCGTCCCGGATGAATCTCCTTGTAGCGATTCGTGATGTTCCCGGACCGAATCAGCCCCATCACCCCATCGGAAAACATCTCGGTATGCACGCCCAGGTCCGACTTGTCGCCCAGCCGCCGCGCGACCGCATCGGGAATGCTTCCAATCCCCAACTGCAGACAGGCGCGATCGGGAACCAGATCAGCCACGAACCGTCCGATCTTTCCATCGACCTCTGTCTCGACCGCAGGGGGATGGTCCGGCAACCCATCGTCCGTCTCCA
>JAIXZD010000240.1 GCA_027489895.1 Planctomycetaceae bacterium
AACCGCCAGCTCGCGGGCAAAGTGAAGTTCGTCGGGTTCGACTCCGATCCGCGCTTCGTGACCGCCATGACCGAAGGCAAGATGCACGGCCTCGTCCTGCAAGACCCGGTCCAGATGGGCTACCTCGCGGTCAAGACGCTCGTCGAGCACCTGCGCGGCCAAAAGGTCGAGCCCCGCATCGCGACCGGCGAAGTGCTCGCCACGCCCGAAAACATGCAGACCGAAGCCGTCAAAAAGCTGCTCGAACCCGCCAAATTCGGCGAGTAGCAAACCACCTCGGGTGCAGGTTCGATTGATTGCTCCAGGGGCAGGTCGCCACCAAGCCCCCCGGGCGCAAACGCTTCCGGCTCCCCTCCCACCGCCCCCCAACACACGGCCCCCAGCCAAAAATCCCTTTTCCTTTGGCCCTCGCGCAGCGCCTATGTACGCCCTCGAAATGCGCGATGTCGCGAAAGCGTTCGGCCCGACGCGGGCACTGAAAGGGGTGACGCTCACCGTCCGCCCGGGCGAAGTGCATGCCCTGCTGGGAGAGAACGGAGCCGGGAAAAGCACACTGATGAAGATCCTCGCCGGGGCCTATCGCCCCGATTCGGGCGAGATCCGTCTGGGCGGGCGGCCCGTGGTCATCCACTCCCCGCATGCGGCCCGCGAGGCGGGCATCGCGATGATCTACCAGGAGCTGAACCTCGCGCCGCACCTGAGCATTGAAGACAACATCATGCTCGGGCGCGAGGCCTCGCACTGGGGCTGGCTGTCACGCGGCACCCAAAGGCCTCGCGTGCGCGACGTGCTCGCCCGGCTCGGCCACCCCCACCTCTCCCCTGATACCCTCGCTGGCGACCTGTCCGTCGGCATGCAGCAACTCATCGAAATCGCCCGTGCCCTGGTCTTCGATGCCCAGGTCCTCGTCTTCGATGAACCGACCAGTTCCCTCACGCAGGCCGATACCGCCCGCCTCTTTGACGTGATTCGCCGGCTCCGCGCCGAAGGCCGGGCGGTCATCTACATCAGCCACTTTCTGGAAGAGATTCGCCAGGTCTGCGATGCCTACACCGTTCTGCGCGATGGCGAACTGGCCGGGACCGGACCGCTCGATGCGGCCACCGATGCGCGGATCGCCACCCTCATGATCGGCCGCAGTCTCGACGAACTGTTTCCCACCGTCCCGCACACGCCGGGCGAACCGCTGCTCGACGTAAGTCAACTGGCAGGCCAGCGGCTGCCGCGCGGCGCAACACTCACGCTCCACCGCGGCGAGATCCTCGGCCTGGCGGGACTGGTCGGGTCCGGCCGAACCGAGTTTCTCCGCTGCCTGTATGGGCTCGACGCGGTGCGCTCGGGGCGAATCACCGTCGCAGGGAAATCGCTACAAGGCGGACCAGCGGCCCGCATGCGCGGCGGCCTGGGGTTGGTCTCCGAAGACCGCAAGGGCGAAGGCCTCGCGCAATCCCTCTCGGTGGCCGACAACCTTACCGCCAGCCGCCTCGGCCCCTACACCCGAGCCGGCTGGTTGCGACTGAGTGCCCGTAAGCGAGCCGTTCGGCAGTGGATGGGCAAGCTCGCGATCAAAGCCCGGCATCCCGATCAGCCCGTGTCCGAACTGTCGGGCGGCAACCAGCAGAAGATCGCCCTGGCCCGTGTCCTCCACGAAGAGGCCGATGTCATTCTGCTCGATGAACCCACCCGCGGGATCGATGTCGGAACCAAGTCGGAACTCTATCGGCTGATGGGCGAGTCGGCCGCCGGGGGCAAGGCCGTCCTGTTCGTCAGCAGCTACTTTCGGGAACTGCTCGCCACCTGCGACCGGATCGCGGTGATGGTTCGCGGCGAGATCCGAGAAGTCCGCCCCGCCCGCGACTGGACCGAAGAATCGCTCATGATCGCAGCAACCGGTGGCCTCGCCGAACCGCCGGCTGATCGCATCCCACCACCGCTCACTCCAGCCAACCCGCCTCGCGGGAGTTCATCCACCGACTGAAGACCAGCCCGAAGTACAACGACTCGACCGGTTTTGCGTGTGCCACTGGCTCTGCCAGTGCGAGTTCTCCCGCGACAGACGAGCTGTGGCGAAGCCACTGGCACACGTGGTTCTTGAAGCTCAGGAATTGTTCCCCAGGCTGTTGTCACCATGACGTCCGAATTGTCCTCACCAGACGAGTTTCGTTCCCGCTGGCGGTCGCTGCTGACCACATTCGGCCCCGTGCTCGCCCTGGTCGTCGTCGTCGCCTTGTTTGCGGGTCTCGACGCGCTCCGCCCCGAGGGAGGCAAGTTCGTTTCCTGGCGAAACCTCCAGACGGTCACGGTCCATGCCACAATTGTCGGCGTCGCGGCCCTCGGCATGACCGTCATCATCATCGCCGGCGGGATCGACCTCTCGGCCGGAGCCGCTCTCGCGCTCGCAGGGACCGTCATCGCCTGGGGGTTTGTCCAAGGCTACTCCCCCGCAATCGCCGTCCTGTTGGGCATCGCCACCGGCGTGCTCTGCGGAGCGCTCAATGGCCTGCTCGTCAGTCTGCTGCGGGTCGTTCCGTTCATCATCACCCTCGGCACGATGACCATCTTCCAGGGCGTCGCCCGGATCATCGCCGGAGACACCCCCATCCGCACCCACGGCACCGTGCCGCTCTGGATGCGCGACCTGCAAAGCCCGCTCCCCCCCAACCCGGCCCTGCTCGTTTCGCCCGGCGTCTGGTTGACGCTCGTCCTCGCGCTTGGCGTCGCCCTTATCCTGCGCTACAGCGTGTTCGGCCGACATGTCTTCGCCCTCGGCTCCAGCGAAGCGACCGCCCGGCTATGCGGACTGAACGTCCCCTGGACGCGGCTCTGCGTCTACGCGTTCGCGGGGATCTTCGTCGGCGTGGCGGGGCTGTTTCAGTTCTCCGTTCTCGAAGAGGGCGACCCCACCGCAGGCCTCGGCAAAGAGTTGCGAATCGTCGCGGCCGTGGTGATCGGCGGAGGCAGCCTGTCTGGAGGCCGCGGCACCATCCTCGGCACGCTCTGTGGCGCCCTCCTGATGGCCGTCATCGACAACGGCTGCGCGATGCTCGGCATCCCCGACCGCGTTCAAGACCTGATCATCGGCGCCATCATCATCGGAGCCGTCACCCTCGACCAGTTCCGCCAGCGCCGCATGGCCACCTAGCCCACGCAACGTCGTAGCGGAACGCGTGAGCGTTCCCCCGCGCGGCGCAACACCGCCCCACGTAAACCCACACGCCACTGTGTCCCCGACCAGGCGAGCCGACCCTGTCAGGGGTCGGTGAAAACCAACGCCGGCGCAACACCCGATTTGACCTGGTACTGAATCGCCCCCGGCCGTGCCCGCCCTGCAGCGCCAACCTGCGCTCAGTCGACCGGCAATTCCCGGCTCGCGTAGAGCTCGTCCAGCGCCTCGATCACCGCGGCCGCTTCGGTTCCGTCCCCGCCAGCAGCCTGGCCCTGGACCTCGCCCTCGACCGCCGTTTCGTCCTCTTCCACCACCTGCCCGCCAGAGATCGGATCGAGCGGCGGTTCGTTCGACAGCACGCTCGGCGTCGTCTCGGTCGACATCGCCGCGTACGCCACGGAAGGCTTCGTCGCCAGCCCCACCAGTCGCGACAGCGAATCGCTCTCCGTCGAGAACGCACTCGTCGCCGCCTGCGTCGCCGGTGCGGACGTACCACTCACCGTCGCATCAAACTTGTACGCGAACCCCAGGCTGCGATGCTGCGCCCAGGTGCTGCCCGTCGCCCCCAGCAACTGATCCCGGAGCACCGTGTTGTCGGTGTAGAGATGGCTGCCCGTGGCCGAATCGTACAGGTGCAGAATCTCCACAGTACCTGGGAACTGCGTCGGGAACATGAACATCCCCGTCGCCTCTTCCCGCCAGCCCTGGGACGGGTTGTTCGCCGAGACCAGCCCCACCAGCACCTCCCGTTCGGCCGGGTTGAGCGTCAGGTAGTGCAGGTTGGCCTGCTTGTTGAACACCCGGAAGACCGGCTGCATGCCGGGCAACTGCGTGGTGAACACGCGGAACGTCTGCGAAGCCGTTTCGTCGCGATAGCCGCCCTGAACCGCCACGGTGAGTTCCGGCTGACTCGTCGTGAAGAAGTGCGTCTTCGTCTGGGGATTGAACGCTCGGAAGACATTGCTCCCGCCAATCTGGACAGTCACCGTCCCCACACTCTGCGTGTTGGCACCATCGCGAATCGTGTAAGTGAACGTATCGGTGCCCGAAGCCCCGGCTGTCGCCGTATAGACAATTCCCGCGCCGCTAGGCGCGATCGAGACCGTTCCCTTCGAGCCGTTGGTCGTCGCCACCACCGTCAGCGCCCCGCCGCCATCGGCCACGACATCGTTCATTCGCACATCGAACGTCAGTGCGGGGCTGTTGGTCGGAACGGCAACCGTGTCGTTCACCGCCTGAGTCGTCGGCGCGCCGCTCACCGTCAGCCGAATTTCTTCGGTGTCGTAGTGCGACAGCGCATCGACCGGCAGTCCGTCTCCGAAGAACGACTGGGTGTCGCGGACGCCCACGAGGAAATCGATGTTCCCGGTGAACCCGGTGGTTGGCGTGATGGTGAACCGCATCGCGGGCCGTCCGCCAACGGTCGTCGCTTCGCGCACGATCGTGAGATTGGCCGGGGCCGCCCCCACGGCGTTTTCCGAGTTCTTCGCCGACGTCGCGAACAGGTTGAACGTCAGCGCTTCCAGTTCCGAATCGAAACCCGTCACCGTGAACGACACCGGCGTGTTGCGATTCGTGGTCAGGTCGGTCACGGTCCCCAGGAACGCCGGGTTGTTCCGCGCAGCCGTCGCCGAATTGACGCTCACCGCCGCCGTCGCATCTGCCCCGCTGCCATCATTCGCCTTGATGGTGATGCTGCCCGAGGCCGTGCGGTCGGAAGGCCCCGTGACGCGAATCAACCCGTTCTCGGTGTCGGTGAAGACCGTGGCCGAGGTGATCGTCGCGTTGCTCACCGGCTTGCTGTTCGACCCCGTCGGCGTCGCCATCAGCTTGCGGAACGTCTCGAAGCCCGACGTGATCGCCCCAAAGATCGTGTGTTCGAAGTTGAGGTGCTGGGGACGCTGTCCCGGCAGCGGCTGGTCGATCGCCGTGATGAAGAACTGCGAGTCGTTCGTGTCGTCGCCCGAGTTCGCCATCGCCAGCAGGCCTTGGCTGTTGAACGTCAGGCCCAGGTCGAACTCATCGGAGAACTTCGTGCCGCTCCCCCCCGAACCATTCCCGGCCGGGTCGCCCCCCTGGGCGACGAAGTTCGGAACCACCCGGTGGAATAGCAGGCCGTTGTAGAACCCTGACTGCACCAGTTGAATGATCCGCGCCGTCGTCGCCGGGGCCTTGTCCTCGAACAATCGCAGGACGATCTCGCCAGAGAAATCGGCGTTGGACCCGTCTTTCCCGGTGACGTTCAATCGCAGACTGCGTCCCGTGGTGACCGTTTCGACCGTCAACGCGGAGCTGGTGCTCGTCGCTGTGTACGTGATCGGCGAATTGGTGCTGCTATCACCCTGCACGCCAATGTACATCGGCGAGCCGACCGTGAAGGTCAGGTTGGCCGGGACCTGCGAGATCGACGCGGCCAGCAGCCGACGGGTTTCCAGAGTCTCCAGCGCAAACCGGAGCGACCCCCGGCGGCGCAGCGGACGGGCATTCGGAAACAGACGCGACCAGAGTCCGGTTGTCTTCACCATGTCGAACGCCACACCTGACTTGAGGGGGACAAATTCCGCGCGAGTCCTGCGCCCAATGACGGCCTCCTGCCACCCACCGGACAGATTCGCCCGTGGCTGGTAAGACGCACGGCCCCGGCCGCCAGTTCCCGCTAACCCAAACAATTCTTCCAACTGGACCACTCGTGGAAAGCCATCCGTGGGATAGGCTTCCAGCCTGTCATTCTCTCTTCGAGGCCGTGATTTATCTCTAGCCCGACGCGTCAGCGAAGGCGCCCATGGTCCCGCGTTCAATCCCTGCGGAATGCTCCGCGTTTTGACTGCCTTACCGAGTCGGAATGCACTTCCCCTCGCTCGCGCGTCGGGCTGCAATCAGAAACTCACACTCTCTTCGGAAAGCCAGGGGCATCGCCACGGGAGCCGGAAACGTCAGCGCACGGAGGCTCTCCGACTCTAGTCTCAACGATCGACCTCCCGCCCGCCGTCTCCGCAGCGAGACTCCCCCGCCACCTGGTAAACCGCCCACCCGCCTGCGGACCGTGTCGCGTGTTCCTGTCCTGCCGAAGACTCTTCCCGCACCGCTCACGACCAGACCCGCCGCCTCTGCCAGTCGGATCACCAGTGCCAGTCTCGACAGCCGTGCCGGAAGATTCGATAGTGCGGGGAACAGGGACCCCACCGCAGGAGAGCAGGCAGCCATGGCGACGGAACGCATGAAGGTGAAGGCAGCGGTCACGGCCGATGCCATCGGGAAAACAGTCGATGTCCGGGGCTGGGTCCGCACCAAACGCGAATCCAAGCAGGGGTTCGCCTTCGTGGAACTCAACGACGGAAGCTGCTTCCAGAACCTGCAGCTCGTCATCGAGCAGACCGTTCCAGGCTATGCCGACCTCCTCAAGCAGCTCCACACCGGAGCCAGTCTGCGGGCGGTGGGAGAGCTGAAAGCGTCTCCGGCCAAGGGACAGGCGGTCGAACTCGCCGTCCGGGAGCTCGAGTTGTATGGATCGGCCGATCCCGATTCCTATCCCCTGCAGAAGAAGCAACACAGCTTCGAGTTCCTGCGCGACATCGCCCACCTCCGCTGGCGGACCAACACGTTCGGGGCGATGGCCCGCGTCCGGAACGCCCTCTGCGACGCGATCCACCGCTTCTTTCAGGACCGCGGCTTCCTCTACGTCCACACGCCGATCATCACGACCAGCGACTGCGAGGGGGCTGGGCAGATGTTTCAGGTCACCACGCTCGACCTCGCCCGACTGGCCTCATTGCAGGCGACCGCAGGGCCAGCGGGTGGAAAACCCGGCGGGTTCGAAGTCGACTTTGGCCAGGACTTCTTCGGCAAGCGGGCGTCGCTCACTGTCAGCGGGCAGTTGGAAGGCGAGACGGTCGCCTGCTCGATTGGCGACTGCTACACGTTTGGCCCCACCTTTCGGGCCGAAAACTCGAACACGACCCGGCATCTGGCCGAGTTCTGGATGGTCGAGCCCGAGATGCCGTTTTACGACCTGGACGACAACGCGAAACTTGCGGAGACGTTCATTCGCACGATCCTTCAGAACGTGCTCGACCGCTGCCCGCGCGACATGGAATTCTTCCGCGAACGGATCGACGCCCAGGCGATCGAACGCATCCGCTCAATCGTCGAAAACGACTTCGTCCGGCTGCCCTACACCGAAGCGATCACGCTCTTGGAACAGAGCGGCCAGACGTTCGAGTTCCCCGTGAAATGGGGGATCGATCTGCAGTCCGAGCACGAACGGTATCTGACCGAGAAGAAGTTCGGCCGCCCCGTGATCCTCACCGACTACCCGCGCGAGATCAAATCGTTCTACATGCGCGTCAACGACGACGGAAAAACCGTCCGCGCGATGGATGTCCTCGTGCCGGGGGTCGGCGAAATCATCGGCGGCAGCCAGCGCGAAGAACGGCTGGATGTGCTGCAGGCGCGGATGGTCGAATGCGGACTCAACCCGGACGACTACTGGTGGTACCTCGACCTGCGCCGCTACGGCACCGTCCCCCACGCAGGGTTCGGGCTGGGCCTGGAACGAGCCCTGCTACTCCTCACCGGCATGGCCAACATCCGCGACGTCATCCCCTACCCGCGAACCCCCAAACACGCCGAGTTCTAGAGTGCCGCGCCCCAAACCCGGTGTAGCGGAAGGGGTGACGCTTCCCCAGCTCGCGCCAGAAAAACCGGCGAGCCGACCCCGTCAGGGGTCGGCGGAATCATCGCCCTTTCAAGACACCGACCCCGTCGCCCCAAGCTCGGCATGCTTGCCCCGAAACGGTGCAAGCATGGCACGCCTCGACTCGTCTTTCCTTGGTGCCTTGGTGGTTAAAAAACCTCCCCAGGCCCGTCACACCGCGGCCGATTCCGGCGAACCCGCCTCGGCCGTTTGCGCCGCGGCGACTGGTTCCGGCGACCGCAGCAGTGCGCCGATCACACTCTCCGAGGGCAGCGTCTCTTTCTTCGCCGTCTGACGCGGCCGGTTGCGGTAGTAGTGCGACGGACCGTACACGAGGTCGATGTTGCCCGAGTAGTCTTCCACCAGGGCCGTACAGCTTTCGACCCAGTCGCCCGTGTTGTAGTAGCGGACACCGTGGTGCTCGCTGATGGCCGGCGTGTGGATGTGACCGCAAATCACACCGACGCAGTCCTTCGTCCGGGCATACTTCGTGATCACGTTTTCGAAGCTGCTGATGAAGTTCGTCGCCTGCTTGACCTTCCGCTTGATCGCTGCCGAGAGCGACCAGTAGCCAAACCCCAGCGTCCGGCGGACGAAGTTGAACCCCTTGTTGAGCAGCAACAGGAAGTTGTAGCCGACATCACCGATCATCGAGAGCCAGCGGCAGTTGCGGACCACGGTATCAAACTGGTCGCCGTGCATGACGAGCAGCTTGCGGTTGTCGGCCGTCACGTGGATGAACTCGTCGGCGATCTCGATGCTACCCAGGTTGTAGATGAAGTCCCGCAGGAACTCGTCGTGATTTCCGGGCGTGTAGAGCACCTTCGTCCCGCCGCGAACCAGTTCAACAAACCGGCGGAGAATGAAGCTGTAGGTGTCGTTCCAGTGCCAGGCGCGCTTCAGCCGCCAGCCGTCGATGAAGTCGCCGACGATGTAGAGGTACTCGGGCTGGACGCTGTTGATGAAGTCGAGAAACGCCTCGGCGTTTCCGAACTTACAGCCCAGATGAACATCGCTGACGAAGACGGATCGCACCTGCCGCATGTCCAGATCCCTCCACTCGCTCAGTTGAGTAACACGGGCCCACCCCGGCACGCGGGGCAGGGCGATCGGTCGTGCAAAGCGGCCGGGACTGTCGTCCCGAGGTCCGCCTGCCTCGTCCTGATTCGCCGATCGTGTTGCAATTGATATCACGCGAATGTGAAATCCCGGCCAAGTCCGCACTAAAAGCGAGTGAAGTTCAAGAGATGACAGTGCTTACGACGACCGGGCTGGTCCTGTCCCAGCCCCCTCGGCCGGTGGGTTCCCCGTCGTGCATCGCAGCACGTCACGATTCTACCGTCTGGCCACCATCAGAGCCACCGGCGTCCGAGACGAACTGGTCCCTCAGATTTCATGGACCTGGGAGCACGCAAACTCCACGGCCGGAACCGGAAACCCGCCATCCATCCTGACGTAAGTCACTACACAGCAATGGATATCAGCGAGTTCCCGGCTGTACTCCGCGCGGGGATTCCGCCCTGGAGGAGAGCCGATCTTCGATGCGGTCCAATTCCTGAAACGACGCTTCGGAGTGGTCGGCCGGGAGAAGCGGGCGAAGGTCGGCCAGGCGGGCGGAGACGGCGGACAAACTGGCTTCCGGCAGCGCCTGGAGCTTCTCCGAAAATTCGAGCAGGGCGATGGTCTGGCCCAGTTGGACGATGGCCTGAGTTCGAGCGCGGGCCGTTTCAGAAGTCATTTGGGCCGGGGGAATTCCGTCGAGGCGTTCGATCTCGGCCACTAGGGCGGCGACTCGCGTCTGGGCCTTTGTGGCAAGGTCGGCAAAGTGGTACTTCGGTTCGAGCTGCAGCCGGGTCACCGCACAACTGACGCGCGTGACGAGCGCGGCGAACTCGGCCGGGGCCAGCTTGTATTCGCGGAGCAGCCGGGCCCAATCGCCATTCCGGGCCAGTTCCTGGCCCTGGGCCTCAGCGTCGAACAGCAATTGGAAGCGGGTGCGAAACGCCGCAACCATGTTTTTGGGCGCAAGGGCTTCGTCGATTGGGCGCTCATCTGGGGAATTGGTGAACTCGGGGGCTTTGCGCTGGGGATGCGCATGAATGAGCGCCAGGAACAGCTCGATCTCGGCCGGGGAGAGGGCGTCGGCGGTGGTGCGGGGCGCGGGGGGACGACTGGGCGCGGTCGCGCCGCCACAGCCGACGAGGGGGAGGCTGCAGGCGAGTGCGAGCAGGCCGGTGGCGAGTGCGTGCAATCCGTTCGCTGCAAAACAACGCGGCAAACAGCGAACGAACGACGATTTGGCGGGCATGGCGCGCAAGAAACCAGGCTGGGGTGAAGGGGCCGTAGCAGGCCAAAACCGGAGGAGCGAGCGGGGTTGTCGCCCGGATCGAGATTCCGGTCAAGCGGAATCAGGCGTCGATTCGCCGCAACCCATTACCTGCAGAGACGTTACCAATGATCTACGGCAACAAACTCCGATTGACCTCCAGCGGCGATTCGAAGCATACTCCCGCCCCTTTGACGGGCAGCACGGGACATTGGTCCTGCGCCGGTCTGTCTTCCGACCCCGCCTCCACGAACCCAGAGCCTGGCATGAGCGCCCAACCGCAACCCTGGCGAAGCGATGCCAGTGTCCAGCCCTTGTCGCCGTTCGAGCAACTGCGCGAGGCCCGGGACATTTTGCAGCAGGAAGGACAGGCGGTCCTCGATCTGGGCCGGCGTCTGGACGCGACGTTCTGCGCGGCGGTCGATTGCGTGGTGAACTGCCAGGGCACCGTGATCGTGACGGGGATGGGCAAGGCCGGGCACATCGGGCGAAAGCTGGCCGCGACGCTCTCGTCGACGGGCACGCGGGCGCAGTGGCTGCATCCGGCGGAGGCCGTTCATGGTGACCTCGGTGCGGTCTCGGCGGACGATCTACTGCTCGCGCTGTCGCACAGCGGCGAAACGGAAGAGTTGCTGCGGATCGTTCCGTTGGCTCGGCACCTGGGGGCGCGGGTCGTGTCGATCACGGCCAAGGCAACGAGCAGCCTGGGGCGGCTGTCGGATGTGGTGCTGGCGATGGGGCATTGCCATGAAGCGGGACAGTTGGGTCTCGCCCCCACCACGAGCACGACGGTGATGCTGGCGCTGGGAGATGCACTTGCGCTGGTGGTCAGTCGGTCCAAGGGCTTCACGCGGCAGCAGTTTGCGCTGTTTCACCCGGCCGGGGCGCTGGGCCAGAAACTGCGCTGCGTGGGTGAGATCATGCGGCAGGGAGATCAGTTGCGCATTGCGGCCAGCAGTGCCACGGTGCGGGAAGTGTTCGTCAACATGCGGTCGACGGGTCGACGAACCGGCGCGGTGATGCTGGTCGACGAGGAGGGACGGCTGTCGGGCCTGTTTACCGATAGCGATCTTGTGAAGCTGCTCGAATCGCGACGGGATGACCGGATCGATGGCCCGATCTCGGAGGTGATGACCCGGTCACCGCGCACGACCTGGCCCGAAGCGCCGCTGGGGGACGCGATCGACCTGTTGTCGGAGTTCCGGATCAGCGAGGTGCCGGTGATCGATCGGGAAGGTCGGCCGATCGGGCTGATCGATATCACGGATGTGATTGGGCTGATGCCGGAAGAGAAGGTGGAGTGAGGAGGGGAGTGACGAATACCGAATAACGAATCCCGAAGACCTTTCGATATTCGTCATTCGTCATTCGGTATTCGGTATTCGGTCTGGTTGTTTTTCCTATTCGTTTCAGGCGATCGTCCCTGCATGTTCCGCCGTCTGTTACTGACGATTTCGACGACGGCGTGTTTGAGCGCGATCTATGCGATTTATGCGCTGACGGTGACGCCGCTGTTCACGCCGGAGCAGATCGAAGCGCCGGAGGCGGAGCGTCGTCCGACCCAGCGGGTCGTGAAAGATTCGCCGATCTACGAACAGTTGGCGGCCAAATGGCTGGGCCAGCATCCGTGGACGACCAATGCGCGCTACAAGGTGGGTTCGTCGCGGGCCTATCTGTATGCGGAGGACTGGGACAAGGTGGAGCCGAGTGGGGATGTCCGGTTCCGTCCGTTTGCGATGATCTATCTGAGCGAGAAACCGGGGGAGCAGCCGCTGGTGGTGGTCGCGGAGTCGGCCCTGCTGCAGTTTGCGACGCCATTTGATGAGATGAACCCGAAGCCCGGCCGGGTGGTGGGTGGTGCGCTGGAAGGTTCCGTCGAGATTGACGGGGCGAAGGGGCTGACGATCCGGACACGGAACGTGAACTTTTCGGAAGGGGCGCTGCGGGTCTGGAGCGACGAGCCGATCGAGTTCCGCGTGGGCCAGAACCATGGCAAGGGGCTCGGCCTGGAGATGGACCTGCTGCCTGGTCCGCCCTCGAACGACATGCCGGCGGTGTCGGGGCTACGGGCGCTGCGGATTCGCAAGGACGTCGTGCTGAACCTGCAGTCGAAACCGCGGGGGGATGAAGGCAAGGTGGAGCGGGCGATGATTCGCTCGGCGGGGAACTTTGAGTATCAACTGGCCGAGCGGATGGCCTGGTTCCGGGACAATGTCCATCTCGATCATCCAACGAAAGAGGGACAGGTCGACACGCTGGACTGCCGCGAACTGTTTGTCGTGTTTGAGCCCAAGGCAAAACCGGCCGGGGATGTGCCTGCGGGCGGCGCGGCCGCAAACGCCAGCGATAGCGACGACATGGGTGATCTCGATTTCCGGCGGATGCGGGCGATTGGTGACAGTGCGGCCGGTGCGCCGGTGAAGCTGGTCTCGACACGGGCGGAACTCGTGGCGCTGGCGAGCGAGGTGACGTACGACGCGCAGTTGCGGGTAGCGACGCTGAAGGACGGGCGGCAGGTCAAGGTGACGCAGAAGCTGAATGACCTGTATTCGCCGGAGGTGACGATCGTTCACGAGGAGAAGGGCGGCCGGATCATCGAGGCGCTCTGCCGGGGGGCAGGGCGGGTTGAGAGTTACAAGGCGGATCCGGCCAAACCCGGAACGCGGGGGGCGCTGGCGTTCTCGGGGAACTGGCTGACGCAGTTGCACAAATATCCGGACAAAGAGACGGGGCTGGACCTGATCGAGCTGGAGGGCCAGGCCGGGCTGACGCAGCCGGGGCAGCTCACGCTGGGCGGCGAGCTGATCAAGATCTGGATCACGCCCGAGAAGCCGAAGTCGGAGAAACCGCAGACCGAGCCGGGTCAGGCCGAGGTGGCGGGGGCGGCCGGGGCACGGGAGGCGGATGATTCCCGGACGGCGCAGGTGCAGCGTGTCGAGGCGCATCGAAAGGTGACGTTTCATGGGGACAAGCTGACGGGCAAGTCGGAACGACTGGTGATCACGATCGAGGCGGGGACGTTGCCGATTCCGAGGCCGGGCGGGGTGGCGCAGGCGGAGGCCCCGAAGACATCGGCGGTGATGCCGGTGCGGCCCGCGGAAAGGGGACTGGCTTCGGGACAGTTCGAGCGGGGCTTTGCGTATGTGGACGATCCGGGACCGGTCCGGAAAGCGGTGGCGAACCCGGAGGCGTCTCGCGGGGTGAAACCGGTGGCGGCAGGAGGGGCGACGTCTTCCACAAGAAAACGTCCGGTGCCCGCGGCGGCGAAGGTGAAGGGGCCGCCGCTGGATGTGTCGGCGAATCTGATCACGGTGAAGATGATTCGGGATGGGGACGAGACGGACGCTGCGGAGGTCGAGACGGAGGGAG
>JAIXZD010000234.1 GCA_027489895.1 Planctomycetaceae bacterium
AACACGCAGGCGACGGACCATGTAATCGCGGCCTGCCGGCAGCAGGGCGTGAAGCGGCTGGTCTACACGAGTTCGCCGAGCGTCGTGTATGACGGGACGGATCAGCGGGGGGCGGATGAATCTTTGCCCTACCCCAAGTCGTTCCTCTGCCATTATCCGCAGTCGAAGGCGCTGGCGGAGCAGGCGGTGCTAGCCGCGCATGGCGTGGCGGGCGTGGCGACGTGCAGCCTGCGGCCGCATCTGATTTGGGGGCCGCGCGACAACCATTTGATTCCCAGGCTCGTGGCTCGGGCGCGGTCGGGTCGGCTGCGAAGGGTGGGGACGGGGACGAATCGCATCTCGATGGTCTATGTGGAGAATGCGGCCGCGGCGCATTTGCAGGCGGCGGACCGGCTGTCGGTCGATTCTCCGGTCGGGGGCCAGGCCTACTTCATCAATGAGCGGGACCCAGTGGAGATGTGGCCCTGGATTGATGAGTTACTGGAGGTGGCGGGAGTTGGGCCGGTCAAAAAAGAGATGTCGCTGCGGTCGGCGTATGCGATCGGTGCGGCGCTGGAGGGCGTCTACAAGGTGTTCGGGCTGACGAGCGAGCCGCCGATGACGCGGTTCCTGGCGCTGCAACTGGCGACGGACCACTGGTACTCGGTGGCGAAAGCAGAGCGGGATTTCGGGTATCGGCCGGTGGTGTCGCTGGAGGAGGCGATGCGGCGGGTGGGGCCGGAGTTAAAGGCGCTGGGGCGGGGCGAGGGGCGAATCGCTCACGCGGGATAGCGGATTGTCAGCGCACGAGGAGTGGGCTGCTGTCGTCGCGAGTCACTCGCACTGCTGGGCAAGCCAGCAGTGGCACCCGTCGTACCGTGCGGGGGAAGCCTCACGGCTTCCGCTACTGACGACATGGTTCGCGATCCTGGTTTTCAGTGGTGATCGAGTCCTGGTTGCCCGTTGTAACCATCACACGTCATAAAGGGCGGCGAGGCTGCGGGCTTTGGCGATGAGAATTTCCCTTAAGGAGGCCGGTTCGAGGACTTCGACCTGGTCGCCGTAGCCGAGGATCCACCAGGAGATCTCGCGCAGGCCGTCGACGGTGACGACGAAATCGATCGAGCCATCGGCGTTGCGAGTGGTCTCTTGCGACTTGTGCCAGCGGACCTCGGCCACGTTGTCGGCGACGAGTGGCTTGAACCGCAGGCGGACCCGCTGGTTGTAGGGTTTTTCGCGAATCAGGTGCCAGGCGTTGCCGAGGTAGGTATCGAGGCTGAACCGTTTGGGAGGGGAGAAGGTCTCGTCGGTCAGTCGTTCGAATGTCTGGATGCGGGCGACGTTGAACGTGCGAATCGCGCGGTGCAGGCTGGAGCGGCCGATCACGTACCAACTGCGGCGGCTGAAGAGCAGGCGATAGGGTGAGAGTTTGGTATCCACCCGTTCGGGCGGAGAGAGGCTGGCGTACCCCATGCGAACCGGCTGGTTCAGGCGGATGCAGTCGACCAGTTGCTCGTAGTGGTCCTGCAGTCCCGGTTGCGGGTTCCGCGGGTCGAGATGGATTTCGACGGCTTGGGCCGAATCACCGAGATGGTCAACGAGGCCAGGTGGCAGCAGGTTGATCAGCTTGTGGATGGCCTGACGGGCGGCCGACTGAAAGGGGATGCCCTGGTCGTCGTCCCCCAGTCGCTTTCCGAGGACGATGAGCGCGAGGGGCTCCGGCAGCGTGAACTCGGCCGGGGGGAGTTGCTGGCGGGAAGGGAGCCGATAGCCTCTGCGGGCGGGATCGTACTGGGGCCGGATGCCCGAGGCCTGGAGGGTTTCGATATCGCGGAAGATCGTGCGGGGACTGCAGGCACAGAGCCGGGCGAGTTCGGGGGCATTCAGCCAGCGGCCGGACTGGAGTTCCTGGACGAGCAACAGCAGTCGCTGGGCGGCGGACAGTTGCGAGACGTTCGCGGGCATATGCTGACGTCCAAGAGTTTTTTCACCACCAAGGCACGAAGCGGGCTAAACGCCCGCAAAGTCAAAAGGCAAAAGTAAAAAGTCAAAAGTGGTCGAACGTGGGGATGGGTCATTCCGCGGGACGAACCGCTCGAAGATGGTTCCCCGAATCATTTCCGCACGGCCCGCAAAACTTGTCAGCTAGACGTACGAAAAACACCAAGGAAAGGCAGGTGGAAGAGCCAGCTCTGGGGGCGGCAGTCTGGTTGGGCTTAGCGGGATTCGGACCAGCGGGCGAGGACTTCGGGCAGGAGTCGGTTGAGGCGTTCTCCGCCGGTGGCGGCGTGCTTGAGGATGTGCTCGAAGACCACAGGTTCGAGGGCATCGGGCAGACAGATATCGGTGACGACGGAGAAGGCGAGGACCTTGAGGCCGGCGTGGGCGGCGACGATCACCTCGGGGACTGTGGACATGCCGACGAGGTCGGCCCCGATGCCGCGAAGCATGCGATACTCGGCCCGCGTTTCGAGATTCGGTCCGGCGACGGCGACAAACACGCCCTTGCGACAGGGGATTTTCAGGTCGAGGGCGGTGTCGAGCGTCAGTTTGAGCAGGTCGGCATCGTAGGGGGCGGCCATGTCTGGGAAGCGCGGGCCGAGGCGGTCGTCGTTCTTCCCCCGGAGCGGATTGTCACCCATCAGGTTGATGTGGTCCTCGATGGCGATGACGTCCGCAAGGTCAAAGTGCGGGTTCATCCCCCCGGCCGCGTTGGTGACGACCAGCAGTTCGATCCCCAGCGCCTTCATGACGCGCACGGGGAACGTCACTTCCTGCATCGAGTAGCCTTCGTAGAAATGGAAGCGGCCTTCCATCACGACAACTGGCAGACCGACGAGGGTTCCGCAGACGAGCTGACCGGCATGGGACTGCACGGTCGAGTGCGGCATGTGGGGGATGTCGGTGTACGGGATTTCCACCTTCCCCTGGATCTGCTGGGCAAACGCCCCGAGGCCTGTCCCGAGGATGATGCCGACTTTGGGCGTGGCCGGGAATCGCGCTGCAATTGTGGCGCGGGCTGCTTCGATCTGGGAGAAGAGGTCGGTCACGGTAGGCGCACTCTGACAAGGAGAAATCTGGAGGAAGTGAACTCGTGAGGTTGGGACACGCGCGTCGAGGACGCGGGTTGAATCAGCGGTGGTCGGTGTTGCCGAGGTCGATGGGCCAGCGGGTTCCGGCCGAGATTCCGCCGTCGACGTAGAGCACCTGGCCGGTCATGTAGGCCGAGGCTTTGGAGGCGAGGTAGATCGCGGAGCCGGTGAGGTCGCCGACTTCTCCGAGCCGCTTGAGGGGGGTGTTTTCGTTCCCCCAGGCCTGCATGGTCGGGTCGGACCAGAGCTTGCGGGTGAGGTCGGTCAGGATGAAACCGGGGGCGATCGCGTTGACGCGGACGCCGTACTCACCCCATTCGGCGGCGAGGCCGCGGGTGAGCATGCTGACCCCGGCCTTGCTGATGGCATAGGGGAGCACGCCGCGCAGGGGCGAGTTCGTATTCAGGGAGTCGATGTTGATGATGCTGCCCGATTTCTGGCGGAGCATCTGCTTCCCTGCGGCCTGGGCCATGAAGAACAGGCCGCGAAGGTTCGTGTTCAGGATGCTGTCGTACTCGGCGACGGTATAGGCCTCGGCCCGCTTGCGGACGTTGATTCCCGCGACGTTCACGAGCGTGTCGATCCGGCCCAGGTCGGCGGCGAGGGAGGCGATGAGCGCGGCGCTGGCGTCGGGGTCGGCCACGTCGCAGACGCGAAAGGCGACGGGATGCTTGCCCGTGGACAATTCCGTCGCGGCGGCGGCAAGGGTCTCCGCATTGCGGCTGGTGATGATGACCCGTGCGTCGCGGCGGGCGAATTCCCCGGCAATCGCTTTGCCGATTCCCCGGCTGCCTCCGGAAACAACGACAACCTGGTCAGCAACGGAAAAGAGAGGATCGGTCATCGTGCATGGCTCGGAGGAAGAAGCGATTTTCTGACTATTCAGAGATAACAGACGAGGTAGGAGATCGCCAACGAGCGGGTTGGGGGGAGGGGCTAGGTCGAGGTCGCGCGTTGGGGGAGGATTTGGGTGGGATTGGGAGGTGGGGGAAGCGTCACCGCTTCCGCTACGAGGCGTTGAAGCAGGTCGGGGAAGCGTCACCGCTTCCGCTACAGCATGGATTGGGAACGGGGGCAAAGAATGAAAGACGCCGCGGTTCCTTGGGGGGAACCGCGGCGTTGGAGGGGGTTAATCTGTTCGCCAGTTGAAGATTGGCGGACAAACACTTAGCGGAAGGAGGGGGCCTGTTCGTAGTTGGCGAGCGGCGAGTTGGGGGCGAGGACGTAGATCTCGACCCGGCGGTTTCGCTGGCGCGACTTTTCGTCTTTGGTGGTGGCCACCGGCTGGTGCGGGCCGTAGGCGGAGAGGCCCATGCGGTTGTCTTTCAGGCCGAGGCGGCCGAGGGTGCGGACGACGGCGATGGCGCGGTGGGCGGACAGGTCCCAGTTGTCTTTGTGGCGGGCCTTGGTCTCGTTGCGAGTGACAGGCCGATCGTCGGTGTGTCCTGAGACGAGCACTTGCAGGCCGAGGGCTTCGCCCGAGTTGAGAATGGTGACGAACTCGCGGAGGGCGGGTTCGGCGGCGGGGCGGACATCGTCCTTGCCGAGTTCGAACAGGATGTCGGTGTTGAACTTGCTGACGCCGGTGAGGGGGTCGAACTCGAACTCGGGGTACTTGCGAGCGAGGTCTTCAAAGGCCTTGGTGAGGTCTTTGGAGAGCGGCGACATGCTCACGTTGGAGATGTTGGTTTTGAGCTGATCGCGTTCGGCGAGCAGGTTGTCGACACGCTGTTGCAGCGTATCGCGGGCCGCCTGCATATCGGCGATTTGCTGGGCCAGGCGGGCTTGTTCCTGGGCACTGGTCTGGGCGAGGGACTGGTTCTGCTCGTAGAGCTGACGAGAGCGAAGCTGCGCCTGGGCGAGTTGCCGGCGAGGCACCATCGAGCAGCCCGTTGTCGAGAGGACGAGGCCACCGACGATCGCAAGCAGGGCCAAACGGGGCAGAGACGGCATGAGGCGAACTCCTTTTCGCAAGAGTGCGAGACCGCACCCTCCCGGAATGATCGGTTCCTGGGCGGACGGACGAGTTCTCAAACGGGATCCGCGGAATGGCGGCGGTTGAGAAACGAACGGGCCCGGGGACGAGATCGTCCGGGGTGTGTCGACGAGGCAATGATCTGGGAGAGAGCTTCGAAGTGTCCACTCGCGACAACTTTGTTACCGAAGGGAAATGATCGAACCCGAAATGGGCCAGGCCATTTGTTCTGGAACGCGGTGTGAGTCGAAAGTGGAGAGAGTGATTCGTCCGTCGGGGCGGGCTGGCGAGAGAGAGTGTGCCAACTCGTTCCGGTGAACAGGTCGGGAGATATACGGGACCGGTTGGATTGTGCCAAGAGGAACTTGATGAAAAAGCGACGGATGTGGGCTGTTTTTCGTAAGTCGCCTTGGCAGAAGACGTTGCCGCGCGGATTGTCGCCAGGGGCAGGTCGTCAGGGCGTATTCGAGCCAGACGCGGTGACGTTTAACGACCAATCGACCAGAGCCTGGGCTACCTCCGGAAACTCCGGCTCGAACTCCAGGGTGTGGCGGGCTGCGGGATAGGTGTGCAGCGTTTTCCGAGGTGAGGGCAGGCCGGTGAACCAGCCGAGGGTGGCTGTGTTGTCGATGATCGGATCGCCGCCGGCGAGCATCAACAGGCAGGGGAGGGTGATCCGGGCCGAGTCGGAGGCGACGATTCGGTCGAGGTCCTGTCCTGCCAGCAGCAGCCCCGAGGTGACGGTGTGCAGCGCTAGTGGGTCGTTGCGGATGAACGTCTGCCAGGCGGGGTCGCGCGTGAAGAGGGCGGGGTCGTCGAGAGGAATTCGGACGGGCTTCTTAAGGATTCCCAGAAATCGTGCGAGGGCGAGCCGGAGTCGCTGATCGAAGCGAGGGCCAATCTTTGGGAAGAGACCCGGGTAGAGGAGTGCCAGCCCGGCCCAGGGGGCAGGCGAGGAAGAAGACTGACGGGCGACGAGTGCTGTGGCGACTTTGGCCCCCCAACTGACGGCGAGCAGGATGGTGGGCGTGGGATGTGGTTCGAGGCGTTCGAGGTGCATGCGAAGCTGGACGACGTCGTGGAGCAGCCGCTCGGCGTGGGGCGTGTGTCCACGGTCGGTTTCGTTCATTCCGGAACCACGACGGTCGAGCCAGCAGACTTCGAACCCGGAGGCTGCGAGGGCGCGGGCCGTCTGGGAGTACCAGCCGGAATGGCTTTGGATGCCATGGAGCGCGAGGACTCGGCCGCGTTGTGGCTGGGGGGGGTGGGGTGACCAGACGCGATAGAAGTGAACCGCACCGTCGGATGAGATGAACCGGTGGATGCGGGGACGAGTCATGAGGGAGGGGGTTTTGCTTGGGGTGAGGGCGGTTTGCTCCGGGCGCTGACGCTTCCGGCTCCCCGTATTGAGGGGTGAGTTGCGGTTTTTTTAAGGGGGGCGGGAGTCGCCACGGGGGAACGCTCACGCGTTCCGCTACATGATGGTCGCGTTGGTTGTGCGGGATTTTAGGGGGTGGAGGAGGACGGTAGAAGTGGCAGGTTCGGCGCGACTGCGCCAGGCGGAACAACCGACGCCGTGGGTGGTTCCGGCGTGGGCGGGGCGGCAGGCGGGTCCGGGGGGGAAATGCGGAGCCGTCCTGCGGTTTCACGAAGATTTTTCTTCTGTAAGAGCCGAACTCGTTTGTAGACTACGGAGTGTCGTCGGGGAGGTGTGCGCATGGTGCGCGTGTTTCTCCGGTCTGCCCTGCGGGATTTCAGCCCGTTCGCTTTAACGTCCCGGTTCGACGGAGCTTTTCAACATGGTTCCATTCGCCCGTTCCCTGGTCCGCCGGCTGTCAAATGCTGCTGCGGTCCTTGCCGTCGGGTACCTGCTCTCGGCCGGATTGGCTCAAGCGGGCGAACCCACTGCCCGCCTGATCAGCTTCCAGCCGCCTGCGGGCGACCTGGTGTATGCGCTGTCGCTGCAGGCGGGTGATCTGCCTGCGGTCGCGGGAACCACCGAGCATGTGCTGCTCGTCGATACCTCGGCCAGTCAGGCGGGGGCTCATCGCAAGCAGGGGCTAGGCGTCCTGGAAGGGTATCTGGCCCGGCTGGGCAAGAACGACGTCGTCTCGCTCTATGCGGTTGATTCCGATGTCAAGCCGCTGACCAAGGGGTTCGTCCCCGCGGGGTCGGCCGATCTCAAGTCGGCTGTCGTCGCGATCAAGCGACGAATTCCGCTGGGTGCCTCGAACCTGATGCCCGCACTGCGGTCGGCCATCAATGGGGCGACGACCGATTCGCGGCGTGTGGTGACTTACATCGGCGACGGGATGAGCACGAGTCAGCTCATCGATCCGGCCACGATGCGGAAGTATGTCGAAGAATGCCGGGACGCGCGGGTCGTGGTGTCGGCTTATGCGGTTGGCCCGCGGACGGACCTCGTGCTGCTGGGCATTCTGGCCCACCAGACGGGTGGCGTGTTGATGATCGACGAAGTGATCGACGACACACGCTCGACGGCCAAGGACCTGGGCGGCGACCTGGCTCTGGCGCAGTCGCAGCCGGTGCTGTACGTGAAGGGCCTGCTGGGCAAGCCGGAACTGACGAATCTGTTGCCGGCTGCGGTGCCTCCGCTGCGTTCCGATCGAACCACGGTGCTGTTGGGCCGGGGGACTTTGCCCGAGCAGTTGGCGGTGGAAGTGGCGGGGACGGTTGGGACTGCTCGTCAGACGATCAACTGGCAACTGGAACGACCCGAGCCGTTGGCGATCAATGCATTCCTGGTGGGATTGCGGTCGATGGCGGAAGCGGATCGCGGCCTGTCGGTCCCGACGGCTGGCGATGATCTGCTGCTTCTCGCCCGGAACGAACATGAGAAATCGGTTTCGGGAATGGTCGAACTCGCCAAGCAGGCGCTGTTCCGGAAAGACCTGAAAGCCGCTGAAGAGTTGGCCTGGGCCGCGAAGACGGCTGACCCGTCAGATCGCGATGCCAAGGCTCTGGTGCGTGAAACGGCGATTGCCCGTGCAGCCGGTGTGGCGACGACCGAAGTGTCTGACAAGACGCTGGTGGTCGCTCAGGCCGATGCGGCGGAAGCACCGGAAGCCCCCGCGGCTGAGGCGACGACGGAAGCTCCTGCCGCGGAAGCAGCGACCGAAGCCCCCGCCGCCGAGGCTCCTGCGGAAGGATCGACCGAAGAAATGCCCGCTGCGGTGGAAGCTGTGGCAGACGATGCGGCGACGCCCGCCGCGCCCCCGGCTGGCGACCTGCTCGATCGCGAACGTGAACTCCGTTCGCTGCGAGGGGAAGCCCTCCGACGGGAAGTGAACTCGCTGCTCGATTCGGTTCGCAATGTGATGAACGAAGACCCGGATGCGGCGCTGGCGGAAGTCAAGCGGATGCTGAGCACCGTCGATTCGGCGCTCGATGTCGATCCGGCGATTCGCTCGAATCTGCGTTCGCGACTGGCTCGGATGCGGGATGCCGTGGCGGGACGTCGCACGACGCTGGAAGAAGAACGAATCCGTCGTGCGGAACGGGAAGCGGCGATTCGCGCTCAAAAGAACCTGGTCGACCTGACCGTGCAGCGGGAACGTCGGCTGGAACAACTGATTGACCGCGTCCGGTCGTTGCTGACGGAAGGGTTCCTGGGCAACGAACTGGCGTTTGAAGAGGCCGAGGCGGTCTCGCGTGCGGCGTGGGAACTGTCACCCTATAGCGGCGTGACCGCGGCTGCCATTTTCGATTCGGAAGCGGCTGGTCAGCTCGACAAGGCGGAACGCCTGCGGTATCTGCGGGCCGACAAGTTCCTGGAAACGCTGTATCAGGTGGAACTGTCGCACGTGCCGTTCCCGGACGAACCGCCGGTTCTCTGGCCTGCGGCGGAAGTGTGGCAGGCGATTACGAAGCGTCGCAAGAAATGGGCCTCGGTCGACCTGAAGAAGTATGACAAGAAGGAAGAAGCGATTCGCGCGATGCTCGACGAACCGGTCGAGTGCTCGTTCCAGGAAATCCCGTTGCGTGAGGCGATCACGAGCCTGAAGGATCAACTCCGCGGCAAGACGAAGCGTCCTGGCGATGATCCCGCGGATGATCTGACGGCCGAAGAAGAGCGCCGGCTGCAGGAAGAACTGCGGCAGGGTGTGAACATCTGGTTCGACGAGAAGGCCATTTCGGATGACGGGACCGTTTCGCTGGATGACCCGGTGTCGCTGGAATTGTCAGGTGTGTCGTTCAAAACGGTGCTGAAGCTGTTGCTGCAGCCGCGCGGTCTCACTTGGCTGATCGAAGACCAGGTGCTGAAGATCACCACGCAAACCGAATCGGATGCCAAGCTGCAGACACGCGTTTACCCGGTGGGTGACCTGGTGATTCCGATCGTCACCCCGATGCAGGGTGGACTCGGTCAGGGTGTCGGTGGTGCCGGCGGCCTGGGCGGCGGCGGTGGCGGCGGTGGCTTGCAGGGTGGCGGCCAGTTCGGCGGTGGTCAGCAGGGTGGCGGCGGCGGCGGTGGATTCTTCCAGGTGGCCGACGACGCTCCGCGGGCCTTCGACAACAAGGCGGTCCTGGAGCGGAAAAAAAAACTGCAGTAGGTGAAACTACCCAGTCTACGGATTCCCCGTCGTCTTCGAAGGGGGCGCAGACTGGCAAGAACGGTCCCGCGACGGGGACGACAAAATCTGCGAACCCACGCCCCCCGGCCACTGCGGGAGGCGTGGGTTCCGCGCTTCCCGGTGTCACACAGCCGGTGGCTCCCGCCAAAGTGAAGCCCGGTGCCGCCGCCCCGGAAGCAACGGCCCGATCGAGCGATACCGGACCGATTCCCCTGCTGGCGTCGGGGGTTGATCCTGTTCAGGGTTGGCAGGATTACTTTGCCGGCAATACGCCACACCCCGCGCGGGTCCGCGAGGTGGTTCTCCAGTTCAACGACAAACGGGATCACGAGCAGGTGATCGCGCTGCTGGAAGCGGCGATCACCGCGGGACAGGCGCAGCCCTGGATGTACGAGGCGCTGGCGCTGACGATGGATGTCGTGGGGCGGCCGCGTGAAGAGGTTGAACGGGTGCTGCTGTCGAATGTCGACTTCTCGGTGGTCAACGTGCCGAACACGCTCTATTCGGCGGCGATGCTGACGCGGTTCGACCGCCGGGATCGGGCTCTATCGCTCTATCGTCAGGCGGCGAAAATGGACCCGAGCCGGGCCGAGACGTACGTGCTGGCTCTCAAGCTGGCGAATGATCTGGAGGCGACTGCGGAGATCGGATGGTCGGCCGCGGGGGTCCTGGCGTATGTCTGGACGCGTGACTGGCAGGATCGGCACCGGGAAGCGGACGCGATCGCGAAGAGCTGGGACAAGTCGCTGCGGATGAAAGGCCAGGTGAAAGAGGCCGATGCACTGGCGGCGGAAGTGGCGGCGGGTCGGATTCGCGATTTGGATTGCGAACTCACCTGGAGCGGGACGGGCGATCTGGACCTGGTGATCGACGAACCTCGCGGGAGTGTCTGTTCGTTCGAGACCACGCGCACGAGCGGGGGCGGGGTCCATGTGCATGACGGGTATGGTCCGGATCAGAAGAATACGTGGGAACGGTATGTCTGCCCGCGCGGCTTTGCGGGGGACTATCGCATTCGGGTTCGGCACATGTCCGGTGAAATCGTGGGCAAGCGGGCGACGCTGAAGATCACGCGGCATGCGGGCACGCCGGCGGAGAAGGTCGAAACGATTCCGATTCCGCTCGATGCGCGGGAGCGGGGCGTGAAGATCTCGTTGGAAACGGGGCGTCTGGATGCTCCCACGCCTGTCGCTCCGGATGACGCGGCGGCCCGGCTGAAACCGGTTCCACAAGCCTGGAAGCAACGACTGGTGGCGGCCCGCCAGCAGCGGGTCAATCAGGCGGTGGCACAGCAGGTGGCAGGAGCGGGCGGGGGCGGGGGCGTGGAACCGGCCGTGTTCGCACAGGCCGCGGGGCAGGCGGGTCAGACGCTGGCGGGGACGCTGCTGCCGGCGGGAGCCGCTTATCAGCCGGTGATCACCGTGCTGTCGGAAGGGGCGACGCTTTCGGCGAGCGCCGTTGTTTCGGCCGATCGGCGGTATGTGCGGCTGTCGCTGTCCCCGGCGTTTACCGCGCTCACGGATGTGTTCACGTTCAGTTTCTTCAGTTCGGGCGGTGGTCAGGGTCAGGGCGGTCAGGGTCAGCGGGGCGGGGGCCGCCCGTGACGGGTTCGGCCAGATCAGGAGGAGAGTTGCGGTCGCGACCTGGTGGGCGGGCCGTTTCGATTCCGTATGTCCCTTGGGAACCGGTCGACCCGCTGGGGGTTCCTCGCGCTGCGTATGTGCATGTGCCGTTCTGCGTGCATCGCTGTGGCTACTGCGACTTCACGGTCGTTGCCGGTCGGGATGATCTCATTTCCGCCTATCTCGACGCACTCGCCTGCGAGTTGTCGCGATTGGAGAGTCCGCAGCCTGTGGAGACGCTGTTTCTGGGGGGCGGCACGCCGACGCATCTTCCGGAGCGTTCGTTGGAGCGGCTGCTCGAACTGGTTCGCGAGTGGTTTCCGCTTTCGAGTGGGGGCGAGTTTTCGGTCGAGGCGAATCCGGTGGGATTGTCGCCCGCGAAACTCGGGCTGCTCGCTGACGCGGGTGTCAACCGGGTGAGTCTGGGAGTCCAGTCGTTCGACACACAGTCGCTCGCAACGCTCGAACGGGATCATTCGCCGGAGCTGGCTCGGCAGACAGTGGAGGCGGTGCGGGATCGCTTTCCGGAGTGCTCGGTCGATCTGATCTTCGGTGTTCCGGGGCAGTCGCTGGTGACCTGGCAGACGACGCTGGAGACGGCGATTGCGCTTGGGCCGACGCATCTTTCGGCGTACGGACTGACGTTCGAGAAGGGGACCGCGTTCTGGGGGCGGCGGTTGAAAGGGACGCTCGCCTCGATTCCCGACGAGCTGGAACGGTCGCAGTATGAGCTGGCAATGGAACTGCTGTCTGCTTGCGGGTTCGGTCAGTATGAGCTGTCGAACTATGCGCGGGCGGGGCATGAATCACGTCACAATGCGACGTACTGGGCGAACGGGCCGTATTTCGCGGCGGGTCCCGGGGCCGCGCGGTATGTGAAGGGAACGCGGGAGACGAATCACCGCAGCACGACGACGTGGATCAAGTCGACGCTGGCAGGCCGGACCGCGCTCTCCTCGCAGGAGAAACTCTCTCTGGAAGATCGGGCGCGGGAAACGCTGATGCTCGGGCTGCGGCGGACGGCCGGGGTGTTTTTTGAAGCGTTTCAGAAGCAGACGGGGTTTGCGCTGGAGGAGATTGCGAAACCGCTGCTTGCGCGGGACTGGCTGCGAGACTGTCTGGCGATTGATGAAGAGCGGATCGCCCTGACGCGGGAAGGTCGTTGCGTCGCGGATAGCGTGGTCGCGGCCCTGTGGGAGTAGGCGATTTCGCGTCACGAAGGCAGGGGGGATGACGTCGGACGTTGTTCACGCTGCCGGTCGAGATTTGGCTGACGGAGCACCTGAGTCTGGTGGTTGTTTGCGGAAGGTGGGGCTTCCTGTCGCTGCGCGACCCGACCACCAGGTGGTCGGGCCACCCGCCGGAGTCGCACTACATCAGGTCGGGAAGAATGTCGGTCGAGAAGACACGGACTGCCCGTGCGTCGGACGTGCGGTCCGGCGATTGATCCGGGGCGGAATGTTCAGGGCTGCCCTCAATGCACTCACGTTCCGACACGCACGCGCCAAGACCGACTGCATGGGCTTTGCTCCGGGAACTGATTGATTCGCCGAACCTGCTCTCGTTGTGACAACGAGTTGCCCAACAGCGCAAACCGGGTGCCAGCGCTCTCTACCGGTGTGAAACGAGGCGCTAAGCGGCCTGAACACGGCGTTTTGCGCGGCGCATGGGCTGGCGAGTGGCGTTGCAATCAGTGGTCGCCGTGTGGCGAAACCGCATCATCCGTGGTGAACAAGAGGCGGTTGGGCCACACTCAAAAAAAGCCTGATGTGGCGAATCGGCCGAAAGAAGGCCAGGCGTATGGTTGTCCTGTCCCGCGAAGCGTTCGATGCGGCGAGCGGCTCGTCGCGTTTCAGAACCTGAACGTGTGCGACGGGCTATCTGGACGTGTCGTCGGGACGTGTCATCTGGACCGGGGAGCCACGTCGCCTGGGGGGCGGCGTTCTGCGAGCGCCTTGCGAGGCGGGGGGAGGCGCTTGTCGGTGTGGCCGTACTG
>JAIXZD010000086.1 GCA_027489895.1 Planctomycetaceae bacterium
ACACGACGAGCCGAATTCCCGTCAACAGGTCGGTGCGATGGCCAGTTTTTTTCGCGGTTGGGACGCTGGTGCAGGCCGGGTCGGACACAGGACGTTCACGTGGAGGAGAGAGAAAATCGGGGAATAGCGGAATCCGGCGAGCGACAAAAGTCATTCTACGTCACGGAAACCGCAACCGCGGGCGAACGTTCATTGCGCAAGGAACGGACGTACCGTCTTTTCCCTGCAGCTAACGAAATCAGGGGAGCCGGAAGCGTGGGCGCCCGGAGGGAGAGCGCTTCCCGCGCCCCTCCCCGATTGACGACAAACCACATCCCCCTACAGTGACGCAGCAACAACCTGCCCCGACAAAACCACCCCATAGACCCTTTACCCTTCCTCCACCCCTTAACTCTCTCGCACGTCACGCCGCTCTGGAATCCCCATGCCCCCAACTGAGGAAACGCCCGGGTTCGCCCCGGTGATCATTCCCCAACTGGGGGCGAATCCCGTGATTCGGCTGTTGGGCTGGCGCGTGGAACCGGGGGAATCGCTGCAGCGCGGCGACGCGCTCGTGGAACTGTCGACTCCCGGAGTCGTCACCGAAGTCGCTTCTCCCGTGGCCGGTCGGCTGGCAGCCATTCTCCGGGAACCGGGAACCGTGGTTGCACCAGGCGATGTTGTCGGCTGGATCGAACGCCCATCGATTGTCACCACCCCCTGACGGAAACGCCCCGCCCCTTCACTCCCTAAGGAATTTGACGATGTGGTCCTGGCTCACGCGGATGCTCGCGATGATCCGTTTCAGCCATACGCTGTTCGCGCTCCCCTTTGCTCTGCTCTCGGCCAGCCTCGCCTGGTGGGCCAACGCGAGGGAATCGATCCCCTTTCGCCCGTTGGACCTGGTCGGCATCCTGCTCTGCATGGTGTTTGCCCGCTCGCTGGCGATGGCGTTCAATCGCCTGGTGGACCGCCAGATCGACGCCGCGAACCCCCGGACCGCGACCCGTCACATTCCGGCCGGGCAGCTCTCCGTCGCCGGCGTGACGCTGTTTTGCGTCGTGAATGCCCTGCTGTTTGTCGCTGCGACGGCGATCTTTCTGCCCAACCCCTGGCCGTTGTACCTCTCGGCTCCCACGCTCGTGCTGCTGTGTGGCTACTCATACGCCAAGCGGTTCACCTGGCTGTGTCACTACTGGCTGGGGGCCGCGCTGATGTTCGCCCCGATCGCCGCCTGGATCGCACTGCGGGCGGAACTCTCGGCCACGCCCGTCTGGCTGGGGCTGGTCGTCTTCTTCTGGGTCGGCGGGTTCGACATTCTTTACGCCTGTCAGGATGCCGAGTTCGATCGCGAGCAACGGCTGAGCAGCATCCCCGCCCGGTTTGGCGTCCGCGGCGCGCTCCGGCTGGCGATGCTCAGTCACCTGGTGATGCTGGCTTGCCTGCTGGCGTTCTGGCATGCGGCCGGGCTGGGGACGGTGTTTCTCGTGGGGATCGGCGTCGTCGCGGCGCTCCTGGCGTACGAACATGCCCTCGTTCGGCCAGACGATCTCTCGCGCGTCAATCTGGCGTTCTTTCATGTCAACGCGGTGATCAGCATTGGGCTGCTGCTCTTGGGGTGGGCCGATCATCTGGTGACGGGTTGATGGCGCATTGAACGGTGAACGTACTGGAAGGATGCGACAAACCTCCGGGCGCTAACGCTTCCGGCCCCCTTGGTCGTCGAATTTGGGGAAAGACGCAGGATTTCAGAAGGGTTTGCTGTCCCACGTTCGGCATGCTTGCCCCGAAACGGTGCAAGCATGGCACAGACACGAGATCCAGCGGCGCGTGCCTGTTGTGGCAACGCACGGGCCACTGCGGTTAATCTCGGGACGGACGCTCCCGCCTGGCGATGGCGGGGAAACCATGGAACCAGTAGCTCAGGACCTGCCTGACAGCAGTTGCCAGCTGACAGACGAAAACGGTTGAGGAATGCAATGGACAGCGACGCGAAGCGGATGAACGCGATCAGCGACAAGGTCTACGCCGGCGAACGGGTCTCGTACGACGAAGGGGTGTTCCTCGCGGAGAAAGGCGACCTGCTCACCCTGGGGCGGCTGGCCAACTTCGTTCGCGAGAAGAAGAACGGAAACTTCGCCTACTACAACACGAACATTCACCTCAACCCGACGAACGTCTGCGTCTACCGCTGCGTCTTCTGTGCGTTCCGATCCGACCTGAAATCGGCCAAGGGATACACGTTCAACGTCGACCAGATTCGCGAACGGGTCGAAGAGGCCCGGCGGAACGGCGCGACCGAGATTCACGTCGTGGGCGGACTGCATCACCAGAAGAAGTTCGAGTGGTATGTCGACATTGTCCGCACGATCCACGAGACCTGGCCCGATCTGCATATCAAGGCCTGGACGGCCGTCGAAATCAACTGGTTCAGCTTCCTCACCAAGCAGCCGGTGAAGTGGGTGCTGGAGCAGTTGAAAGAGGCGGGGCTGGGCAGCATGCCCGGGGGCGGCGCGGAGATTTTCCATGCCGATGTGCGGGACAAAATCTGCGAGCATAAGGCCGATGGACAGAACTGGCTCGATATTCACCGCGAAGCGCACAAGCTCGGGCTGCGGACGAATGCGACGATGCTCTACGGGCATATCGAGCAGCCCTGGCACCGGGTCGACCATCTCTGTCGGCTGCGCGATCTGCAGGACGAAACGGGCGGATTCCAGACGTTCATCCCGCTGGCGTTCCATCCGGAAAACACCGGGCTGGATCATCTGGCGAAACCGAGTGGCATGACCGACCTCGCGGTGATGGCGCTGTCGCGGATCATGCTGGACAACTTCGACCACATCAAAGCGTACTGGATCATGCTGGGCGAAAAGATCGCCCAGGTGGCGCTGTCGTTCGGGGCGGACGACCTGGATGGGACCGTGGT
>JAIXZD010000530.1 GCA_027489895.1 Planctomycetaceae bacterium
CGCTCCTTCGTGCCGCTCGTCCATGCCCCCCCAAAGTTTCGAGAGCTTTCTGGCGGCCCTGCGGAAGAGCAATCTGCTCGGTCCCGACCAATGGCGTGAGCTGACCGAAAGCGTCGCCACCGGAACCTCGGTTGGGACCGCGATCGGGACCTCGACCAGAACCTCAAGCGGAAGCCCCACGGCGGAACCAGCCCGTACCAGCCTGCCGGAACCGGCCGTCATTGCCAAAGGCCTTGTCGCGCGGGGCTGGTTGACGAACTGGCAGGCCGAGCATCTGCTGGCGGGGCGACACTCGTTTTTCCTCGGCCGCTACAAGCTGCTCGACCAGATCGGCTCCGGGGGCATGGGGGCCGTGTTTCTCGCGGAGCATGCGGCCCTCGGGCGGACCGTCGCCCTCAAACTGCTGGCGGGGGAACTGAGCCGCGATCGCGCCTCGCTGGCCCGGTTTCAGCAGGAAATTCAGGCAGTCAGTGCCCTCGATCACCCGAACATTGTGACGGCGTTCGATGCCGATTCCGTCGGTGAAACGCACTTCCTGGTGATGGAGTATGCCGAAGGCCAGAGCCTCGCCGATCTGCTCCGCGAGCGCGGTCCCGCCCCCGTCAACTGGGCCTGCGAATGCGTCCGGCAGGTGGCCGAAGGGTTGCAGCATGCCTGGGAGCGGGGCCTCGTCCATCGCGACATCAAGCCCTCCAACCTGCTGGTCAGCACGGCCGTGGACGGTGAGGCCCCGCTGGTCAAGATTCTCGACCTCGGTCTTGCCCGCGTGGTCAGCGAGCGGGCCGATGATGCCGGCCTCACCCAGACTGGCCAGGTGCTGGGCACCCCCGACTACATCTCGCCCGAGCAGGCCGCCAACACCCGCACTGCCGATATCCGCAGCGACCTGTTTAGTCTGGGCGTCACCTTCTATCGCATGCTGACGGGCGAGCTGCCGTTCTCGGGAACGACGGTGATGGAAAAGCTGATGGCGCGGGCCACCGAAACGCCCGGCTCCGTCCGCATGTTGCGCCCCGACGTGCCCGAACCGGTCGCGGCGATCGTGCGGAAACTGCTCGCCCGCGACCCCTCCGCCCGCTTTCAGACGCCCCGCGAACTGGCACTTGCTGTGGCTCCCTACGGACAGGGAGCCACGCTGACGGCCTGGAAGCGACGTGATTTCGAACCGCTCGCCGATGGCGTTCGCCCCCTCCCCGTCGATGGATCTCCGTCCACACAGGTGGATCGCCTGCTCGCCCAGGTGACGACCGACAGTCCCTCCAGTCAGCCTGGCAAGGTCTCTCCCGACCAGCGCCTCGCCGCCCGAGTCGCCCGGGCCGATCGCCAGAAAGCCGCCCGTCGCGCCAAAACTCCGGCTCGCGCCATTCCGATCCGCCCCGTCCGCAAGTGGCGGCTCCTTGCCTATGGCACGGTGCTGCTGGCCGTACTCGTGGGACTGGTTGTCTGGCTGAGTCGCCCCCCGGCTTCGAGGACCGGTCGCCTCATCGTCGACTGGCCCCTCACCGAGCGCCAGGGCGGTGTGTTGCTGGTGAACGGCAAAGAAGTTGAGTTCGGCCCTGAACCGCAGATTGTCTGGCAGGGCGAGGCCCGCGCGATTCGGGTTCGCGCCGTCCGTCCGGGCTACCCTCCCATTGATGCCACGCTCACTCTCCGCGCCGGCCAGTCGCAGAACTGGTCGCCCAACTGGTCGGACGCCGAGCAGGACTGGTTCGCCGAAATGCGGTCGCGGATCGATCTCCAGTTGCCGCGGGTCCGCGCGGCCGGTGCGGACGAAACGGCCTCGGTCCGCGAATTGATGCTCGGGGTGCTCGATCGCGCTCCGGGTGACGACGCTGGGCGACAGCTCGCCGAGGACCTCGGAGATGTCGCGTGGCCGCTCGATGAACTCGCCCCCCTGGAACTGGACTCTTCGCAGGCGTCGTTACTCGGCTGGCCCGACGCGGGGCCTGTCACGCGGTCTCTCGTGGGGCTGTTCGGCGATCTGTCGTGGCGGCACGGCGGCGCGGTCACAGCTGTTGCCGTTTCGACCGATGGCGAGACCGTCGTGTCGTTCGGTGCCGACCAGTCGATTCGTGTCTGGAGTCCGCAGACCGGACTGCGCGCGCAGCGCGGGTACCAGGCGGAACGCGTTTCCCTGGTGGTGGCCCCGGCGGGAGACCGCTGTGTCGTGACGGGCGGGGCCGCGGCGATTCTGCTCGATCTCGCGGACGGGCGGATCTTGGCCGAATGGCCAGCCGTTTCGGGCGAGCCTGCGTTCAGCCCGAAGGGCGAGCGGCTGGCCCTCTGGGAGCCAGAGCGAGGGATCGTGCTCGTCGACTCGGCCGATCCCACTCAGCGTCAGGCCGTCGACGGTTCGATCGGCACCGCAGTCCGCAATCTGGCCTTTAGCGCGGACGGATCGCGCCTCGCCGCCCAGATCAACGACGACACGTTCGTCTTTACGCTGGCCCCTACGCCCCAGCGCGTGCGAGTGGCAGAGCAACTGCCCGGCAACGCCGCGACAACCCGCTGCCAAAAACCACTCTGGCATCCGGAGCGCCCCCTGCTGACTGTGGGCCTCTCGAACAACGATGTCGCCCTCATTGACTTCGCCAGCACGGGGACCACGGGCATGGGGACGGCTCCCGTCCTGCTCGAAGAGGCGGGCGACCCCCTCGCCTTCCCTCGTGAGGGCGACATGCTGCTCTCGCGTCGCAACCAGCGGGTGGTCGCCTGGAACGTCTCCACCGGGGCCGAACTCCGGACGTTGCAGGATGTCACGGGGCTGGTCGCGGTCGCCGGCGAACCGGCCCGCATTGTGACGGGGGACGAAGCGTTTGGCTGGCTGCGACTGCGGACCGTCACCGGACCATCCGACCTCTCGCTTCCCGCCCATGTCGGACCGGTCACGAGCCTTTCCGCCCACGTGGCTGGGCGGTGGGTGGTGACCGGCGGTGCCGATGGCCGCGTCCGCCTCTGGAATGCCGAGACGGGGGCCGAACGCGGCGTGGCCGATGCCGGCGTCTCCGCCGCCTGCCTCGCTCCCGACGGTCAACAATTGCTCCTTGGGTTCGACGATGGATCGGTGCGCGTCTGGGATGTCGCGGCCCGTCAGTTGGGACGCACCCTCGTCACCGGTGCCCGCGAAATTCGCTCCCTGTCGATCGGTCCTGGGGGACGCTTCGCCGCCGCCGTGGGCGATTGGGGCTTCTTTCGCGTCTCCTGTCGCGTCTGGGAGACCGCCACCGGACGCGAGATCTCACTCGAAGGCGATCCGCAGACCGGCGTCCGCGCGGCCCGCTTTCCTCGCGGCGGCGAACAACTCGCCCTCGCGACCGACAAAGGGCTTGTCTCCCTCTACAGCCTGCCGGCGGGCACGCTCGTCTCGCAGCTCGACCTCGATCTCTCCCGCCTGACCGATTTCGCGGTCGAGCCGCATGGCGAACGGCTCATCGCGCTGGGGAACGCCAACCTCTTCGGCTGGAGCCGTCGTGATCCCCAGCGGCCGTGGTCCGTCGCGACCGCACCCGGACTCGCGGCCAGTCTGTTTCGACCGTTCAGCTCCACGCTGCTCGTCGTCACGTCGGGAGGCGAACTGTTCGGCACCGAATGGCCCGCGCAGACTGCACCCGACCAGCCCAAGTCCCTGTTCAAGTGGAACGCCGTGCCCACAGCCTGGGCGGTCTCCCCCGCCGGAGACCGCCTCGCGATCGGAACCAGTTCCGGTGCCATCGAACAGGTTTCACTGTCGCCTGCGGTGCCTTCAACGCACGCAGCCCCGCCTGGAACCGAGAGCAGCGGCGAACGCGGCAGCGGCTGGCCGTCCTCGGGGCGCTGGTCGCTCGGGCGCGGGCCGATTCGCTCGCTGGAGTACAGTCCCGAAGGGCGGCATCTCCTCGTGGTCGGCAGCGGCGGAGCAGCCGCGCTCCTCCGCATCGCCCCCCGCGAATCCGTCTCCCCATCGCCCGAATGACCCTCGCACGTTCAAATGAACGGTAGGGTGGGCACTGAGGCTGTGATTTTTCGGACGAGCGGTGAATTCTCCATGGTAACCCGATGCGTGAGCGAGGGACCCAGCGTGGATTCCGGGGAAATCGTAACCTGCGGGGAGCGCGGGGTCCCTCGCTCACGCTTCGGGTTACCAAAAACTCACAGCCTCACGGCCCACCCTACGCGTCCGCCTATCGATCAGTGTGGGGCAAAAAACAGGTCGGGCCTGCCCGACACCATCACTTTTGACTTTTGCCTTTTGACTTTTGACTTGCTCCGCTCTGACGCAACCTGACATCGATCGATGAACGGAGCATTTGGACCAATCGAGACAGAGGACGCGACATGCCGGGACAACCACTCGACCGTGAAGAGTACATCGAGCAGGCGTACTTCTTCCGCGTCTACCGGGAACGGCTCGAAGAGAACGTCCCCTCTCAGGAAATTCTCGCCGCCATTCACGAAGAGATTCTTGCGACCACCAAGCTCCCCCTGGCGATTCAGTTTCTCCGGGGCGAGGTCTTGCAGCATGGCGCCATCGGCGTCGCGATGGCGCGGCTGCCGCACTACTTCACGCCCTTTCAGGCGTTTGTCATGGGCAAGACGGAAGAGGACCGCACCAAGTTCGATCAGCGCGTCGGACTAATGCTCCTCGAACGCGAAGCCGAGTTCCGCGCCGAACGCTGTACTCCGGCCGGGCTGTTCATCTATCAGTTCGAATCGATCAGCCGCAATCAGCTTGGGTACGACACCGGAATGTCGGCCATGGCCAAAGACCCGCACTACGACGACACCTGGTCGAACTGGATTCTTAAAGTGCGGCTGCAACTGGGAGCGGTCGACTTCGCCGATCTCATCTGGTTTCACTCCGAGCAGTGGATCGTCGAGAAACGCCGAAAGCACGCGCAAGAGCAGGGGCCGGGGGGCAGCGACCCGTCGGAACTGGAGCCGAAGCAGCCGATCCTGTTCGGTGCCAAAGAGGGTCGCATCGCCGCCGCCAACCGCACCCGCGATCCGCTGTTCATGTTCGCGGCGCTACAGCGGCAGTTGGGCTATCCCGTCGTTCCAAGGGCCCAGTCCAGTCACGGCCCGGAACGGCGTATCGCCCAGCTCGAAGCCCGCCAGAGCGAACTCGAAAAGCGGCTCAGCCTGCTCGAAAGCGAACAGAAAGGCCGGCTCGACCTCAGCCAGTTCTACGTCAAAACGCCCAAATTCACCGACGAAGGCGTCCTTCCCGGCGATTCGTAGAGGCTGCGTTGATCAACCAATGCCAGGCATCAGGACCGGTCAGGCTCGCCTGACACCCCCACTTTTGCCTTTTGACTTTTGCCTTGCTCCGTTCTACCGCCACTTCACACCAGGCGATGGATGGAGCCGGAGCATTACTTCGTGGGCCAGCCGGTGATCGAGGGAAACCGCTTCAGGATTTCCTTGAGCCGGCGCAGCGCTCGCAGGTACCGCACGCTGGCCGCCTGTTCCGACAGGCCAAGCGCCGCGGCCGTTTCGCCGTTGGTCAGCTCTTCGAAATGCCGCAGCGCGAGCACTTCACGGTCGATGTCGTTCATCCCCTGAATGACAAGGTCCAGCTGGTCGGCCATTTCCGCCCGCTGCATGGCCCCGCTGGGCGAGGTGAAACTGCCAGCCAGAAACGCGGCCAGCGAGCAGGAGGTCGATTCGAAACCACCACCACCGCCCCCCGACAGATTCGTCTCGCGGGTCGCGTTCCGTTTTTCGGTTCCCAGGTGCGCGCGATGCAGGTCGAGCAGCGTCTGCATCGTGATCATCCGGAACCACAGGAACGGTGACCGCGACGCCTCGGAGAGAAAGCTGCCCTGGCGATCGACCGCGCGGAGGAACGCATCCTGCAAGAGATCATCCGCATCGACCCGGCCGCGCAGTTTCGGATGCAGCCGGAAGTTGACCAGTCGCCACAACCTGGGCCGATAGACAGCGAACAACTCCGCGAGCGCCTGGTGGTCGCCGGTCATCACCCGATTCAACAGCTCGTCGGGCGGCGCATCGTCGTCGGGGACGGGGTCGGGGTCGGTGGACGAGGGCGGCAGGGAATCGCTCATTCAAGGACACGCACGCGCAGACGCAAAGCGGAAACGATCTTCAGGTTCGAATCGCAGCAGACCCACGCACGGCATGCAAGGGGGCGAGGTCGCGAATCCCGAATTCCTCGGGGGGGGGAAGCCGCACCAGCGGAGCTGATGCGACGTCACTTCAGGGGCAGTTGACACGGTCGGCGTCACGACATCCGCTACACTCGGGGGACGAAACGGGGTTCGAGTGGGGGCGAGGCGACACATGCGACGACTCTCTGGCGAAACGGGCGTGTACGCTCTGGTGGCGCTGCTGGGCTGCGTCTGCGTGCTCGTTTCCCTCGACCCGACCGGCCAACTGGCAGGCACTCCGCTGGGAGTCTTTGACGGGCCGGGCCTGACGCTCGATGAGGGGTTCAATGTCGATGTTGGCGTGCGTCTGGCCGACAGTGTGTTGAGTGGCGACTTCCCCGAGTATGCCCGACGCACCGGCGAACTGCCCGATCATCCGCCTTTGGGCCGCCTCTGGCTGGGAATCGCCCATGAACTGGCGCTCCTTGTTGTGCCCGTTCAGGGGGTCGATGCGCCGTATGTGATCGGGCTGGCGCGAAGCGGCTCGGCTGTGGCGTTTGGCCTCACTCTGTTCCTGGTGGGCGTGACGGCGCGACAACTGGCAACGCGGCTGTGGCCGTCTGTTGCGGAGGATGGGCAGCGGTCTCAGGGGGAGCGTGGTTCGTGGGGGACCAGTTTTCTCGCCGGGCTTGCCGCGATGCTCGCGCTCGGCACGCTGCCGCGGATGTTTGCCCACGCGCACATTGCCTCGCTGGAAACCTGCGTGGCGCTCTCGTGGATGCTGGTGATTGCGTACGCGCTGGACCGTGAGGAAGAGCTCGATCAACCGCTCGTCGCCGCGAAGCTTGGCTTCCTGCTTGGTCTGGCCTGGCTGACCAAGGTACAGGGCGTGCTGCTGGCCCCGGTGCTCGTCGTCTGGCTGGTGGGACGGGCGTTGTACTGGCCAACGGGAATCTGGCGCACGGCGACCTCACCGGATGTGAGCGGACGCGTAAGTCCACGCGACGCGACGCGATGTATGGTGCTCAACCGGTGGCTGGTCGGGTGCGTCATTCCCATGACTCTCGTTCTGGGCGTCGCCGGGGTGACGTTTGTCGTGGGGTGGCCGTGGCTGTGGGGCGACGTGATCGGGCGGACGGCGGAGTATTTGGGGCGGACGGCGGATCGCACGCCAACGCTGGTGTGGTACGCCGGTCGCGTGTTCGTCGATAAGGAGGTGCCGTGGCATTATCCGTGGTTTCAGTTGGTCGCCTCCTGCTCCGAAATTGCTTTGCTCTGTGGAGCGGCCGGGTGGTTCGCGATGCGGCGGACGCTGCCCGGTGCGACGGCATTGCTTGCGGGGTGTCTGCTCTTTCCGCTGGTGCTGTTTTCTCTGCCTGGTGTCGCGGTTTACGATGGCGATCGACTGTTCTCCATGATTTTTCCGCTTGGGGCGGTGGCCTGCGGCGTGGGAATCGCGGCGATTGCCCAGTGGTCCGGAGCGTCTCCCACGTATTCGCTGCGAAAGGTCCGGATCGTGGCGGCCTCGGCCTGTCTGCTGCAGATCGCCATGGAACTGGTGATTCTCCGTTCCACCTGGCCGTGTTCGCTGTCGGCTTATGGCGTGTCCGTTGAAGGCTTGCGCGGCGCGGTCCGCGCCGGATACGCTCGAACCTACTGGGGGGACAGCATCACCCGCACCCTCCTGTCGCAACTGACGAAGCAGGTCCCCGAGGGGGCGACGATCGAACTGCTGCCGGTGATGCACCCGTTCCAGATTCCCGTGCTCGCCAGCCAGACGCCCGCGATTCTGGAGGGACGGTATTCCCTCATTCCCTACAACACGCCCCGGCCCGCGGGGCGGCGGTTCCTGTTGGTCTTCTTTCGAGACGATTACCTCGAACCCGAGTTCCGCGCCGCGGTCCCGCCCGGCAAGCCTTTGGCCGAAGTCAGACGGCAAGGCGTCCTGCTTGCCGGACTGTACGAACTGCTGCCCCACAGCGACTGACGATGCGTCAGCGGCTTAAGGTGGGCACTGCCCACCATTGCTCACCCGCGCCCGAGCACCTCCAACCACGCCCCCGGCTTCAACCGAGCTTCAAGTGTGGTCCGAGCGTTGGTTGAGGCGGACTTGAGCTCGTTTCTTGATGGTGTCGCTGGGCGATCCGAAAGACCGTCTGGTGGGCCAAGCCGGTGAGCGCTGGTGGGCAGTGCCCACCCTACCCCGTACAGCGATTCGCGGCAGAATGACTTGAACAGATCAACGCCGGACGATTCGTGAAGGGTTGGCATCTGGACACCTCTTCACTCGGTGGGCACAATACCTTCACAGGAACGTGCCAGACACCACCGCCCACAGGGATGACGCAGTCGAGGGATCGAATCCCGACGACTGAATCCCAATGACTGGGGGCGATGTGCGGAAAACATCCGGTTGGTGTCTTGGGGGAAGGGAGTATTGAGCGGCCCATGCCGGTCATCGTGGTGGTCCGTCCGGGAGCGACGGAGTTTGACGAACAACAGCGGATCCAGGGAACCCTGGACTTGCCGCTCTCAGAAAAAGGAGTGGCCCAGGTCGAACGGATGGCCAGCCTGCTCGAACGGTATCTCATCGACCGTCTCTACTCCGCGCCGGGAGAGCCCGCGCGGACAACGGCCGGTCTACTGGGCGAGCGCCTCGGTGTCTCCCCGAAAGAATACGACAATCTGCGCGGCCGCGATGAAGGGCTGTGGCAGGGACTGACGCATGAAGCACTCAAACGCAAGCAGCCCCGGCTGTACCGCCAATGGGTGGAAACTCCCTACGCGGTCTGTCCGCCGGGTGGGGAACTGTTAGAGTCCGTCATCGAGCGGTGCGGCCCGATGGTCGCCCGTTTGCAGGCGCTGCGGGGGGCTGTGGCCGTGGTGGCACCCGAACCGGTCGCGCAGGTTCTCTCCTGTTTGTTGCGGGGGTTGGATCCGGCGGCCGAATCGGCCTGGCAGCCGTTGGAACCAGGCCAGGCGGAAGTGATCGAAATCGGAAGCGCGGGAGCGACGCCGAATGTCTGGGGCGAGCGCGTCGCTCTCCTGGGCGAAGAACAACTCGTCGCAACAAGTCCAATGGCGGCCGGTGTGACCACAGGCCCTGTGACAACAGACAGTTCGAATCAGGAAGGTCGGGGCGGACGGGAATGAGTACCGGTCGAAAACGGGGCGGAGCGCAATCCTGGACGGACATCAATCGCGACAAGCGCGGTGTGCCGGACGGATTGTGGATTCGCTGCGACGGCTGCAACGCCACCGTCTTCCGCAGAGAGGTCGACAAGCGGGCCGGGGTCTGCCCCGAACCCGGCTGCGGCCACCACTTCTACATCTCCGCTCCGAGACGCATTGAGACCCTGCTCGATCCCGACAGCTTCGAAGAGTGGTTCACGGAACTCAAATCGCTCGACCCGCTCGGGTTCACCGACCGCAAGCCCTACGCGGAACGGCTCGTTGAGGAGCAGAAGCGGACCGGCCTGCGCGAAGCGTGCATCACGGGCCGAGGCTACCTGCGTGGCCGTCCCCTGGTCTGTGCCGTCACCGACTCGGCCTTCATCATGGGGAGCATGGGGTCGGTCGTGGGCGAGAAGCTCACCCGCTCGGTGGAAGAGGCGACCCGTCTCAAGCTGCCGCTGGTGATCGTCTCGGCCTCGGGGGGCGGTGCCCGCATGCACGAAGGGATTCTGTCGCTGATGCAGATGGGAAAAGTCTGCGCGGCGCTGGCTCGGTTCAATGAAGCGGGTGGGCTGTTTCTTTCGGTGCTGACGAACCCGACGATGGGCGGCGTCGCGGCGAGCTTCGCTTCGCTGGGCGACCTCGTCATTGCCGAGCCACGGGCGCTGGTCGGGTTTGCCGGGCCGCGCGTCGTGCAGGC
>JAIXZD010000469.1 GCA_027489895.1 Planctomycetaceae bacterium
AGGCTGTGATCTCAAACTCCTGGGCAGGCTGCGTCTCGTTCGACTCCCGCAGCGATCCGAGTTCGCGTCCGTTGAGTTGAACGGTTCCAGTGCCTCCCACGGCTGGGAAGAGGATCCAGATCGATTCGCCTGCTGGCAGTTGCGGCGGCTGATTGAACCGACGGGTGTAAACGAGACAGACTTCGGTCTGATCGCTGCGGGCTGCGAGCAGAGCCCGGACGTGTGGGCCTGGCAGGTGAATGCGGTGCGAATCTTCAGGTGTTTGGCTGGTGTGCTGTTCCGGGCCGTGGCTGAGCACGCGACATTCCCAGGGGCCATGCAGGTTGATTCGATGAATCGAGGGCGGGGGGGACATGGTCGGTAGGGGGCCGCGAGAGATCGATTGAGGCGTGCCGTTGTGCGTGGTTGCTTGCGGAGAGGGTGGCGCGTGGGGGGCGGGGCTCCCTCCGGGCGCTGACGCTTCCGGCTCCCAACCGGATCACGAGAGTCGTACCGAAATCGGCGACTGCCGACTCGATTGATCGGAGTTTTTCTATTCGTTGACAAGGCTTTTTCACGAGAAGTACACTTCGCCCCTCTCATCGGGACGGGACGGATTCAGTGCCTGGTCGTGATCTCGAAGCGGGAATGGCTGTCTGGTGCTGACGGGGCGAAACGAGGTCTTCCGTGAACTCTGCCTGTGGGTGGGGCGCGTGGGTAATTCGCCGCATCTGAAGTGACAGATCCCCGATGAGAGAGAAGCCAAAAGGCTGGTTCGATTCTCGGATCAGGCTCAGACAATCGGAAGCGAACAGCGGCGTAAACCGAGGCGCGTGCACTCGGTGAAGCGGTTTCGTCGCGTCAGATCGCAGCGTGCGGACAGGGGATGCAAGCATGTTTGAAGGGAATCGTCGGGGATGGCTGCCGGGAGTGGCTCTGTTCTGTGTCTTGGCACTGTCGCCGTGGTCGGCCGTTTTCGCCAGTGAGGCCGATCTCGTCCTGCCGACGATTGGGGATCATAAGGTCTCGGTTCTCGGGATGGACCTGGATGGCCGGGTGATTCTGGGGCTGGGGATGCTGGTCTGCCTACTGGGGGTTGGCTTTGGAGTGGGGCAGGCATCGGTTCTCAAAAAACTGCCCGCCCACAAGTCGATGCTTGAGGTTTCCGAGCTGATTTACAGCACCTGCAAGACGTATCTGCTCACCCAGGCCAAGCTGCTGATGGTGCTCGAGGTGCTGATCGCCGCGGTGCTGTTCGCCTACTACTTCCTGCTGTTGCATAAGCCGTTGCCGGTCGTGCTGGTGATCCTGCTCTGGTCGCTGATCGGGATTGCTGGTTCATTTGCGGTGGCCTGGTTCGGGATGCGGGTCAACACGTACGCCAACTCGCGGGCGGCGTTCGCGTCGCTCGGGGGCAAGCCGCTGGAAGTGATGCGGATCCCGCTTCAGGCCGGGATGAGCATCGGCATGTTGCTGATCAGCATTGAACTGTTGCTGATGCTGGTGATTCTGCTGTTTGTCTCACCCGAGAACGCCGGGGCCTGCTTCCTGGGGTTCGCGGTGGGCGAGTCGCTGGGCGCCTCGGTGCTGCGAATCTGCGGGGGGATTTTCACGAAGATTGCCGACATCGGGGCCGACCTGATGAAGATCGTCTTCAAGATCAAGGAAGACGATGCGCGGAACCCGGGGGTGATCGCCGACTGCGTGGGCGACAACGCCGGGGATAGCGTGGGCCCGACGGCCGACGGATTCGAAACGTACGGCGTGACGGGCGTGGCGCTGATTACCTTCATTGCCCTGGTGATGAAAGGGACGCCCGATCTGCAGACCGAACTGCTGGTGTGGCTGTTCCTGATGCGGATCATGATGATCATCACGTCGTTGATCTCGTACAAAATCAACGACCAGATGGCGATCGCCCGCTTCCGCTCGGCCAAGACGATGGACTTCGAGCTGCCGCTCCATCATCTCGTGCTGCTCACCTCGGCGGTCTCGATTGTCTGCACGTACCTGGTGTCGTTCGCCCTGCTGGGAGACGAGACGTCGTTTGCGATCAATGGCAAGGATGTCAGTTCGGTCGGACTGTGGTGGAAACTGTCGACGATGATCTCGTGTGGAACGATCGCGGGAGCTCTTATCCCCGTGCTGACGATGGCGTTTACCAGCCTCAAGAGTCAGCACGTCGACGAGATCGTCCAAAGCTCGCGGGAAGGCGGGGCGTCGCTCAACATCCTTTCGGGGCTGGTGGCCGGGAACTTCAGTGCGTTCTGGATGGGGCTGACGATTGCGGGGTTGATGTACGCGGCGTATGCGATTGGCCAGGGAATTGCCCCCGAGTTGATGGGCGGGTACCAGGCGGTCTTCGCGTTCGGGCTGGTCGCGTTTGGATTCCTGGGCATGGGGCCGGTGACGATCGCGGTGGATTCCTATGGGCCGGTGACTGACAACGCACAGTCTGTGTTCGAGCTGTCGATGATTGAATCGCTGCCGGGAATCTCGAGCGAGATCGAGAAGGACTTTGGCTTCAAACCAGAGTTTGAGACGGCCAAGGAATTCCTGGAAGAAAACGACGGGGCGGGGAACACGTTCAAAGCGACGGCGAAACCCGTGCTGATTGGGACCGCGGTGGTCGGTGCCACGACGATGATCTTCTCGTTGATTCTGATGCTGACGGGTAACGATCCGGCCAAGCTGCAGCGGCTGGCGATCACCGACCCGATGATTCTGCTGGGCCTGATGAGTGGTGGGGCGGTGATTTACTGGTTCACCGGAGCATCGATTCAGGCGGTGACCACCGGTGCCTACCGCGCTGTTGAGTTCATCAAGAAGAACATCAACCTCGATCTGTCGGGCCCGGCCAAGGCGTCGGTGGAAGACAGCCAGAAGGTGGTCGCGATTTGCACGGAGTATGCGCAGACCGGAATGTTCAACATCTTCTGCGCGATCTTCTTCTTCGCGCTCGGCTTTGCCTTCCTCGACCCCTACTTCTTTGTCGCGTATCTCGTGTCGATCGCGCTGTTCGGTCTGTACCAGGCGGTGTTCATGGCGAACGCCGGGGGGGCGTGGGACAACGCGAAGAAGCTGGTCGAAGTGACGCTTAAGCAGAAGGGGACGCCGCTGCACGATGCCACCGTTGTCGGAGACACCGTGGGCGACCCGTTCAAGGACACCAGTTCGGTGGCGCTCAATCCGATCATCAAGTTCACCACGCTGTTCGGGATTCTGGCGGTGGAACTGTCGGTCGAGTTGAACAATCCGCAACTTGCGCTGGTGCTCGGGTTGTTGTTCTCGTTCATCGGGTTCGTGTTTGTCTGGCGGTCGTTCTACTCGATGCGAATCAAGGCGTAGGCGGCTGGACGCAAGAGGGTATGGGAGCCGTGGTGGCAGGTAGCCGTCGGGTGGAGCAGCTCCGCCCGGCGTTTGCCGCGCGGTCAGGATCGCGAGGCGTGCGTTGGGTGGCGATCTTTATCCGCTTGCCATTCTCATCGGTGGCCTGGCGCTGCTCATGGTCTGGGTGATCCGGGGGCGCAGCGTGTACGTCGCCGCGCCGCTCGCTGCGCTGGTCGTATTGATCGGCAGCGGCAGCGATCCGCTGGCGGGGATGACCGGGACCTACATGGGGGGATTCGCCGAATACATGCGGCGTTTTCTGCCGGTGTTTCTGCTGGGAGCGACGTTCGGGAAGCTGATGGAAGATTCCGGCGGCGCGGCGACGCTGGCCGGACAGATTGGCCAGCGCCTTGGCACGCAGCGGGCGTGCCTGGCCGTGGTGATTGCCTCGGCGTTTCTGACGTACGGCGGCGTCTTGCTGTTTGTCGTGGGCTTTTCGGTCTATCCGCTTGCGGTCCGCCTGTTTCGCGGAGGGAACCTGCCCCGGCGGTTCATTCCCGCGACGATCGCCTTTGGGACGATCACGTTCACGATGACGGCCGCCGGTTCACCGGCTATTCAGAACCTGATCCCGATTCCGTTTCTGGGAACCGATGCTCGAGCCGGGTGGTCGGCCAGCCTTCCGGCCGCGGTGGTGATGTTTGTCCTCGGCCAAGGCTATCTCGACTGGTCGATTCGCCGCGCCGTGGCTGCGGGCGAACGGTTCGAGCCACGCGTTGGCGATGTCGACGAAGCGGTGCCCGCAGTGTCTGTCGCTCATCAGGCCGGGGCGAACGGGTCGCCTTCCGCGCGACCTGGTTCGATCGCCGCGTGCGTCCCGCTGATGGTCACGATTCTCGCGCTGAATCTGCTACCGCGGCTGACACGAGGTTTAGGCGAGATGTGGCTGGCCCGTTCCGCCGAGGGAAGCTGGCTGCACCGAGTGGCGACGTTGCTGGGCAGCGTCCCCGAAGATGCGACGCTGGCGATTTTTCTGGGCGTGGTCACGGCCCTGGTGGTCTTGCGACGTTCGCTTCGTGATCCGTGGGGAAGTTGTGGAGCCGCGTTTACGACCGGGTTACTCGCGTGCGCGGCGACAAGCTCCGTGGTCGGGTTCGGTGCGGTCCTGCAGACGACGGCGGCGTTCCCGAAGGTTGTGGCGTGGGTGACTCGGCTGCCGGTGGAACCGCTCGTGGGGGTCGCGCTGGCGATGGGCGTGATCGTGGCGATCGCCGGCTCGGCCTCGGCGGGCCAGGGCCTGGCGCTGCCGATCCTGAAGCCGATTTACTTGGAGGCCCTGGGCGTTCCGCCCCGAGCGCTGCACCGCGTCATCTCACTGGCCTCGGGGACGTTCGATTCCCTGCCTTCCAATGGCTATATCGTGATTCTGATTCGAAATATCTGCGGGGAGACGCATCGCGGCGCGTATGGCCCGATCTTTGTCACGACCGTGCTCGTGCCCGTGGTTGGTACGGCGGTCGCATTGGTTCTGTTCCACGTATTCCCAGCGTGGACCGCTCACTGAGGTGGCGACCTTTGCCCATCAGGCAAACAGGTCATCAATCGGTTTGCCGTGGTCGATGTCGAGTCGTTTGCGTCCCGGCACTTCCAGTTTCCGGCTGTCGAGTCCGAGCAGCCGCAGGACCGTGGCGTGTAGGTCCGTCACGTAATGCCCATCGCCCAGCGCGTGGTAACCGAGTTCATCGGTCGCCCCGTGGACATGTCCTTTCTTGAGGCCCGCCCCCGCCATCCAGACGGTGAATCCGTTCGGGTGGTGGTCTCGGCCGGTGGTTCCGCCGCCGCGCAGCTCGAGGCCGGGTGTTCTGCCGAACTCCGTGCCGAACACGACGACGACATCGTCGAGCAGGCCGCGCTGCTTCAGGTCCTGAATCAAGCCAGCGATCGGTCGATCGATCCCCTCGCAGAGCTTGGTGTGGTTCGTTTTCAGGTTCTGGTGCGAGTCCCAGGCGCCGTACGCGGAAGGGAAGACCTGGACGAACCGGACACCGCGTTCCACCAGTCGGCGTGCCGCAAGCAGCCGCTGCCCGGCGACTTTGGTGGCGTCGTTATCGAGGCCGTACAGTTTCGAGGTGGCCTCGGTTTCGTCGGCAAACGTGACCGCTTCGGGCACGGCCGCCTGCATCCGGAAGGCGAGTTCGTAGGCTCTAATGCGAGCCCGCAGCGCCTGGTCCTCCGGGTACTCTACGGCGGAGAGTTCATTCAAGCGGTGGATGGCCGCGTACTCGCGGGTCTGGCGTTCGAGTGACTGACCTGCGGGCCGCGTGGAAAACGGCAGCGGGTTCGTCGGGTCGAGGGCGAGCGGAATCCCGGCGTACTGCTGCCCCAGGTAGAGCGAATCGATCGATTCCCGTGTGGTGGACGAGGTGGGCCCGCCCAGGATGACAAACTTGGGCAGGTTCTCGTTGAGCGACCCCAGGCCGTAGTGCGCCCAGGAACCCAGGCTCGGTTGTGTCTCGTCGAGCTTGTGGCGACCCGTGTGAAACTGGTTCTCGGCGGCGTGATCGTTGTCGGTCGTCCACATGTTGCGGACAAAGGCGAGTTCGTCGACCTGCGTTGCCAGATGCGGCCACCAGTCGGTCATCTCGATCCCCGACTGGCCTCGCTTGGAGAACCCAACCTGCATCGGATAGATCGTCGGGTAGACGGCCCGCACGTCGATCTCTTCCGACGGGACCGATCGGAACCGCTTCTTGTGGAGGGGTGAGTTGACGGGATTCTCGAAAGGCGTCTTGTCGAACGTCATCCCCGCGTACTGGTTGAGGGCGGGTTTGGGGTCGAACGTCTCCATGTGGCTGTAGCCGCCGGAGAGAAACACCCAGATGACCGACTTCGCTTTGGGGACGAGCGGGGTGACGCCACCCGGGGCCGCGTTGGCGGCCTCGTTGGCCCGGACGACGCCATCGTCTGCCAGCATCGCCCCCAGGGCGAGGCCGGTCATCCCCATGCCGACATCAGCGAGAAACGTTCGTCGTTGCATTACTTGCTCTCCTGGCCGGGTTTGGCCGCGATCAGGTTGCCGCGTGAGTCGATCGCCTCGCCCGACGCTTCGATCGGCGCGACTGCCGCGCCGCCCACAATGTTGTTGACAATCAGGTGATCGCCGCCGGTTCCCCGGACCCGAATCGCCTGCTGCATCGTTGGTTTTGTCCGGCGGTCGACAATCGTGTTGTTTGTCACCCGCATGCGGACACAGTCTTCGAGTTCCACGCCCCGATGGACGGAATCGAGCAGTTGGCTGTCGGAGAGGCTCGAATCGGAACAGCGAACGAATGTGATGCCCGCGCCGGATTCGGGCGACCCCGCGCTGAGTCGCTGGGCGGCCAGTCCAGAGACGAGCACGTTGTCGCAGTCTTCAAACCGCAGTCCATCCTTGGCCGGTTCCGTATCGCGGCCCCGCCAGCAGATCGTGTTTCCGTTGACGACAATCCCCGAACTGTGGCTGGCAAACAGGGAGAGATCAGCCGAATCGTAAATCGTGTTGCCCGTCACCGTGATGCGCGACGTGGACTGCAGTTCAATCGCCCGCGACTGGCTGCCGAGAATGTTCCCGGTGATGGCGATCAGGTGGGCGGTGTCGGGCACGTCGCTCGCAGGGCCATCGGAGCGTTGCGGTCGGGCGACCGGGGCACCAATCACACGGATGTTCGCACCACGGGGTTGGACCGTCGCCTGAATCGTGTTGCCGCTGATCGTTACTTCGCTGACCACCCCTTCGCGGGCATCGAACAGAATCTCCGATCCGCCTGCGTGGCCTGCCAATTCCTCGGCCGTCACCGGCACGGCCGAGCCACCGGCCGTCAGATTGTTGTATTCGATGTCGTTGCCCACGATCTGCAGGTTGTGGACATCGCCACCAACCGACTTGATTCCCGCCTGCTTGTTCCAACTGATGTGGCAACCTTTGACGATGATCTGATGCAGATTGCAGCGATCAAACAGCAGGCCAATTTCCGAATTGTCGAACAGATGCGAATCGGAGATGACGACATCACGGTTGCGTTCGACAAGACGGATTCCCACCCGGCAGCGACGGACGAGCACTTGCGAGACGACGCACTTCGTGGTCTTCAGCAGTTCGATTCCATCGGCCTCGGGATGTTCGCCGACGATCTCGAAGCCGGTCAGAATCGGAAAGCGTTCCTTGTCCCAGATCTCCGGACGATAGCTGCCAGGGGATGCGGTTCCCTCATGATGGCCCACAACCCGAATCGCAGGTCCAGGACCTGTCATGATGAGCCGCGTGGTCCCGGCTTCCCCTCGTACCGCACCGTACCCCGAACGCGACAGATCGAGGACCAGCGGCTTGGAGAGGCGGTAAGTCCCCTTGTTCAGGCGCAGCACTCCATCCCCGGATTCGAGGGCGTGCTGCAGGGCGGCGGTTTCGTCGGTCACGCCGTTGCCCGACGCACCGAACCCAAATACGTTCGACATCTGTTAGACCGATCAGTTCAGCGGATACTCACAAAGTCGTTGTGATTGAGGAGAATGCGGGCCAGACTTTCACGGGCCTGAACCGCGGCGGACGGGCTTTCGGGCGACTCCGACAAGAGACGCTGTTCCTTAAGAATCTCCAGCGCCAACCGGAGTTCCTCGGCCGTGGGTGAGCGGGAGAGAATCTGTTCAAACAGCGTGACGGCGAAGCGTTCATCGCTGGCAGGCAAGTCGCCGCTGACCGAAACGCCGCTCCCGGACGACGGCTCATCTTTCCAGGCCGCGACGAGGGCGACGGCCGCCTGCTGGACGAAATCACTGTTGGTCAAAGCGAGGGATTGCTGGGGGACGATGCTGGCGGTCCGTCGGTAGCAGTCGAGTGGGTCGGGCGCATCAAACAATTGCCCCCACACGCCTTTGCCGCCGCCTTCGGGGTGGCTGCTGTAGTACAGGCTTCGGCGGGTGGTTGTCAGAATCTCTTTGTTGTCCAGTTCGACGCCCCCTTGGGTGAGGTCCAGCCGACCGGAGAGGAACAGAATGCTGTCGCGGATCACTTCGGCTTCCATCCGCCCGGAATTCATTCTCCAGAGCAGGACGTTTTCCGGATCGCGTTCGGCATTCGCCCGGGCATCACCAACCGAGGAGACACGCTGGTAAGCGGCGCTCGTCACCATCAGGCGGTGCAAACGCTTCAGGCTCCAGTTGGACTCCATCAGTTCGACAGCCAGCCAATCGAGCAGCACGGGGTGGGTTGGCTTGGCGCCGTTCCGACCAAAGTCGGTCATGCTGCTCACGAAGGGGCTGTGGAAGTGATGCGACCAGACATGATTGACGGCCACTCGCGCGGTGAGCGGATTGTCGCGCGCGGTCATCCAGAGCGTGAGTGCCTGACGACGGCCACTAGTTTTCTGCGGAAACTGCTGGGTCAGGGGGGTGTACTGGTCGGCCAACTTGGGGTCGGACAGCGCCTGCCGGGCGGAACTCAAGGCGACATTCGCAGCGGCAACTGCTTTACCTGCCGCTTCGATGGCCTTGGCCCGTTCCGCATCTGCAGCGGGACGCTGCTCGGCTTCGAGCACTGCCCGTTCTCCAGCCAGCAGTTCCGCTTCAGCTCGCAGCACATTGGCTTCTCGTTCGAGTTGCCCCGCCCGGCGAATCCGCTCCGAAAGGTCGGCGGGAGGTTCGCTGCTGTAACGAACCCGGTCGGTTTCGATCCGGGCCTGTAGACCCGCCTGCACGGCTCGCGCCGCAGTGAGTTTTGCTTCAGCCGCCTGAAGACGCAGCGACGGAAGCTTCGCGGGGAGACGCTTGGTCTCCAGCGCCAAAGCCAACTCCCGCAACTTCAGGTTGGCAGCGGTGGACGAAACGAGGGACGTGGCCGGTGGCTGCGAGAACGCCGTCCCCAGTGACCAGCCCTCCAGCCCGACAACGTCGCGGCCTTCCCCATAGGCAGGGGCTTCAAAGTCGAATCGCAGCTGCGGCGACCAGGCCGCGTTGGGACCGGTCCGCGTCAGAAACTGCAGGGCATCGATCACGGCGACGCTTCCCGGACGGGCATCCAGGGCCAGCGGCTGTTTGTCGTTTCCGACGGGGTTCCATTTGTTGAGCGCAATGGGCACCGCGTCGACGAGGGGTTGTTCGCGTCCCGTCCACTTCACCGTGAGTAACCCTCTGTCGTTCGCCGGTTCCAGTTCGATCGTCACGGCAAACCGCAGCGGACCCGCCGCAGGGTCGTAGCGCCCGGCCTCGAATTCGTTGGTTGTGCCTGGTTGATACGCGGCGATGCGTCCTTTCTCGAAGACCACGGCCGACGCGGTCGTGCCTGCGCCAAGGTCCTGAATCAATTGAACGTTGAAGTGCGCATCGGCCAGCAGCAACAGCTCAAACTCGATCCGCAGGCCCGCCGAAAACTCTGGCAGACCCTTCAGTGCTTGCAGCAAGATCCGTCGTCCCGTGGTCGCATCCAGAATCAGGGATTGTTCGCCGACGAGTGCGCCGGGGGTTCCGGCGGCGATAGCCGCCTGCTTCGCGGTGGCAAACTCTGCCTCGGCCCGCGTCAACTCGTCGGTGAGCTCCTGCGGGATCATGCTGGGCAGGGCACGGACGGTTGCCAACTCGGCTTCGGCCGTGGCGACCGCTCGGGCCGCGTCGTCCAGAAGCACCTGCTGGATTTCAGGCCGAAGTCCCGGGTACCACGCCTGAGGCGGTAACCCAACAGGCTCCTTCGGCACAGCAGTCGTTCCCAGAAACGCGGGCACTCCGGGCGGGATCGACCCGCGGGCGGCGACGCGGTTGCGCTCGTCGCCCTTTTCGTAGAACCAGGTCGGTGCATCGAGCGTTTTGTCGTAGAGACGGACCGCCCCCAACCGCTGCACCTTCCGGCTGCCGCCGTAGACATACTCTTCAAAAGGTCCTGGATCTGCCTCGCCCGGAACACGGTCCTGCCGAATGGCCAGCGGCTCGAAGAACGCCCGGAGCTTGAAGTAATCGTCGTTGGCGATCGGGTCGTACTTGTGGTCGTGGCAATGGGCGCAGTTGAATGTCAACCCGAGAAACGCCTTGCCCGTATGCTCGACGACGCTGCGCATCCAGTCGTTGGCGTTCAGCGAGTAGTAGTTGCGAATGACAAACCCCGTCGCCACGCCAGCGTCGTAATCTTCAGGAAACAGCTCGTCGGCCGCGAGCATCTCCTGCACCATGCGGTCGTAGCCCTTGTCGGCGTTGAGCGACCGGACAATCCAGTCGCGCCAGCGGTAGATCTGCCCGGCGCTGTTGCGGACATCGTTGATATCGCGCCGGCCGTACCAGTCGCTGTACCGCCAGACATCCATCCAATGCCGCGCCCAGCGTTCGCCATACCGCGGGTCGGCCAGCAGCCGGTCCACCACGCGCTCATAGGCCTCAGGGGATTGATCGTTCAAAAATGCGTGCAACTCGGCCCGGGTCGGCGGCAGTCCAATCAGGTCGAGTGTGACCCGTCGCAGCAGCGTCTCCTTTGATGCAGGGGGACGCGGTGTCAGGCCTTTGGCCCGCAGCGACTCGTCAACGAACGCATCGACCGGATGGGCCGGTCCTGCAGAAGTTCCGGCCGATGGCAACGGCGCACGCAGCGGCCGCTGGAACGCCCAGTGTGCTCTCGGGTCGGCCTCGGGGGTTTCGTCTGCCGGGGTTGTGGCTCCAGCGGCGATCCAGCGGCGAATCGAATCGATCTGGGCTGGAGTCAGCGGTTCGCCTTCGGGGGGCATGCGACCCGCGGAGAGCGCGGCCGAGACACGCTCCAGCAGCAGACTTCCCTCGGGGTCGCCCGGAATCGCCGCCTCTCCCCCATCGCCACCAGCGCGGATCGCCAACCCCGTATCAACCCGCAGGGCCGCTTCCTGCTTGAGCGCGCCGTGGCAGGCATAGCACCGCTCTTTGAGGAGCGGTTTGATCTGCTTGAGGTAGTCGACTGCGTCCGTGGCGACGGCGTCGTCAGCCCCGGCCGCGCATGGTTGCGCCATGCCTGCGAGGATCAGGGCCAGCGAGAGCGAAGCGAACCAGCCGCCAGAGCGACGCCGCATCTCCTTAGTGCGTAAAGCCATGGTCTATCACCCTTCCAACCGCGGGGATCGCAACGTTTCGGCGAGCTGGTCGTAGATGTGGCCCACACCGCGTGGTTTCCCGGCGTCCGCCCAGGCCTGACACGCCGCATCGACGAACGAGCCTTTCAGAATATGTTGTGACAATGCCTCGCAGGCGATCTCGACATCGCCCAGCCGATACATGGCCAACAGGGCGGCATGCATCGCATACAGCTCGCGAAAGTCGGCATGAAACGGCCGATTCGCGTCGACGCGGAGATATTCCGTCGTCGCGCCCGCGATGACGGTGTAAACCCCCATCGACCCGGCCGGTGCGGCCTTGTCGACTATGACGCGGTGAAACAGCGTGTCCTGATGGTAGGCAGCGGCCGCATCGTTTCTATCGCAGGCGTTATAGAGTTCGTCGAGAATGGACTCCCAGCGGGCGTTATCCAACGCGTCGAGCTGGCTGAAGCACTGCCGCAGCGCCAGACACTCCAGCTTGGCCCGGCAGTCCCGCAGCGCCGCCATCACTTCGGGAGTGGGTGGCTCGGCCACGACGGTTCCGTAGTTTGGTCGCGTATGCAGCAAACCTTCATGGGTCAATTGCTGCAACACCTGACGGATTGGACTGCGACTGACGCCAAACTTGGCGGCGAGCTGCTCCTCTCGCAGTGGTGCTCCAGGGGGGTACACCCCCCGATGAACTTCGGCCCTCAACCGGGAGGCAATCTGCTGCGGCACCGAAATCACGCTGGTTACGCTCACACACAGGCTCCCTCTTTGGTGACCAAGGCAGGCACGCAGCCGGCCCATCCTGAAAGTTCTGACGACGCATTCACCAAATCACATCAGTTGAAACTTCGACCTTCGTATTGTATACAAAGCACAATGTTATGCATCGGTGATGGTTGAAGTCAACCCTCTCGGATGACGCTCGCTCGCTTTGTTTCTGGTGTGCTCCGTTTGTTCCGACCGTCTGGTTCCGTTGGTCAACCTCGTATGAAACTCGTTCCGGCGTTGCCGCTCGTCTATGAATTCAGCAGACATTTGGATCCGCGCTGCGAGGTGCTTCCCGGCGAAACGCTGCGGGTGGAGTCTGAAGACGCACTCTCGGGCCAGATACGCAGTCCGGGTGATCGCCGCGACAAGTCGCTGATGCCCTACAGCAATCCGGTGGCGGGGCCGATCTTTGTCACCGGTGCTCAACCGGGTGACGAACTCGCCGTCACGATTCACTCAATTGAGCCGCGTGACGGACAATGTGCCACGTACACCGGTGCACCGAAGCAATTGGGGGAATGGCTGGGGACCGATGTTCCCCATGGGGCCCATGTCTGCCCGATTCGGGAGGGGTTCATTCACTGGAAGGACCGCGTTCGCATCCCGTATGAACCGATGCTCGGTTGCATTGGGACCGCGCCGGATTGGGGCGTTCCCACCACGGGACCTGCGGGACCGCACGGCGGCAATCTCGACATCGTGGAAGTCTGCCCAGGGAGCACGATCTACTTGCCCGTCCGGGTGCCGGGCGGCTGTCTTTACCTGGGTGATGCGCACGCCGCGATGGGCCACGGCGAACTCTCGGCCACGGGTCTCGAAATGGCCGCGTGGTCGACGATCTCCGTCAACGTCGTCCGCCCGACCGCCCTGACCGGAATTCGAATCCGCCACGACGATTTCCTGGTCTGTGTCGCCACGCATGGCAATCACGAACGGGCCATGGCCGAGGCGTTCGCGAAACTGATCCTCTGGCTCGAAGCCGAGTTTCAGTGGAATCGCTGGGATGCCTACGACCTGCTCACGCACGTCGGGCGCATCTCGATCGGCTACTACGGCAGCGGGACCGTCGGTGCCCGTATCGACCGGAAGTTTGTCACGCCCAGTTAAGTAAAGAGCGTCACCCACCACGTTCGCCTGCGCTTCGTCACAGCCACCCCTGTTCACTGCAAAATTCCCAGGATCGACTGCCACCATGCTGTTTGATACTCACACCAATCTGATGTGGTACCCGGATCACTACTCGGACGAGTTCGTCGAATTCGCCTGGGAAGCGAAGCGGGCCAAGATGAAACTCTCTCCGGACGTTTACTTCGCCGGGGCCGATACCGCCAAAGCCAACGCCTTCGATTCGAAGCCCGAGCAGTTGCTGGCCGCAACCGCCGGTGCCGACAAGGTGATCGTGTTCGGGATCAAGGCGCCTTTCTGCGGGATCAACGCCGACCAGGAACTGATCGCCGCGTTCGTCAAACAGCATTCCGACCGATTCATCGGCTGGTGCTCGGTCGACCCGAATGATGCCGACTGCATCGACCAGCTCAAGTACTACGTCAACACGCTCGGGTTTCGCGGCCTGAAGTGCTCCCCGATCTACCAGAATTGGGACCCGCAAGACCCCAAGCATATCCCCCTGTTCAAGACGGCCGAGTCGCTGGGGATTCCCGTCAACATCCACCAGGGCACGTCGTTTGTCCGCCCTGGACCACTCAAGTACGCCAACCCGATTCAACTGGAAGACATTGCGATCGCCTGCCCCGATCTCCGGATTGTGATTGCCCACATGGGCCATCCGTGGGAAGACGAATGCGTCGTGCTCATCCGCAAGCATCCGAACCTCTACACGAACATCAGCGCCTTGCACTACCGACCACTGCGGCACTATCAGGCATTCATGACGGCCATCGAGTACGGCGTCGAGCACAAGCTGATTTTCGGCTCCGACTTTCCCTCGGCCACGCCCGCGCAGGTGATCGCCGGTCAGCACAAGGTGAACGACGTCGTCCGCGGCACGAACCTGCCGACCGTCTCGCAGGAAGTGATTCACAATATTTTGTACGAGAACTGGAAGCGATTCCTCCCCGAATACGTCTGATCGATTGTTTGCCCCAGCGCACCTGCTGACAACACACCCACTGACAGCGTTTTTTCCCCAGAGCCACTCCATGAATACGCAACCCTGTACGCCCGAACGTCTCGCCGCCTCGGTGATTGCCGTGCCGCCCCTGGCCCGCGATGCCAACCTCGCGATTCATCCGCAAGAGAACCTGCGGATCATCCGCCATCTGGAAGCGGGGGGCGTTCGGACGCTGCTGTACGGTGGCAATGCGGCCCTGGCGCATGTCGCCCTTTCTGAGTATGGCACTCTGCTTAAACTGTTGGCGGAATCGGCCGGTCCAGAGACGACGGTGGTGCCTTCGTTTGGCCCCAGCTACGGGCAGATGCTCGACCAGGTAGACGTGCTCCGCGAGTTCTCGTTTCCGACGGTCATGCTGCTGCCGTCGCGGGAAGGCGTGACGTCTGCCGGGCTGGCCGGCGGGATTCGCCGGGCTGTTGACCGACTGGGGCGCCCGATCGTGCTCTATATCAAGCACGACGGCATGATCGACGTCGACACCACCTCGCGGCTTGTGGCTGATGGGCTGATCTCGTGGATCAAGTACGCCGTGGTCCGCCCCGACCCCGCCCAGGACCCGTTCTTGAAGGACCTGTTGGCGAAGGTCGACGCGAAGTGGATTGTCAGCGGGATGGGCGAGCAACCGACGATTGTCCACCTGCACCACGACGGACTGATCGGCTTCACCTCGGGTTGCGTCTGCGTCGCGCCTGCACTCTCCATGCAGATGCTGACGGCGCTGAAAGCCGGTGACGTCGCGAAGGCCGAGTCGATTCGCCAGACGTTTGCGCCACTGGAAGCCCTGCGAGACAAGATCAATCCGGTCCGCGTTCTCCACGCGGCGGTGAAACTCGCCGGGATTGCCGAGACGGGGCCGGTGACCCCGTTCTGGTCGCCGGTCGCCGCAGCCGACGAACCTGCGATTGCCGCCGCGGCCCGCGCGCTCCTCGCCGCGAATGCGGTCTGAACTTGCGAACGGTCGCGACTCCTTCAGCCTAATCCACTATTGCCACGCTAGTCCGTCAGACTTCATGCGCATCACTTCCATTGAAACCGTTCCCGTCACCGTTCCGGTCGATCGTCGCGTGGGGAAGCCCGAGGAAACCAAGGGCTTTCGCTTTGAGTCGCACCTGCTGGTGATCTTGATCCACACCGACACCGGACTGGAAGGGGTGGGCGAGGTGACCGCCTCCCCCGACTGGAGCGGCGAGACGAGTCTTGGTGCGAAACAGCTGATCGACACGCACCTCGCTCCAAAACTCATCGGCGAAGACCCGCGCCGCATCCGTCACTGTCTCGATCGACTGGGGCGTACCTTCGCGAATCCCTTTGCCAAGGCGGGTCTCGAGATGGCTCTCTGGGACATTCTCGGTAAATCGCTGGGTGCCCCCGTCTGGCAACTGCTGGGTGGGATGGTCCGCAGTGAACCGCTGCCGATCCGCTTTCCCATCATGCCGGTCGGTCCCGAGCTGTCTGCCGAAGTTGCCCGTCAGATGGTGGCCGAGGGTTTTCAGACCATCAAACTCAAGGTAGGGCAGGACCCGCTCGAACGCGATCTTCAGCGGCTGCGGCAAGTCCGCGACGCGATTGGTCCCGACGTACGCTTGACCGTCGACGCCAATGGAGGCTGGACGGTCAATGAAACGATTCGCGCTGCACCAGCGCTCGATGAGCTCGGCGTGCTCTTCATCGAACAGCCCGTTCACCGGCTGGATCTGGAAGGCCTGGCGGAAGTCCGTCGCAAAATCACGCTGCCGGTCATGGCCGATGAATCGGTGTTCACGCTGCAGGACGCGCTCCGCTGCCTGCAACTGCGCGCGGCCGACATCATCAGCGTCTATCCCGGCAAGAACGGCGGCCTGCTCAACACGCTCGCTATCGCCACGGCGGCGGAAGCGGCGGGCGTGCACTGCGCGATCGGCAGCAACCTCGAATGGGACATCGCGAGCGCGGCGATGATCCACGCCTGCGCCTCGATCCCCAACATTCAGGTGGAACGATACGCCGCGGACATCATCGGGCCGGTCTTCCATACGAC
>JAIXZD010000284.1 GCA_027489895.1 Planctomycetaceae bacterium
CAACGCACTGTCGGTGTTCGAGCGGACCTTCAACCACTGCATGGGGCTCTATGCTTCGCCCGATGCGAAGACACTCTGGCTGGCCTCGAAGTTCCAGTTGTGGCGGTTTGAACGGGCGGCGGCCGAGGCGGTTCCGCATCGGCCCAGTGGGGCCGTGGAAGGCGACGCGGCCGAGGGCTGGAGCCGGCGCGATCACGATGTCGTCTATGTGCCCCGCGTGGGGTACACGACGGGCGATATCGATGTGCATGACGTGGCGGTCGATGCGAACGGTCGGGTCGTGTTTGTCTGCACTCAGTTCGGGTGCCTGGCCACGGTGAGCGAGCTGGCGAGCTTCACGCCGCTGTGGCGACCGCCGTTCCTCTCGGCCCTGGTGCCCGAGGATCGCTGCCATCTGAATGGGTTGGCGATGCGCGATGGCAAGCCCGCCTATGTGACGGTGGTGGCGCGGAGTGACGTGGCCGATGGCTGGCGCGACCGCCGACAGGACGGCGGCGCGGTGCTCGATATCGCGAGTGGCGAAGCAGTGGCGACGGGGCTATCGATGCCGCATTCGCCGCGGTGGTACGCCGGGAAGCTGTGGGTGCTGAACTCGGGGGCGGGAGAGTTCGGGTTTGTCGATCTCGCGACGGGCCAGTTTGAAGCGGTCGCGTTCTGTCCGGGGTATCTGCGCGGACTCGCGTTTCATGGCGACTACGCGCTGGTGACGCTGTCGAAGCCGCGGCATGTCACGTTCCACGGCCTGCCGCTGGATGACCGGCTGGCGGCCAAGGGAGCCGAGCCCCAATGCGGGCTGCAGGTCATCAACCTGAAGACCGGCCAGATCGCCCACTGGCTGCGGCTGGATGGATCGCTGGTGACCGAGCTGTACGACGTGGTCGCGCTGCCCGGAGTTCGTCAGCCTATGGCGCTGGGCTTCAAGACGAACGAGATCGAACGGCTGATTCTCGTGGGCGAGGAAGCGGCCCTGTAGAGGGAGTCGAATGAACAGGGTCTTCCCGTTGTTCAGCTTGGCACGAGCGGCGAGGGGACCAAAGGGTGTGCCATGCTTGCACCGTTTCGGGGCAAGCATGCCGACCATGAGACAATCTGCCCCTCACAGAAACCGCGAACTCTCGTTGAATTCGGCGATCAGGCGAGTCGTGAGCCGCCTACCTGCTTGCCCCGCAAGGCCAGTGCAGGCAGGGCACGCGACGCCGTTTCCGAGTTTTGTTTGCGACCCGGCCGCCCGGAGAGACTTCCTTGCCATTGTGCCTGGTTTTGGCGGTTGTTCGCGAATGGTGTGACTTCCTGTCGCTGCGCGACCCGACCACAAGGTGGTCGGGCCACCCACGTTTATCCGTGATGTCCGGAAAATCGTGAGTGACCGTGCACCATGCCCCGAACGAGGTGCGAATCATTTGAGCGGCGAACTTGATACGATGGCGTCGCTTCGGAGTGGGCTGGGTGACCGCCGCGTGCGCAAGTGCGGGGAGGAAAGTCCGGGCTCCACAGGACGCCGTGGTGGGTAACGCCCACCGTCCGCAAGGACCGGGACAGTGCCACAGAAAACAAACCGCCGGTCGGCTTCGGCAGATCGGTAAGGGTGAAAAGGTGCGGTAAGAGCGCACCGCGTTCCGGGTGACCGGAATGGCAGGGTAAACCCCACGGGGAGCAAGGCCAAGCAGAGAGGAGTGTTCGCGCAAGCGAACACGCGGGTCGGTTCGGCCCGTTACCACTCTCGGGTCGGCTGCTGGAGGCGGCGGGCAACCGTCGTCCTAGAGAAATGGTCGCCCACGACAGAACCCGGCTTATAGGCCCGCTCCGAAGCATTTTGAGTTGGTGATCTCGCGATGGTCGCCCGAGCCAGGATCAGGCTGACTCGTTGTCCTGCGACGGTCGGGCTTTGATTCTCCGGACAGCGTGGCGATGACTCTTGAACTGCCGTCCCAGCCTCCACAGTGGCATCTCGGGACGACCGGCCTGTCATTTGACGACTGGGTTGGGCCGTTTTATCCGCCCGGCACTCCCTCGTCGAAATGGCTGGCGTTTTACGCGCGGAACTTCCCCTGCGTGGAATTGAACACGACGTTCTATGCGTTGCCCCCGGCCGAGCGGATCCGGCAGTGGGTCGAAACGGTGGGGCCCGACTTCCGGTTCTCGGCCAAGGTCGTGAAATCGATCTCGCACGATGCGCCGCTGTCGCAGGCCATCGATCCGTTCCGCCGGTTTGTCGAGGGGTTGCAACCATTCGGTCCGCAACTGGACGTGTTGCTGCTGCAGTTCCCGCCGGGACTGTCGATTGGCCAGTTGCCCGCCCTCGAACGTCTCCTCGCGGCGCGTCCGGACACTCCGCGACTGGCCGTCGAGTTTCGCTGCGCGAGCTGGATTCATCCCGAGACGGAGGCGCTACTGGCCCGGTATGGCGTGGCGTGGGTGGGACTCGAGCATGACGACTGTCCGCCGATGGCCCGTGTGATGGCCACGACCGACTTTCTGTACGTGAGGCTCGTGGGCAAGCATGGCCGGTTCGAGACGGAGAGCCATGAACTGTTCGACCCGACGCCTGAACTGACGGTGTGGCGGGATCGGATTCAGGCGGCGATCACCCCCGAGACACGGCACGTCTGGGTGCTGTTCAACAACGACTTTGCCGGCCATGGCCCGGCCACTCTGCGGCGATTTGCCGCGCTGGCGGGAATCGAACTGCCCGCACCGCCGGCGGTGGTCCGTCAGAAGCGGTTGTTCTGAGGGAAGGGGTGTCCGAGAGCGGGCGGGCGCTGGGGGAAGCCTCACGGCTTCCGCTACGAGGGTTGGGGAACGCTGCTGGCGGGAACAGGTGGCGTCGTGGCCGGGCTGGTATGCGGCGTTCGCAGGGCCAGCCACATCCACGCGAGAACACCGGCCCGCACGATCGACGAGAGTGCGAACAGGGCGAGATACGCCTCCGGATTCTTGCCCAGGGTCTGCAGGAACAAGCCCCCGACGAGCGATCCGGCCACGAGCGCCGCCGAGTGCAGGAAGTTGAATAGCGTGAGGATGCTAGTCCGTTCCTGGCTGCGAACCCGCTCGAAAAACGTGAGCAACGTCGCCAGTTCGTACGCGGCCCACGTCACCCCGCCCACAAACTGCAGCAGGAGCATCTCGGGAAAATCGTCGGCATACAGCCACATGCCGGCCAGCGGGAAAATTCCGATCGCGCCAATCAACAGGAGTCGGTCGGTTCCAAAGCGATAGGCGAGCTTCCCGCAGGCTGGCAGCGCGACGATTTTCCCGCAGAACGACGCCGCCATGAGCAGCATATAGTCGAAGTACGAGATGCGAATCTGCCCGAGCATGTACGGGTTGAAGTACGGGCCTGAAATCTGCACCGCCCATTGCATCGCCAGGAAGAACAGCAAGACACGCTCGCCCCGCCCGGCCCCAATCCGGCGACAAAGCTCACCAATGGAGACGTGCTGTTGGGCGTCGGGCGCGATCGGGCGTTCGCTGTGACGAGCCAGGTATCGGGCCGAGACGAGTCGACAGACAGCCGCAATCGTGAACAGCAGGGCAAACATGGGCAGCACCTGCCCCTGTTTGCGGGCCGAATCCAGCAGCAACCCGCCCCCGACGAACCCCAGAAGCAGCCCCGCCTGACCCAGCCGCGACCTCCACGCGAAAAACGAGGCGCGGACACGAAGCGGGATGACGGTTTCCATCCAGCTATTCCAAGCCGGTCCGGCGGCGAGGCCAGCGCCCCAATAGAGCGACGCCGCGACGTACACGCCAAGCAGCTCGGCCAGTTCCCAGCCAGTGGTTCGTCCATGCCAGGCCATCGCGGCCAGGGGGAGGAAGGCGCAGCCCTGGGTCGCGGCACAGAGCGTCACCCAACTGCGGTACGAGCCGAGCCGGGCAACGGCCCACGGGGAAACAAGCTGCAGCGTCGCCCCAACGAGCAGGGGGATCGAAACAACCATCCCGGCGGCGATTTCACCCAACCCCATCGCCAGAACGAAGGCCGGGAGATAAGTCTCGCCCATGCCCACCATGAGGTTGAACATCCCGCCATCGATCGCGCTCGCTCGCAAGTCCTTGCGCAGGCGACGAAGTCGAGGATTCTGGCCGGAGCTGGGATTGTTGAGGGCGACCGGGTGAGGGCTGGTCGCGGGAGCGGGGGGACTGGGCGTCAACACGGAATGAGGCCGACGGCTGGGTCGGCGTAAGATGTTCGTCGGCATGGTGGTCGGGTCGGCAAAATATCATAGACGGTGGATCGGTCACCGTCTGGACAAACCCGGAGGGATTGGGGTTCGGCTGACGTTCAACGGGAACGCGCGGGGCGGAAGCGGTTTTGCTCCGGGATCCTGTTCGGCCCGCGAGGCAGCGGCCGGATGGAAAGCGTGGCGAGGTCCGCAGGCTAGCAGATCGGGGGGAATCGACAACAGCCCTGTTTCCGCGGAAAAATCGCGATTTGGCTGTAACTTCTTGCAGTTTGGCGGCGTCCTATTGAGGGTCTCGGTGGGCAAATCGTGGTCGCCTCCGGTCTGAAGCGCCCACTGAGGTGTTCGAACACAATCCGGGGCTCTTCAGTTCCTGTTTGTGTTCCGGCGATTTGAAGCCCGCGCCAGCCTTTCAGTTTGGGAGGCTCCGCGAAGTTGCCCTTCCCGGAATTTCCGGGATCGGGGTATCACTCCGCATCGCACGGGCGAACGGACCTGCGCGTCTGGCTGTTGATGAATTCCGTTCTGGGCAAGGAAGTCCTATGCGTCGCGACTGGCTGAAGCCGTTCTTTCAACTCGCGGACACCTTTCGTAAGGCTCCGCGCCGTCGTTCCGACGCGCGCCGCCGTCGAATGGACCTCGAAACTCTCGAACCCCGCGTCGTGCTCGCCGCGGGCGATCTTGACGGAGCCTTTAACGGCTCAGGCAAGGTGACGACCCCCGCCACCCCCTTCGGCTCGGACACCGGCCAGGCGATTGCCCTGCAGGCCGATGGCAAGTTTGTGGTCGCGGGGAACGTCTACGGCTCGACGGCGGATGTCAACACGTCGACCGATATCGCGGTGATCCGCTATCAGTCGAATGGATCGATCGACACCACGTTCGGCGTCAATGGGATTCGCTACATCAATATCGGTCAGTTCGACCGGGCGAAATCGATCACGGTCGACGCAAACGGGGCCGTGATCGTCGCGGGCGAGACCAACAACTCGGGCGGCAACAGCGATGTTTTCCTGTTTCGCCTCACCGCCGCGGGCGCGATCGATACGACGTTTAACGGGACCGGCGTGATCCGGAATGACGTAAGCAACGGCTTTGACGACGGGGCCAGCTCGGTCATCGTCGAGCCCGACCTGCAGATTTTGATTGCTGGCTACACGGTGGTGGGAACGGGCGTTTCCGGGCAGTTTCGCCTGGCGATGCTCGTGCAGCGTTACAACTCGGACGGCAGCCGGGACGTGAACTTCGGCTCGAACGGGTCGAACATCACGACCATCGGCAACCAGGCCGACGTCGCGACCGCGATCACGGCGATTGGCGATGGACGGTATCTCGTCACCGGGAACACCGTGTCGAACGGGGTGCAATACACCTTCGTGACGCGCCTGTTCGATGCCGGGGTGATCGACGCGGGATTCGGGTTCTCGGGCGGCGGGATCTCGATCATCAGCGCCGGAGGCACGGGGATTGATTACGCCCGCAGCATTCAGTGGATGCCGATCGGCCGGATCGTCGTGGGCGGCTACGCTCGGACGGATGCCACCACCGGCAACCAGGATGCCTTTGTGATGCGGCTGGATCAGAACGGCCTCCTGGACCTCAGCTTCAACTCCACGGGACTGGCGCTCTACGACTTTGGCTCGACCCAGGACGACGTCAACGCCGTCGTTGTCCAGCGCGATGGACGGATCGTCGTGGGCGGAACCGTTCGGGCTGGGGTAAATGGCGCGTTCGCCATGGTGCGGTGGAATGTCGACGGAACGGTCGACACCTTTTTCGGAACGAACGGGCTGAGGGTCTACTCCTTCGGAGCCGATGCCCAGATGCTGGGCATGGTTCTGCAACCGGCTGACCAGAAGCTGCTGGCCGTGGGCTGGGCGGGAGCACCGGGCGCGAGCCGTGACTTTGCACTGGCCCGCTTCAGTTCCGTACGAGAGTTCCAGACGGGCGATCCGACGACGATCGTGCGGATGAACCGCGCCTACAACATCAGTGCGGATTACCACTTCTTCACCACGAACGTGGCCGAATGGCAGTACGCGGTGTCGCTGGGTCTACGGGACGAGACGTCGAGCGTCCCCGGGTTCGGCGTCTACAGCGGGGCGGCTCCGGGCTCTTCGCCGATTTACCGGCTCTACAACCCGAATTCGGGCAAGCATTACTACACTCTCAACCTGCTGGAGCGCGACAATCTCCAGACGATTGGCTGGCGGTACGAGAGCATTGAAGGGTTCATGTTCGACACGCAAGTCGCGAACACGACACCCATCTACCGGCTGTACAACAAGACGACCGGGACCCATCTCTACACCGAAGATCCCGCCATCCGGAACTATGTCCTGACCACGTTCCAGACGTGGGAAGAACACACGATCTTCGGGTACGCGTACGCCTGGCCTTTGAACTTCAGCATTCAGCCGTCGTCACCCGCGTCGGCCATTGCCGCGGAACCAGTGGTAGCGGCCGCTTCAACCACGACGGTCGAATCCGACCTGTCGAGCGATTCCGTTTCGCTCGGGCTGATTCTCGATACGAGTCTTGCCGCGGCCGGACTAGTGGACGCCCCCGTGACCGACGCCCTGTCGACTGTGGTGAGTGCCTCGCAACCGGCCCCGAATGCCTCGACGGGCAACACGTCCGACGATTCAGAAACGCCTGCGGACATTGATGCGGCGTTCCAGGCTGGCCCATGGGACTGGATCGGCTAGCGCCCCGATTTCAAACGAAAAAGGATGAACAGGCGAGCCGACCCTGTCAGGGGTCGGTGGAAACCGGAACGCCCGGAGCGATATTCGCATTCCGGTCGATTCGTCCAGCCGACGCAGGCGTCGACGCCCCACCTCTTCACCAAGTGCGAGGTCGCCACCGACCCCTCACAGGGTCGGCTCGCCACGAGAACGCATACCGTGCGGTAAACCCGCAAAAAGTGCACCAGGGATACAGCCCCTCAACTCACCAGCGGACTGGCTGGCAGCGGCTCCCGGTGTGGCTCGTGACGTGGAGCCAATGCGTCATCGTGGGGGCCTTCGCGTTCGGCCAGCACCTCCGGTCCCGTCCAGATCCACCGGGCAAGCGCGGTGAGGTCGGCGAACACCATATTGATCGCCGGGACGACCACCAGCGTCAGTCCCGTGGCGAAGATCAATCCGAAGGTGAGCGTGATCGCCATCGGAATCAGGAACTTCGCCTGAAAACTGGTCTCCATCATCAGCGGAAAGATCCCGAACGTTGTGGTGACCGTGGTCAAGACGATGGCCCGCAGCCGCAGCTTGCTACCCGCCACGCTCGCCTCGAACAGCGACAACCCATCCCGCTGCTTCGAGTTGATGAAGTCCACCAGCACGAGTGAATCGTTATCGACAATCCCGTTGAGCGCGATCAATCCAATCATCGACAGAATCGTGATGTCATACCCCATGATCCAGTGCCCGATGATCGCCCCCTGGACGCCAAACGGAATCGCGATCATCACCACCAGCGGCTGCAGGTACGACCGGAACAGACCTGCGAGCAGGATGTAAATGATGAGAATCGACACCGGAAACGCGAGGTACAGACCCCCCAGCATCTTCTGCACCTCCAGCGTCTTGCCGAGCGGTTCATAGCGCACTCCCGGATACTTCGGCGCGATCTCCGTGCGGAACCACTCGCCCACCGCGACGAGAATCGCATCCTCGTTGCCCGTCGTTTCGTCGACATCCGCGACGACGGTGATCGCCCGCTGCTGGTTCGTCCGGTTGATCGTCGAGAAGCCGCGGTCTTCGACGAGGGTCGCCACCTCGCCCAGTGGAATCCACGCCCGGGATTCGCCCGGCCGATTGGCAACCGCGCCCTGTGGTGCGGGGATCCACATCCGTTCGATATGGTCGATATCCCGCCGCAGCGACTCGGGATACCGCACCATGATCTTCACATCTTCGCGGTTCCGCGTGATCCGCCGCGCCTCGCGACCGTAGAAGGCGTTCCGCACTTCGTGACCCAGGATCGCGGTGGTGACTCCCGTTGCGCGGGCCGATTCCTTGAGCCCCAGTCGCACCTCGCGCTGCCCGCGATCGAGATTGTCATCGATATCGTAGACGCCCTGAAACGTGGCGATCTTATCGCGGAGCAGGTCGGCCACCGTGAGCGTGTCGTCGAAGTTGTCGCCCGAAACCTTCAGCTCCAGGCTGCGACCAGCCGGTCCTCCGTTGAGTGACTGCCACGTCACACTGTTCACCCCGGTCAGCTTTTCCGAGGCCGCCCGAAGATCGGCCAGCACCTGCTCGCTATGTCGGGTGCGGTTGGTCGCTTCCTTCAGTTCGATAATCATCTGCCCGAGGTGCGACTTGTCGCGGGCCCCTTCCATCCCTTCGCCGCCCAGGTCGTACTGCCTGGCAACGAATGTCTGCACGTTGACTATTTCGGGCAGCTTGAGGGCGGCGTCCGACAGTTCCTGGAGCTTGTCGCGGGTCTGGGAGGCCGGGGTGCCGACCGGAAGTTCGATGCTCCCCGTGAGTGTCTCGCTGTCCATCTTCGGAAACCACGACGCGCGAACCACATCGCCCGCCACGAGCCCCAGCGAAATCGCCAGCGAGCCGATCGCCACCGTCAGCGTCACATAGCGCCATTCCATCGAGACGCGAATGAATTTGTCGTAGATCACATCGACCAGCAGATACAGGACCCGGTTCAAGGCGGCCGAGCAGGCCTCCTTCAGCTTGCGGATCGGGCCTTTGCTTTTGGCCGCGAGCAACGCCTTGACCGGCTGCTTCCGCAGGTCGGGCAGTTCACTCAGGTGCGCGGGAAGAATGACCAGCGCCTCGATCATCGACATCGTCATCGCCGCGATACAGACCAGTGGCAGGACGCGGAAGAAGTCGCCCAGTTGCCCCTGCAAAAACATCAGCGGGACAAACGCGCCGATCGTCGTGCCGGTCATCACCACGATGGGCCACATCATCTCCTCGGCCCCGCGAATCGCCGCGTCGTGTGGCGACAGCCCGTCTTCAATGTGGCGGTAGACGTTCTCCGCCATGACGATCGCCTCATCGACATCGATCGACAGCACGATAATCAGCCCCATCAAACTGACGAGGTTCAGCGTGACATCGAACGACCAGAGCAGAATGAACGTGCCCAGAAACGTCACCGGCAGCCCCGCGGCCGCCCAGAACGCCACCCGCCAGTTGAGGAACAACACCAGCGAAATCAGGATCAGCACCAGGCCCTGCACGCCATTGTCCACCATCAGTTCAATCCGGCCTTCCACAAACCGCGCGATGTCGGTGTGCAGCGCGACCTGGAAGTTGTGCGTGAACGGCTTGCCCCGGCTCTGGTCGTAGATCGGCTGCGGGTCGGGCTTGCCAAGCGTGGTCGCCAGAAATCGCCCGCCATACGCCCACGCCACCGCGAACGGACGCACCACGGGGTGACGTTCCCACGCCGCCGAGATGCCCCAGGGATCGAACGGCGCGCCCTGCTTCCCCTTGATATACGCCTTCACCAGCGACGAAATGACAATCGCATCCTGCGACAGCGTCTTATAAACGATCAGCGAGGTCGCGGGCTGACCATCAAAAAACCCTTCCAGGTCGGTATCGACAAACTCATCGCGAATCTCGGCGACATCGGCCAGCGTGATCCGGCGACCATCGGGCAGACTGCGGACATGCAGCCCGGCCAGTTCCGAGCCCTTCTGCTTCTCACCGAGCGTGCGGACCGAGAGCACGCTGCGTGACCCTTCAAGCTGTCCGCCCGAGGTGTCGAGATTCGTCTCGCGGATCGCGGCGGCCACCTCATCGAACGTGATGTCGTACTCGAGCAGCTTTTCCGGCCGCACCTCGACGCTGATCTCGTCGTCCCGCTGGCCGTTGACCTGAATCTCGCTGATACCCGGCAGCAGCAGCAATTCATCGCGTAACGAACGGGCGGCCAGTTTGCGGGCCGCTTCGTCCCCCGGACCAAAGATCGCGACGCTGATCACCGGCAGCTTCGGTTCCATCTTGCGAACCGTCGTTTTTTCGGCGTCGATGGGCAAGTCCTCGATCGCATCGATCTCGGCCTTCACCTCCTGCAGCAGCAGGTCGACATCTCGCACGTCACCCCGCAGCGTGAGCGTGGTGGCCGAGATCCCTTCGCTGACCGACGAGTCGAGCTTCTCGACCCCTTCGACGTCCCGCACCGCCTCTTCGATCTTGATCGTCACCGCCTTTTCGAGTTCGGCCGGGGCAACGCCGGGGTAGACGGTGGAGATCACCAGCTTCTTGGGACGGGCTTCCGGGAACATCTCCCGCACCGTTGTGCCCGCGATGACCCCCCCGACCACAATGATCAGGAACATCAGCATGTTGACGAGCACGGGGTTCCGAACGGAAAACCTGACAATCGACATAGTCACCCCGACTCCCGCTCCGCCATTCACCGTCGCACCCGCACGACTCCACCGATCATACCGGTTGTACGTGGCCTGTGTTCACGGCAAAACACCCACGGTCCGGGAAACAAATCAGCGACTTTTGTTGTATTGGGCCGGTAACCGAACTAAACTCATTAGTGGGTCGCATATTGCGTCCGTGGGCACGAACTGGTCGTCGCTGTCCACCAGCCAAATCCTTGAGGAAGAGCAGACACGGTGACGCCGGGTCGGTTCGTCCCCCCCGCCTTGCGACCACCCGACCTGGAGAGACTGTCATGCTCCGCATCTGGTCCGATCGAACGCGCGCCTCGCAGTACTGCGATGGTCAATCCCGCCGCAGCTTTCTGCAGATCGGGATGGCAGGCATGGGCAGCGTGGGCCTGGCGGAACTGCTCCGCGCGAAGGATGCCGCTGCAAACTCCGCGACCGCCTCCGGGAACCGCTCCGGTCGCGACACCCGCTGCATCCTGCTCTGGCTCGACGGCGGCCCCAGTCACCTCGACCTCTACGACCTCAAGCCCGAAGCCCCGGCCGAAGTCCGCGGCATCTGGAAGCCGATCCGCACGAATGTCGAGGGGATCGAGATCAGCGAACTCTTCCCGCTGCAGGCGAAGATCGCCGACAAGTTCTCGCTCGTGCGGTCGCTCCACCACGACCAGGGCGACCACTTCACCGGCGCCCATTACATGCTGACCGGGCGCGGCGGCGTGAACGGTCTGTTGAATGCCCAGAAGGACCCGTTCGTCGGCGCGATGGCCGCGGCCGTCACCGGCCCCCGCACGCCCGGAATGCCCGCCCACGTTGGCGTCCCCTTCTCGATGAGCGTGGGGTTGCGTCCGGGTTACTTCGGGGCGAACTACGTCGGCCTGCAACACAACCCGTTTGAAACCGTCAACGACGCGAACAGCCCGAACTTTCAGGTCCCCAACATCGTCATGCCGGGCGACATCACCCTGCGCCGCCTGGAAGATCGCCAGAGCCTCTCCCGCACGTTCGATCGCATGCGGAAGGAATCGGACCAGAAGGGAACGGCCGAGGCGATGGACAAGTTTGACCGCGCCGCGTTCGACCTCGTGACCGGGACCGCTGCCCGTCAGGCCTTCGATATCGATCGCGAAGACCCCCGCATCCGCGACCGGTACGGCCGCCACTCGTGGGGGCAGTCGACACTGCTCGCCCGCCGCCTCGTCGAAGCCGGGTCGACCATGGTGAGCGTCCACTTCGGCGGCTGGGACCATCACTGGGACCTCAAGACCGGAATGGAACGCTACCTCCCGCAGATCGATCAGCTCGTCAGCGCCCTCATCGAAGACCTCGACCAGCGGGGCCAGTTGGAGAACACTCTGGTGATTCTCTGCGGCGAGTTCAGCCGCACCCCCCGCATGAACGACGGCGGAAACGGTGGCGCCCCCATGAGTATGGGGACTCCGGGACGCGACCATTGGGGTCAGGCGATGTTCTGCTTCCTGGCCGGGGGCGGGATCAAGGGGGGCCGCATCATCGGCAGCACCAACCGCAACGGCGAAGTGCCGAAGGACGATCCCCTCGTCCCGGCCGACATCCATCACACGATGTACCACCTGCTCGGCGTCGATCGGTCGCTGCACTTCACCAACCACGCCGGCCGCCCCGTCCCCGCCCTCGAACCAGGCAACGTCATCAAAGGCCTGCTGTAACCGCCCTCCGTAGCGGAAGCCGTGAGGCTTCCCCAGCCCGCGCCGCGCAGACTCGTCCCGGCCCGCACTCGTCGTTCCCTCCGGAATCCCGGCCTGCGGGATTTCGTCTGGTTCACCCCAGACCG